>CALMPJ010000156.1 GCA_937871585.1 uncultured Acidobacteriota bacterium | reverse complement strand
CATAGGTTCCTCCGCACGCTTGAGCTCGAGCAGCTTATCGGCCTGATCTTTGACTTGGTCAAGGGCCTTGCGGATCTTTGACAAGCCGGGCATTTGATTGCGTTCGTAGAGCGATTCGTTCGCGGTGTCGAGTGCAGAAAGAGCTTCCATACACTCAGCGATCGCCGCCGAATTTTGTTCACAAAACTGCCGCCGCGTCTGGGCTACGGCCGAACGCCATTTGTCTGCGGTTACGCGTCCCTCTCGTTCGACCTGGGCCTTGAGATCGGCGAATTTGGCTTGTTCCTCTTCGCTAAGCGAAGCGATATTGTCCGGAACATCGAACCGTTTCGCATCGACCCAATCGGCGTAACCATAACCGGCACCAGCGGTTAGAGCGATGCTCTGGACGAATGTCGCACCTTGCGTGTCGAGCCACGAGACGGCATTTGCGCGGCCTTCCATATCGCCGTCTTCAACGATCGGATGCAGTGTATCCCAAAAATCTTCCTGAAGTTTGGTGACCAAACGAACGCCGTCACGAAAACCTGCGAAACCGTGAAGTTTTACCAAAGCTTCGGTCAACCAAACCGCGACCTGAATATCTTTTGTCTGAGAAGTGAGTGCCGGAACGGCGAGTTCGAGTACTTTTCGATAGTCGGCAACCTTGATCTCGGTCTGCCAATCGCCTTGAGCAACGGCGATATCTGCACGGCGGGCCTCCGAAATTTCATCGTAAAGCCCCGAATACCGCATATTTTCGCCCGATGGCGAATCATCCGATATCGGTTGTAGCAATGCGTCGATGTCTAACACCGGCGGTATCTCTAGCTCGTCGCTCATTAAAAAACTTGCTCCCTGTTACAGATACAATGACGCTAAATAATACTGATTTTGCGTAACGCGCCAATAATAATAACCGAAAAGTGCTTTTTAAGCACAAAAATTATTCGATTTCGTCCGAATGCTCGAATTCGATACTGTTTAGTTCGAGTATCGAGAGTTCTTTGCCTTCGACAAAAAATGTTCGGCAACCAAGACCGCGATAGAATTCACTGCCGAGGTCTTCCCAATCCGTCGCACGTCCGAGGCGAACGGCATCGTCGCTACTCGCTGAGGTTCCTGCATACAATGTCGAAAAGAACATTTCGCCGTTCGTGCCGTTCGTCATCTCGACATTGGCCTGACGCCAATACAGATCGCGAAGGCTTTTCGGTTCGAAAAACGTCACTTTGCTGACATTTTCGAACGGCAGCCATGTGTAGCTGTCTTTGAAAATTACCTCGAACAGGCACATTGTAGCGTCGTTGTAATCGCGAAAGTCTTCTACCATATTGCCGTTTACAGTACATGCGAACGCCGGACGTTCCTCTTCGACACGATCCAAGATCTCGCGTGCCTCGGCGATGTTGCCCTCGCGAATTCGATTGTTCGCGTTCAGCATATCCTCAATATAGATCGGCGGTGGAGCGAGAATTCCGGGCTTGAGACCATCGGAATAGAACTTCACACGGTCTTTCTCGGCGACAAGGCACTGGCGGAAAATGAGCGAGCCCATGGCGGCTTTCGCATCCTGGTGACCGATCACGTCCATCTGTTTGTCGGCACGGTCCCAGTCGCCAGAGAACAGCGAAAGTTCGAATAGAAAAATCCGGGCCGCAATATTTGTCGGCTCAGCACGAACGACGTCAAGGGCAGCAGCAATGGCACCGGTCAGGTCGCCGTTATTGAGTAGCTGTTTTACATTTTCCATTCGAATCTCCTATTCGAGTATATTTTGCGGTGCTTTAACGGATCGGAAGACGCCTTTGTCAAACAGATCGCCGCCGCTCGGTTTGATCGTCGCCGAGATCGGTTTGCCGCCGACACTATAGCTGATGCTGTATTCGCCGCCGGGCTGTTTCGATGGTTTTCCGGCATCGACGAACCTAAACAGGCCCCAATTTCCGGGGAATTTGAGCGAAGAACTACTGCTCGTTGGGGCAGCGTTCGTCGGCGTCGTCGAGGTCGCCGGTGCCGGCGTCGTGCCGCCCGAAGCCGAACTCATTATCACGCCCGTCTCCGCCGAACCTGCCGCCGGGAACGTACCCTTGATCGATGCCGTGCCTTCGGACGTGATCTTTTGTCCGTCAATGACTATCTCGATGATCGCGTCTTTCGACGGTTTGAAGCTGAATTCGTATTCAAATTTCGGTGTCTGGCTCGTGCCGTACAACGCTTTTCTTACGGCAAATGCCGAATTAAGATACGCGACGAACTCTTTGCTAAATTTGACCTCAGCCGAGTCTTTCAATTTGAGGACACCGTTCGATTCTTCGAAATAACGTTCGAGACGATCTTTGTAGAATTTCGAGAGCGTCCCGTCAACAGGATTGAGGAACGCCGTCAGTTTCGTCAGATCACATTCGGTCTGAGAATCGACGAACGGATAGCAAGCCTCAAACTCTTTCCCCGCCGGCAGCACTTGCTCGGTCCACTGCTTGCCAAGCTGACCGCGAGCGTCCGCACCAAGCATCGTCCGCAGATTTCCAAGCGGTCGCTGGATCAACAACGCAAGTTCCTGCGACGATGCCGTTTCCTTGAACGATTCGAGCATTCCGGTGATCGAGCTTTCGGTCGAACGCAGCTTGAGCGGATCTTTCTCTTCGGCAAGATCTTTTGCAGCCTGTTTCAGCGAATCTTCCGATGCTTGATTGAGCAAGTTAGATACGTTGCCGATCGCGGTTCCATATCGATCTATCGGTGCATTGTCCTTGTCCGTCTTCTTGCCGACAAATGCGAAAAGCGGCTTGAAATCTTTCTCAGGCTGAGTCGTGCCACCAGTGTCTTTGGTATCGTCGCTGACGAAAAAGCTCTTGAAATAGTCCCACCAGCCTTCGTTTTCTTTGCGTGCAGAAAGATTTGTATTGCGCGCGATCTCGATCAGCAGCACCTTCATTGGCGAGTTAGCAGCCGTGAAAGCCTGCAGTGCAGACGTTGCTTCAGCCTTTGTCTTATAGGGCGTCACCGTAACGCCCTTGACGAATGTCCGCCAATGGTCGGCGTAATCGCGATAATAGCGAGCCTCAAGATTCTGAGCCTCGGACGACACGTCGAGGTTCGATTTGCCGGTCTCGCCCATGACCCAATCGTCTTCGCTGAGTTTATCGTTAGCCTCGGCGATCGCTTTCTGCATGAACGGCAAACCGGCACGCGTAAATGCTCCTGGAACAGTGTAATTACCGTTGATAAATCCCGACGGCGAGCCCTTGTCGGTCAATATAGAATCGACCGAATACGAGCCGTGCTCGGCATCGATCTGCTTGCCGATCTCCGTCACCTTACGTTTGTAGTAACGATAAACGGCTGGAAAAACCTGCAGTTTCTTGCGCGTTTCGTCGATGATCTTGCTGTCGGGCGAAATTCGCGGGAACGTAAAATCGCTATCCTCGCGATCGACCTGTTTCGCCCAGAACTCAAGCTGTTGCAAGGCCACGGGCTTTAGTTCCGCCGGAAACTTGCCATCGGCAGTCCAGCTATCTTTCAGCGTGGTCGAGATATGCGTTGGGTCAGCCTTTTCCTTGAACTGCTTGGTGAGCATCAGATATGCCTTGAGCAGATCGTAGTTTTTGCTCAAAACGCCTTCTTCCGCATCGGTTAGTTTTCCAGCATTTACAACGGGCGTCGATTCTGAGAACTTCTTCAGATCGGCCTCGACACGCTTGACCGTTTGGGCCTTGTATCGGTTCTCGATGACCGACATATAGATCTTGAGCAGGTGTTGCTTGTAAACTCGATTTCCCGAGTACAGGCCAAATCGCATAAACCACGGGGCACCGTTTCGCTCGTAATCATCGAGCTTTACGAGGATCTGCCGCAGGTCTTCGGTCGCGTTGACTTCGTTGCGGATAGTCTTTTCGTCGGCTTTTGCAGGATCTTTATAGCCGTCGGTTTTCGTGATCTGAATAACTCGCTCGCCGCGTTCTTTTGCGTCGTCGAGCATCTTCTTGTTGTTATACAGCGACACGCCCGCACCGATCAGCAGCAACCCGACAAGTGCCGCTCCGATCATCGTCAGAGCCCAGCCGAATATCGGTGCACGCTGCCGCTGAGCGATCATCGTCGCAACGAGATCACGGTCGCGTAGAACGACATCGCGGAAGAATCGCTCTACGAAAAACGTCTTACCGACCGTCGCCGGCACATTACTCGCAGCCTTTGCCGCCGGAGCAGACGTGAGGTAAAAGCCGCGCAAAAAGGGATTTTCGCTAAAAGGATCAGGCCTGAATAATGTCGAAAGAAATGCTCCGAGCTTTCTTCGGGCCGAACCAAAGTGCAGCGGGAAGTTAAATATCCTAAGTTGTTTGACCGGCGCAAATGGAGCTGAGAGTCTTGCCAGTCGCCGCTTCATTGCTGCCTCGCGAAGCAGCTCGAATTCGCCGTCGAACAACGCCTGTGCGTTTTCGCTCTTTTCAATCGGAATCGTCGAGCCCCAAACCAATTCCTGAGCCTCGTTTCGCGAGACTGAGAACGAATCGCCAAAGCCTTCGATCGAATCGGCGTTCGTGAATACGACGTAGATCGGGAATTTGACCTTGAGCCTCGCGATCACCTCATCGATCCGCGACCGAAGCTCTTTCGCAGCCTGTTCCTGATCGCGTTCGTCAGACTTGAGTACCGAATTCGCATCAACGGCGAGTATCATGCCGTCGATCGGCCGATTTGGCCTCTGGATGCGGATCGATTCGATAAGTGAACGCCATTCATCTGAGCCTTTGTTCTCGGACATCAAACGGCCCGAAACGTCAACAAATACGGCCTCGCTCGAAACTCGCCAATCGACTCCCGGCGTTGGTCGAACAAGCTTTTGGTCCGAGCTTCGCTGGCTAGCAGTTGTTTTAAAATCGAAATTCGATCCGATAACGAGCGAACTTTTGCCCGAACGTGTGACGCCCGCGACCAAATACCACGGCAAACTGTAGATCGCATCTTTGCCGCCTGTGCCGAGGTTTGACGATTTCAAAAAATCGATGACTTCGGTTATTCCACGGTCGATCTCAGGGTTCTTTACGGCAGAGACTGCCTTTGCCGGCTTTGGTTCATCGGGCGTAGAATCTGTCGCTGACGATTCGGCAAGGGCCTCTTTTTTGCGACGTCGTCGGGCGATCAGATACGTAAACAGAATTGCGAACGGAAACGTTAGCAGCACGACCGCGATGAATATGATCCGTCCCTGACGCGAGATCATATCGGTCGGCAGCATATAGGCGACGAGGCCCATTATGCCGTAAAACGACATAATGCCGCCGATGCCAAAGGCGTAAGTCAATTGGCTTGTGTGCCACGAACTCATACAGTTTTAGCCGCCGAATTGCAGGCTCTCGATCGTATCCTGCGCAAATTTTGACGAAAGCACGAAAAACACCAAATATGTGATCAACCCAAGTCCGAGCCCCGCAAATGCACCGACCTTTGCCCAAGTCGGCATCCCGCGTTTCGGCGGCGGTTCGGGCTGATCGACCGCTAGCCAGTTTGGCGAAAGCTCGACATCCTTGAGCTTGCCGACCTTCATCAACGCCTCGGCCGTAGTTTTCATTATCGCGAGCAGTTTCTCCTGCTCATAAACGCCGTAACGGCCTTTGAAGCCGAGCAGCATGCAGTAGTAATAGATCTCGACCGCGTCCTGCGTGACGTCGATCTGCTGAAGCATTGACTCGAGCTTGTCAAAGAATTTGTTGCCGGCCAGAGCCTCACCAAAGAATTCTAGCTGCAACGGATTGCGTTCCCATTCGGTCCGCATCGGAAAGTTGTTCGTCAGAACCGATTCGTCAACGAACGATGCTAAAGCGAATTTCGAGACAGACACGATCTTGCCGTTAAAACGATACCGTTCGGCACGTTTCTCGAAATCTTCGAGCATTCCCGCGAATTTCGGCCGCAGATCGTTCGAAGGCGCAACTATCTCTGACTTGAGCCGCAGCACAAGATCAAAGATCGGCCCCGCAAAAGTGATCAGATCGTTTTTTGTCGCAGTTTCTGCCATTTGGCTTACGTAATTCTAAATCCGAACCTGATTTAACACAACGCGCAAAAATGCCGCACCTCCGAGACGGAAAAAGCGCGGCATTTTGCGTTAATGAAGTTCGTACTAATCTACAAAATCGATCTTTACCTTATGCGGGATCAGTCCGGCCTTGTGGCCCTCAGCTAAGAAACGCTTGACGCCTTCGCGGCCGCGGTCGCCGTAGTCGAGCGTCAGGTCGTTGACCCACATTGCGACAAAGCGATCTGCAAGAGCCGGTTCCATATCGCGTGCGAACTGCATCGCATACGCAAGCGCGTCCTCACGGTTCTCCATCGAATATTCGATCGAACGGTGAAGGTGCTTCGATACCTGCTTCATCATATCTTTGCCAAGGTCACGTCGGATCACATTTCCGCCCATCGGCAATGGCAGCCCGGTCTTTTCAAACCACCATTCGCCGAGGTCGAGCACCTTGTGCAAGCCAAGCTGATTGTAGAAAAGCTGGCCTTCGTGAATGAGCAATCCGGCATCGGCCTTGCCGGCTTTGACGTAATCGATGATCTCATCGAATGGGACGACGACGTGTTCGAAATCACGGTTGTATAAGCGAAGTGCCAAATACGCACTGGTCATCTCGCCCGGGACGGCGATCTTCATCGACGGCAATTCCGACAATTCACGCGGCTCTTTTGTTACAACGATCGGACCGTATTTGTCGCCGATACTCGCGCCGTGCGGCAGCAGAGCGTATTTGTCGGCAACGTATGCATATGCGTGAAACGATATCGCCGTTACGTCAAAAACGCCGTTCTTGGCGTCTTCGTTCAGAGTTTGAATGTCCTTGAGCGTGTGCTCAAACTTCAAGCCTTCGGTCTCAAGCTTATTCGTCGCGAGACCGTAAAACATAAATGCGTCGTCTGAATCAGGTGAATGGGCGACGGTAATGGTGCGAACTTCGGGAGTTTCCTCTAACTTAACTGTCATAAACTAAACCGTTGAATGATAAACATTCGTGTCATACAAAACCCTTATTTTACCGTTTCGTTCGTGTTTCGCAAAGATGGCTTCGAGGTCTTTTACCAACTCACCATATCTTGGCGAATCGGTGTTCGGCATATACGATGACGAAAGCATTCTGCCCTTGATCCCGTCAAAGTCGAATTCTTGCTGATTATCGAACCTTAACGTCGAAAAATCGTGTACGTAAAAATTGCGTAGCTGCTCTTCAGCGATGTTCTCGTGACGCACTGAACCATAATCGTTTGCATATTTCAGGAGCAAAGCTTCGTATTCGCGATGAAAATCGTCCGCGTCTAATCGTCGTTCGTTCCAAATCAATACGACCTGGCCGTTTGGGCTTAGAATCCGGCGGAATTCATTACGGGCCATGTTCGGATCGAACCAATGGAAAGCCTGCGCGGCGACTATCAGATCTATCGAACCGTCGCTCAGCGTTGTCGCGTGTGCGTTGCCGTCGACAGAGATGAAATTTGAAAAATGCTGGAGATACTCTGTTGCCGCTTCTCTCATCGCTGCGTTCGGCTCAACGCCGAAGACCTTGTTGCCATTCTTCAGAAAGATCTTTGACGATATTCCCGGGCCGCTTCCAACGTCAGCAATGATCGAATCGTCATTCATCACGCGTTCACTTTTTAGGTGATCGACGATCTCTCTTGGGTAGTCTGGACGATACTTGACATAGTTCGCTACGCGGTCGGAAAATCTTGAGATCGAGTCATTCATAGTGTTCTTGTGCTGTTAAAAGGCGCAGCCGAAAAATCGCATCGTATAGTGAGAGAGTAACACGAACGGCCCGCCGATAAAGCGATGTTTACTTTGTCGCGAATACGTCGAATCAACCTCGCAAGGTACAGATCGCGTTCCGAGCAAGCGGCAAACCTGAGGTATGGGACGCGATCAATGGCAAACAAGTGGCAGCGAATGTCGTTCGTTCCGATGCCTCGTCGACCGAAGTTGCACTCGATTTCGAGAGCTATCGCTCGTTTGTCGTGGTGTTTGCGAAGAACTCGACCGCACCGTCTCAGCCGCAACTCGCGGACGGCGAATTGATCGACCTGAACTCAGATTGGACAGTTAAGTACGGCTCAGCGATGCCGACTACGTTGTCAAAACTCAAGTCATGGGCCGACGATGAGGCGACTCGACATTTCTCCGGCGAAGCGACATATGAACGAAACATCGATATCACTGATGCGTTTTTACGAAACGGCAAAGCTGTTGTGTTAGATTTTGGCGAATCAGTTCTATTGCCCGAGCAGAACCTGCGAAACGGAATGCGTACGTGGCTCGAACCGCCGATCCGCGAGGCCGCAGTGATCTATATCAACGGCGAAAGAGCTGGTTCGCTCTGGTCTCCGCCTTATCGACTCGACGTTTCGTCGATGCTCAAGATGGGCGAGAACAAGATCAAAGTTGTTGTCGGAAACACGGCTCTCAACTATATGGCGGGCCGTCGATTGCCTGATTACAAGCTGCTTAACCTTCGATACGGCGAGCGTTTTCAGCCGCAGGAGATGGAGAAGATCCAAGTGCTGCCTTCCGGTCTGACGGGCAACGTTCGGCTGGTGAAACTCAATTAGGTACTTCGTTTCCGGTCCACGCTGAATGCGTCGGATGCGGAATATCGAACTGATCGAGAATGCGGAAACATAGATGCTCGACAAGGTCGTCGATCGTCTGCGGCTTGTGGTAAAAGCCCGGGCTAGCCGGTAAGATCTGTGCTCCGGCGTGGGACAGACGCAGCATATTCTCAAGGTGAATTGAGTTATACGGCGTCTCACGCGGCACCAAAACAAGCTTCCGGCGCTCTTTCAAGCAAACGTCAGCTGCTCGATGAATCAGGTTCGTTCCTGCCCCGCTCGCGATCGCTCCGAGCGTGCCCATCGAACACGGAACGACGATCATGCCTGCTTGTTTGTAAGAGCCTGACGAGGGCCTCGCGGCAAAATTGTCGAGTCTCCAATATCTGATCAGTTTTGAACCGGCGTCGAGGCCTAGCCATTTGTTGATCTTTTCAGCGTTGGCATTTCGGATGTTCTCGCCGGTCTCGACCTGAGCGACGACCTCAGCCGTCGGCGAGACGATCAGATTTATCGTCTCGACAACACCGTTCGCCGCCAGCAACTGCAGCGTTCGCTTTGCGTAGATCGTGCCCGAGGCTCCGGTGATCGCGACTGTTAGGTCCATAACTCAAATTCTATGATTTTGTTTAGCGTAATCAAACACGGCACTTGATTGTCATCGCAAAATTACGGATTCTTCTTTAAGTGAATAGCAACGATATCATATCTATCCTTGAACTGTTTTCGTCCGGCGGTGTCTCGGCAGATTCAGCCGTCGAGCAAATAAGGTCGCTCTCATACGAAGACCTCGGGCATACGAAAGTAGATCACGCCCGTGCCTCACGCCAAGGTTTTCCTGAGGTTATCTTTGGTTTTGGCAAGACCAAAGAGCAGATCGTCGCGATCTACGAAAAGCTTATCGAACGCTCGCCAAACGTACTCATCACTCGCACGACAGCCGAAGTTTTCGGAGATATTCGCAACGTGACCAGCGATGCCGAATGGCACGAATCGGCGAAGCTCATTCGAATAATTCGCGACCGCGAACCAAAGGGAACGCGTGAGATCGCCGTCGTCACCGCAGGTACGAGCGACATTCCGGTCGCTGAAGAAGCTGCTTTGACAGCCGAGGCAATGGGCAGCCGCGTTGTTCGAATTTGGGATGTCGGTGTCGCCGGTGTTCATCGCATTATCGCTCAACGCGAAACGTTGCAAAATGCCTCAGCCGTAATTGTTGCCGCCGGAATGGAAGGCGCTTTGCCGTCGGTCGTCGGCGGTTTGGTTAGCGTTCCCGTGATCGGAGTCCCAACCAGCATCGGCTACGGAGCCTCATTCGGCGGCGTCGCTGCGTTATTAGGAATGCTCAATTCCTGTTCCTCAAACGTCACCGTCGTTAACATAGACAATGGCTTCGGCGCCGGTTTTGTCGCGAGCTTGATCGATCGACAGCATTAGAAAAACTCTTGAACGAAGACTCTCGCAAATGTTAAACTACGTTTGGCATTTCCTGCCTATTTCCGGTCCTGGGAGGTCAGTCATGAAGTTTTGCAGACTATTTGCAACGACGGTTTTGGCCGTTTCACTTTTCGTTTCAGTCAATTCGCAGACAAGAGAACAAGCAGACAATTTTGTCGAGCCTTGGACTATGACAGCGAATGAGCATCTTGCGTTGAATGCTCTTCGGACGCTTCATTCGGCCGAGATGACCTATCGAAATGCATTCGGCAACGGCAATTATGGAAATCTCGCCGCCTTGCAGCAGGCCGACCTGATTGATGCAATGATTGCCGGTGGACAGCGATATGGCTATCGATTTGTTGTAACAACTCGTGCCGCAACGGCGACAATGCAGCCGGGATATGATGTTTACGCGACGCCGTCGATTCCCAGGCCGAGAGCCTTGTCGTTCTACATGAACGAAAGCTGCGATATTCGCGGAGCTGATCGTCGCGGTCGAGATGCCACCATCAGCGATCGAGTCATCGAGCCTTGTGGAACGTCGATCCGTTCCGAAAACGAGAACATGGCTATGTTGTCAATGCGGACGATACATAGCGGTCAGATGACCTACCAAGCGACGTACGGAGCAGGCCAGTACGGCACCCCGACCCAACTCTACAACGCCAATATAGTGCAGACCGGATTTATACTGTCGTACATTTGGCGAGGGTATGTCGCCGAATTTACGGCAACGCCATCGACAACGACCGATCCTGCAAGGTTCACGGTTCGGATCACTCCGCACACTTACGGACGATCCGGCGTTCGATCTTTCTACATTGATGAGACCGGCGTGCTTCGAGGTGCGGATAAGAACGGACTGCCGGCCGGGCCGACAGATCCGCCGGTGAATAACTAAGGATTTATCAAAACGTAAAGCCGATCTGCCCAGTCGCTTTTTGAGCTGCGGAGCATTTCGTATTGCATTGTGGCGAGGTCTTTGTTGCCTTGTTTTAGGTAGGCGCGGCCGAGGTTGAATCGAGCCTTGGCGAATTCGCTGTCGTAGCCGAGCGCGGTGTTGAGGGCGTCGATAGCTTCGTCCGGTTTACCTGTTTCCAGTAGGCTTTCGCCAAGGTAATTGTAGGTCTTGGCGTCCGGTTTATACGAGCGAAGCTGCTCGAACGCCGTCGCTGCCTCGGCAAATCTTTTCAATTTGAACAATGCAAGTCCCAGCTTTTCGATCGCTTGCGGATGGTCTGGTTTTAGGACGAGCGTACGTCTGTACTCAAGAACCTCTTCATCGGTTCGGTTCTGTTTTCCCAACGCTGTTCCAAGCAAGTAATGTGTTTCAGGTTCATTTTCGTCGAGCCTGATCGCTTGTCTAAATGCATCGGCGGCGTCCTTGTACGAACCAAGAGCATAGCTAGAAACACCGATGTTGATGAACGACGCTGCCCAATCCGGACGTAGCTTCGCGGCCTGACGCGACGCTCGCAATGCCTCTGTGTGCCGACCAACGGCACCGTAACAATAGCCTGCCTGATACCACGCCTCGGCGTAATTTGGATCAGCCTCGACGGCACGTTCGAAAAAGGGAAGTGCCCGCTGATAATCGTCTCTCGAAAGCTGTGCGAGGCCTTGCGAATACAAACGCTCGGCACCGGAACGTTTGTTCTTTTGAGCCTCAGAATTCATCGCTGTGAAAGTCTGAACCTCGCTGACTTTCAATTGAGCAATGCGATCTGACGGCACGGCGAAGTTCAAATTCTGCCCTTCGGCGGCCTGTAGTGTTGCGATGCCGATCACTTGCCCGGCCATGTTCACGACCGGCGAACCAGACGATCCCGGCGAGATCGATGCCGTTATCTGTATGATCTTTCCATAGCCTGAGATCTCGCGAACGGCCGAGACGATGCCGTTCGAAACGGAACCTTCGAGCCCAAAAGGATTACCAATTACAACTATAGATTCGCCTTCCTGAGGCACGTTTCGTACGATCGGAAGCGGCGAAACGAATGGCCGCGGCACGTCGATCTGCAGCAACGCAAGGTCTCCTTCGCCATCGATGGCAAGCACGCCTTTCGCCACGATCTTTCGTCCGTCCAGCAGGTGAGCTTCGACGCGCGCCGCCTTTTCGATCACATGACGGTTGGTGATTATCCGATCGGAAGCGACAAAAAAGCCGCTTCCACGCGAAAGCACAGTGCCTTTTGAATCGAAAGTTTCGATCGCGACGGCTGACGGTTTGATGCGTTTCACTAGCTCAGGCAAGAAATCTTGTGCCGTCGCTTTGCCCACGAATGCGAAAGAAAGGACAAAAATTGTGATGAAAGCTTTTACCATCAATCCCGTACGACGATTATATGGTGTTTTGATGCGTGCGTCCAAGTATTTCGATTCCGTTGTCGTGGATGAGTACGACGCAAAAACACTTGCGTGACGTTGCATATATGATATAATAGGCAACAGTCGCAACTAGCGATGAGATCTTTGACAATTTAGACCTGTGTTTTTGGGCATTATAAGCATTCGTTATGGATTTTTTCGCGTTTGAGGTTGCGTTTTTGCGGGTAGCGCAGATTTTTCTCGTAACTGACTGTGGAAATTGATGTTAAGTGCGCTGTAATTTGATAACAACAGCCTGTGGGAGCAGGCCATGGTTAACTACTTTATAATTCCATTTCCATCGAGTGCCGTATAAACGTCGCTCGCGTAAAGGCCGAGCCATTTGTCGGTACCGGGCGTTTTGAAAATGTCGGCATAGACGCGGGCGTTGAATTCCTCGAGGTTCTCATTGCCGCGATCCGAGTTCAGCCATTCGTAAAGCTTTGTGTGGTACAGAAAATCGTTCCGTGTGGTGTCGAGTGCGATAAAACTATCGAGCTTTGCGAACAAAGCACCGAATTCCTGCTCCGATAGGCCCGTTTTTGAGTTCTGACGGCGAATGAACGAGATGCTGTTGTCATCGAGCTTTCGTATCGGCGAATAATAGCCGGAGAGTTTGAGCCAATCGTCGAATCCGACCGATGCTTCGAATTTTGCAAAATCGTCATAAACGCGAAGCAACGAATATTCGTCAACAACCATCATCTTCGCCATCGCAACCGGAGCTGCGGTTATTGCGGTCGGTGCAACGAGCCCGCCGTTCGGTGATATTGCCGGTTCAGTTAGTTTGACGCCGGACGCCGCAACTACCTTGTTCCGCTTTGCCTTTATTTGGTTAAAGCTGAGCTGGCGATATTTCATGAACGCTCGTGCACGCGATTCGGGCAGCAATTGGCCGGCGAGCTTATCGACCCTGCGGCCTTCCATCAGGTAGGTCAAGAATCCGGTCGGGCTGTAAAGTCCGGGCAGAGCCTCGATGATAGTGCCGTCGGCACTGAGAATATAGTGGATCGAATTGCCTGTGATCGTTCGTTCGATCTTGCGGCCATCGCCAAAATCGATCGTGATCCGCGGTGCAGGGCGAACCGATTTCCAGTGCAAGATGTAGTTATCACGAAGATACTGCGAAACCTGAGCGTTTGGATAGAGAATTGAGCGAAACAATCGGCTGTTGGCGCAGGAAAATTCTTCGTCAAGATTGCCGAGCAGGCGAAGCGACAAGATCGGACGATTCTTCTTATCGGCAGCGCGTTTGGCTTCTTCGATGTCAGTGTACCAGAACAGGTGCGAGGCATATGCGTCCTTTTGCATCGCGACCGAGTCGAGTGCCGTTGCGATCTTTTGCCATTCAGCATCGACAACGCCGTCTTTTTTGAACCGTTCGATCTCAGCAGCATACTTGACGAACAAAGCGTCAAGGCCGACGGTGCCCATCGAGCGAAGTTCTGCGATCGACGCCGTGGCGACCGACTTGTTGTCAGAAACAGCGTCATTAACGAGTTCGTCGACGGTGGCAGCGTGGCTCGAGCCGACAAACAAAAGAGCCGAGAAAAGTGCCGCGAAAAGAAAGTTCTTCATAGTGAAATGTCTCCTGCACCGTGAATACGGTTTTTCGTTAGAACGTATGGACTTTGAGTTCTTGCAAAGTTTTTTGGTTGTCCGCGAGAACATTCGCAATTTTTGCGACGTGAGTTAGACTTGAGATATGAAAATAGCAATTGGAGCCGATCACGCGGGTTTCGAAGGAAAAGAACTGATAAAGACAGTTCTTGACGATATTGGCGTCGAATATGCGGATATGGGGACGAACTCGCCGGATTCGGTAGACTACCCCGACTATGCTCGTAAGGTAGCCGAGGCAGTAGCAAAAGGTGAGTTCGATCAGGGAATTCTCGTGTGTGGCTCAGGCACCGGAATGGCGATCTCGGCGAACAAAGTAAACGGCATCCGCGCCGCCGTCGCCTGGAACGAAGAGACTGCGCGTTTGGCGCGGCAGCACAACAACGCTAATGTCCTAGCCGTTGGTTGGCGAACGTCACCGGAAGGCACAATTCCCGACATCGTGAAGGCATGGTTTAGTGCAGATTTCGAAGGCGGAAGACACGCGAATCGAGTCGATAAGATAACCGGAATTGAGAAAGACGACCTTTGCTAAGAATATGCCGAAAATACTAGCCTTCGCGGGCAGCTACCGCGAACATTCATACAACAAACGAGTCTTGGCAGTCGCGGTAGAAGGCGCTCGTGCGGCGGGAGCTGAGGTGACGACGATCGATCTTCGCGACTTTCCGCTGCCGATCTACGATGCTGACATGCAAAGCGACGGAGCATTTGATGAGAATGCGTTGCGCTTGCAGGACGTGATGGCAGGACATGACGGATTTTTGATCGCTTCGCCGGAATACAATGGCTCGATTCCCGGCGGCCTCAAAAACGCAATCGATTGGGTATCTCGCAGCAACGACAAGTACAAGCCGTACGAACCTGTGAAGGGAAAATGGGCGGCTTTGATGACGGCATCGCCTGGACAGTTTGGTGGTCTACGGTGCCTGGCTCATCTTCGCGGTGTTCTGACCATACTCGCTGTTCACGTACTTCCGATGGAAGTTGCAGTTCCTTTTGTTTCGCAGAAATTCGATGGCGATGGTTCCGAAATGACCGATGAGAAAATGAAAGCCGTCCTCGAAAGCCTTGGTGCAAACCTGGTGCATAAGTTAGGTTAGATGAGCTAATGCTTCATCAGATACACATACCGCGATATCCACTCAATGAGTTCATCGAGGTATTTGTCTATTTCAAAGGCGTTCAACACGAGCACAATGTCGATCGCTTCTTGCCAAATGGCGACGTTGAGATATTGATCGATTTTCACGACCGGCCGCAATTCATATACGACAACAACAGCCTTAAAGAGATACAGGCGTGCAATCGTGTTTGGGCATCTGGTTTACGAACTGAACCGATCACAATACCTTCGGGCACTGATTCAGAAATGATGGTGATCTCGTTCAAGAAGGGTCGAGCTTCGTCTTTCTTTCCATTCCCAATGAACGAGATCAAAGACAGCGTTGTCGATGCCGATCTGGTTTGGGGCCGTGACCTTGGCTCGCTGCGTGAGCAATTGCTTGAGATAGATGACTTCGCAGAAAGGTTTCGCGTCGTCGAAGATTTCCTTTTAAGTGAATTTCGGTCACAACTCGACCTTGATCCGTGCGTTGCGTTTGCGGTAACGGAAATGAGCGAGCGTCCGGACGCGATCTCGATCTCCCGAATGAACCACCAGATCGGTTATTCGCAGAAACATTTCATCGATATGTTCAAAAGGTCAGTAGGCGTGACGCCAAAGGCATATTTGAAGATCATGCGATTCCAGAAGGCTGTTTCGACGATCGATGCTGCAACCGAACACGACTGGCGAACGATTGCGTTGGATTGCGGGTTCTATGACCAATCGCATTTCATTAACGATTTCAAGCATTTTTCGGGATTCACGCCGGAGCAATATTCGAAGATACACACGAACTACCAGAACTACATTCCGGTCGGTTAGGTAAATTTTTTCCAATACGCGGTAGATATTTTTCGATAACCTGAGCTTGAATCGGAGGAATTATGGCACAGAAGACATCAGGCGAATTTGAAAAAGAATTCATGGACGGCATTAAGGCCGAAACAGGTAAAGACCTAGCCGCATGGCTCAAAGTCGTCGACGGTTACGGCAGTAAGAAGCGAAACGAAGTCATCGCTTGGCTCAAAGACGAGCATAAGTTCAACCATATGCAGGCTTCAATGCTGGCCGCAATTCAAGCCAATGGCGGCAAACCTGTCTATCAAAGCACCGACGGATTGCTCGATGATCAATTCGGCAAGAACGAAGATATGCGGCCTCTTTATGATGAATTCGTCGCTTTCATATCGAAGAACTTTCCTGATGCGACTTTTCTACCGAAAAAGACATATGTCTCGGTGCTGGAGAATCGCGAGTTCGGAGCGGTCAATATCAAGAAAGGCGAGCTTCGTATCGGTCTCGATCTTGGTGACAGACCGTTTGATGATAACGTCCAAAAGGCGAAGCTCACCGGTCCGATGCCGCGTATTTCGCACATGGTCGTAGCGGTTGACGGCGGCCGTTTTGATAAAGAACTAATAGAACTACTGCAGCAGTCGCACGGACGCTGTCACTAATTTGAACTGAAATGAGACCGATCCTATCACTAATATTTCTAGCACTCTCGATCTCGGTTTCCGCACAAACGGCGGGACTGAAGATCGCGTTAAACGTACTTGAAGACCAAAAGGCTGACAATTACGATGTTTACACGATCGCCACTGACGGCAGCTCGATGACGAATATCACCAAGCATAAAGACGTTGCGTGGACATACTATTCGATTCCAGGCAAGCTCCTGTTTATTAGCGATCGTGACGCCTGCAAGCGTTGCTATTTCTTGTACGAAGCCGACATTGACGGCTCCAACGTCCGAAAAATATCGAATCTCCAATTAGAAGATTCGTGGATGGGCAGCCGAAATAACGGTCGGGAGCTTATCGTCTCGGGTCGTATCGGAACTACTATCAGATTTCAGCTTTTTGTCATCGAACGCGAGACCGGACGTTTTCGTCAGATCACAAAAGATCTCGAATCAGCATTTCGCGACCCGACTTTCTCGCCGGACGGCAAAAAGATCGCGTACGTTTTCAAGAACAAACGTACCGATCGAGCTGAGATCGAAGAGATGTATTTGATGAATGCCGATGGTTCGAACCGCAAGAAACTGACAACGTATCCGAAGGACGATCCGCTCGGCAAAGATCCGGGCTACCACGTCGGTCCACCGCACTGGAACGCGAAGCATAAGTTCATTTCGTACCAATCAAATCAGGCAGGGAAACAATCGATCTACGCCGTTACGCCTGATGGCAAGAAACAGTGGAAGTTGACCGACAGTAAACTCGACGAAGGCTGGCACGATTGGTCCCCGGACGGCGAATGGCTCACATTCGACAGCCGCGATGAAAAGACGGGACGATACGACATCTACCTAATGAACTGGAAGACCAAGGAGACAAAGAAAGTGACCGGTGCCAGCGATAAGAAATATCACCAGTCACCGGTGTTCATCTGGCCGGCGTCTCGCTAGCCGCCGTGTGCCGCAGCCGCACGTTCTTGCAACTGCTCGGGCGTTAGGTCTTCTTTGTGGGTCGCAAAGCCCCAAAGATGGCCAAATGGATCTTTGAAATGCCCGGAACGGTCTCCGTAGAACTGATCTGCGACGGGTTTGAGAACTTCGAGCCCTTCGGCAATTGCCTTTTCGGTGAACGCATCGACGTCTTCGACATAGATGTACAAACTCACGGGCGAACCGCCTACGGTTTCAGGTCCGACGGCCATCGGAGGAAATTCATCGGCGAGCATAAATATAGCGTTGCCGATCTTCATTTCGGCATGGCCGACCATGTCAGGGCCGCCGATCCGATACAGTTCGATCGCGCCGAATGCCCGTTTGTAAAAATCCATCGCCGCCGTAGCATTGCGGCAAATAAGGTAAGGCGTGATGCCTTCGTAGCCTTCTGGAATTGGTTTAACGCTCATAGTTGTGCCTCCAAGTTTGTGTCTTGATATTATACGACTGCCGTCAAGTGTTTTCTGGCGAATGAGAGACTAAGAAGTCAAAAATGGAAGTTCGCGAATCAAAGGCAAAGAACCTATTTTGGGCTATTACGTGCACTGTAATTGGCTCGGCCTTTCTGATCTCTTGCTTCGTTCTCGAAATGAGTTACTGGATCATTTCGATCGGTGCGCTTATTCTCCTTAGTAGTACTTTATTCTTTTGGGCAGCATTTTCGAGCAAACTGGTGGTTTCACTTTCGAATGACGGAATCTGGACTTACGTTCATTCGAAATGGATCCCTTGGTACGATGTTGAGAGCATAACTATTAACGACGGCATGCTTGTGGTCGCGATATCGGATGTTGAAAAACACTTTCCCGAATCGTCAGCATTTACCAAGAATTTGCTGAAGCGAACCGTGATTGATTTGGCGAGGACGGACGTCAACAAAATGGAATTGTTTGATCTTATCGATTCGAAGTTTACCGGTAGTCAATTAAAATGATCGTCGAACAACTTCGTAGATTCTGCTTGTCGTTTCCCGGCGCGACTGAGGACATAAAATGGGGAGCCGACCTCTGCTTTTGCGTTGGCGAGAAAATGTTTTGCGTCACGAATGTCGATTCGATGAAGCATGGTATGTCGCTGAAGTGCACTCCGGAGAAATTCGAAGAGCTTATCGAACGAAATGGCATCGAACCGGCTGCTTATGTCGCTCGTAACAAATGGGTGAGCATCAAAGATATCGATGCCGTCTCGCCGAAAGAACTAAAAGGTCTCATCGAGAAGTCATACCAACTCGTTTTTGATAAACTACCTTCCAAGATCAAGAAGACGATCGCCTGAGACGATGATCATTGCCATTGACGGCCCTAGCGGAGCGGGGAAATCGACGCTCGGCAAAATGCTTGCGAAAAAACTGAACCTGCTTTATCTGGACACCGGAGCGATGTATCGTGCCGTTGCGCTTGCAGTGACGCGTGCGAATGTTCCTTTGCGCGATATCGACCGGATCGCCGAGATCGCCGAAACCGCAGACATTGACCTTGTCGGCGAACCCGATGCAATGAAGGTGATGCTCGAAGGCGAAGATGTGTCGGTCGAGATACGCACGCTCGATGCGGCTCAAGCAGCGTCGCAGGTATCGACGATATCCGAGGTTCGCCGAATAATGGTCGAGCACCAGCGTATAATCGGCAACGCAGCTCCGAACGGATGCGTTCTCGAAGGCCGCGACATCGGCAGCGTCGTGTTCCCAAATGCCGACATCAAATTCTTCCTTACCGCCAAGCCCGAAGCCCGCGCCCGCCGCCGTTATATGGAAGACCAGGCAAAGGGCCGCGTCTCAACCTACGAAAATACACTCGCCGAGATCAACGAACGCGACGAGCGCGACGTTTCCCGCGAAGACTCGCCGCTTACCATTGCCGATGACGCGATCGTTATCGACACCAGTGAACTCGATCTGGGAGAAGTGTTCGAGCAAATGATCGAGGAGGTTGAGGCGTTTCAAGCCGCGAAGGCCTAGATTTATTTGACTTGACTATCGCCAACCAATAGAATCGTAAGTTCCGGTTTTGTGCTCCCGTAGCTCAGCTGGATAGAGCAACGGCCTTCTAAGCCGTAGGTCGCAGGTTCGAACCCTGCCGGGGGTACCAGTCAATTTTGGATTTTTGATTGGGGATTTTGGATTAAACGGATCTGTTAAATCGAGAATCGAAAATCGGCAATGCAAAATCCATTTGTGGCGGCTATAGTTCAGTGGTTAGAGCGCCTGATTGTGGTTCAGGATGTCGAGGGTTCGAATCCCTCTAGCCGCCCCACCAACCTTTCCGTTTTGTCGTTGTAATAATTCTTTCTCAGCAATATAATTCTTGTATCTTTTTATCATCAGGCGGCACTGTGATTATGTGTAGAGTAATGAAGCTTTTGATTTCGAGTACGCTTTGTTTCTTTGCGCTGATAACTATGATCAGTGCGCAGCAGATTTCCCCGGATAAGTACGTAAGCGGCGAATTGCTTGTCAAGTTCCGATCCGGACCCGACGGCACGGCGGCACGATCGTTGAATCATCGGCTGTCTTCAACTGGCGTTGAGGAGTTGGTCGATAAGCAATGGCAGCGAGTTCGGATCGCCGATTGGATGTCAGTCGAGCAGGCAATGGCAGAGTATTCCAAGAGTACGGAGGTAGTCGCGGTACAGCCAAACTTCCTCTATCACCTGCAATTGACCCCAAACGACGCGCAGTTCGCAAACGCAGGGCTTTACGGCCTTACAAGAATTGCGGCGCCTACGGCGTGGGACCTGACGACTGGAAGTTCATCGGTCGTAGTCGCGAATATCGACACTGGAATGCGAATGACGCACGAGGACCTTGCCGCGAACATTTGGGTTAACAGCGGAGAGATCGCGGCGAACGGCGTTGATGATGACGGCAACGGCTTTATCGATGATGTTAATGGCTGGGACTTCTTTTTTAACGACTCAGACCCGACAGACCAACACGGCCACGGTACGCATACAGGCGGAACGATCGGTGCTGTTGGCAATAACGCGGTAGGCGTTGTTGGCGTGAATTGGAACGTCAAGATAATGAACATCAAGATCTACAACGCCAGCGGCAGCGGCTCTACGTCGGCGATGCTTGTGAATGCCTACAATTACGTTCGCTTGATGAAGCAACGCGGCGTAAATATTCGCGTGACGAATAACTCGTACGGCGGCTGCGACGAAGCTTGCAGCTACGATCAGGCGACGAAAGATGCTCTTGATGCATTAGGAAATGCTGGCGTCCTCAACGTTTTTGCCGCAGGAAATAACGGAACAAATAACGACACTACGCCATTCTTTCCGGCAAGTTATACAAGTTCGCACATTATATCGGTAGCAAACTCTAATTCGACCGATGGCCGTAACGCCGGATCTTGTTTTGGCGTAAATAGCGTCGATCTAGCAGCGCCGGGAACCGGAATTTTTAGCACGACCTTTGGCTCTAATTCGTCGTACGGGAATATGAGCGGTACTTCAATGGCGTCGCCTCATGTTGCCGGCGCAGCGGCGTTATTGTTTGCGCATAATCCAAGTCTTACCGTTGCATCCGCAAAGGCGACTTTGCTCAACACGGTCGATCCTGTTGCGGCGTGGTCAGGTTTTGTGAAAACCGGTGGAAGATTGAACGTAAATAGTGCGCTTCGTAACCAGACAGTGTGCTCATTTCCAGCGTCGGTGACGGTTCCGACCAAAGGCGGTATGATCTCGTTGGATCTTACGCCCGGAACCAACTGCGATTATTCGGCGAAGAGTAATGCAACGTGGCTGCGTGTGCTCGATTCTTCGGAGTACAGCGGAAATTCGACGTTAAAGCTGCGTGTTGGCATAAACCCGACAATAATGAGGACCGGAACATTGACGCTTGGCGGGCATCAGATATCTGTTATTCAGAGAAGAAACTGAATTTTTTGCTCGAGGCACAAACTTTTTTTCGGGTTTACGCGTCTAAATCACGTAACAAGCCCATTTTTGCTTGAAAAAAGCGTATTGTGGTTTTCTGCTGTTTTTCTTGATTAAATTCGTAGATAGGTAGTAAACTAGTTAATACTCCAAAGCGGTTTCTTGCCGTTTTACTCTGTTCAGTATAGGATGTTCGAAATGAGATATTTAGTTCCAGTATCGCGTCGACTCGCGTTAGTTGTGGCTCTTGGGTCACTATTTGTTGTTAGTGCTCTGGGCCAAGCCGGTCTTCGCCGTGCGATGGACTACGATAATGACGGCCGCGCCGATTACACGGTTTTTCGGCCGAGTAATAATGTCTGGTACGTAAACAAGAGTGCCGGCGGGTTTACATTCCAGCAGTTTGGTCTTGCAAATACTGACTATCCTGCACCGGGCGATTTTGACGGAGATGGCAAGGGCGATATCTCGGTTTGGCGTGACACAGACGGTGTTTGGTATCGCTTCAATAGCTCCAATGGCGTTTTCGTTGCAACGGCGTTTGGAACGTCGGGCGACGAACCTGTAGGTCGTGATTATGACGGCGATGGGAAAACCGACCTTGCTGTAGTTCGGCGAACGGGCGGAGCGATGATCTGGTACACGCTGCGAAGCACCGATGGCGGTTTTAGCGCGATCCAATTCGGATTGTCGACGGATTACACAGCTCCGGGCAATTACGACGGCGACACCAAATTCGACATAGCCGTTCAGCGTCCCGGCGCGACGGCTGCGAGCCAATCAACGTTCTATATTCAAAACAGTTCAAATAACAGTTTCTCGATTGTCAACTGGGGGCTTTCCAACGACTTGGTCGTCCCAGGCGATTACGATGGCGACGGCAAAACGGACATTGCCGTGGTTCGTGAAGGAACAACGCCAACTTCGGTTTTGGTTTGGTACATCCGAAAGAGTACCGACGGCGGCCTGATCGCTGCCTCGTGGGGATTGACCGGTTCAGATCTTTCGGCTCAGAACGATTACGACGGTGACGGCAAAGCCGACATTGCAGTATGGCGTGATTCGAATGGAGTATTCTTTGTTTTGACGAGCTCGAGCAACTTCAGCACTTCAACGCAAAGTCAGTGGGGAGCGACGGGCGACTATCCTGTGGCTGGTTACGACACTCACTAGTCTATTGCTGAACAATTATTAATAGCCGGGCGAGATCGATTTTTGCCCGGCTATTTCTTTGTTTGGATGGTCTTAGATGTAATAATCGAGTCTGTAGATAAGAAGCTTGTGAGCAAACTAGAACAATTGGTTTCCAATTTTGTTGGCCGAAAGGTATTGGTCATTGGCGATATTGTTGCCGATCAGTACCTTGACGGTACGATCACTCGCGTCTCGCGAGAGGCTCCGGTGTTTATACTCCGTCACGACGAGACCCGCACATTTCCCGGCGCGGCGTCTAATGCGGCAGCAAATGTTGCCTCGCTTGGGGCCAGTGTGTCGTTGGTCGGTATTCTTGGTGACGACGAAGTCGGCCGGAAGCTTTCAGAAACGTTTCTGAAGTTGAAGATCGATGATTCGGGGCTTGTTCGGGATACTGGAAACCGAACGACGACAAAGGTACGAGTTCTTGGCGGCCAGCCGCATGCTTCTAGGCAGCAGGTCATACGTATTGACTATGAATGTCGGAAACCGTCGGCCGAGGTCGAAACGGCCTTGATCGAGAAATTGCGATCCGGCATTGCGGAATCTGACGCTGTCATAGTTTCCGATTATGGCTACGGCGTGATCAGCAAGAAGGTGTTTGCCGAGGTGCAACTCATCGCGAAAGCTAAAGGCATTCCGGTGATTGTCGATTCAAGGTTTGGCCTTGGTGCCTTGTCGGGAGCGACATCCGCAACGCCGAATCAGGAGGAGGTCGAGGCCCTGCTTGGACGAGGATTTTCTCATTCTGACTGCGAATCTCTCAGGAATAAGCTCGAACTCACATCGTTGCTCGTAACTAACGGAAACAAAGGAATGACGCTGTTCGAGAGCGACCGGGAACCGTTATCGCTCGATGTCGTTGGTTCGAGCAGTGCGGTCGATGTTACCGGTGCGGGCGATACCGTGATCGCTACATACGCGCTGAGCTTGGCCGCGGGTGCCTCGTTTGCCGACGCCGCAACAATAGCTAATCATGCAGGCGGCATCGTAGTTATGAAGAAAGGCACGGCGACCGTAAACCGTGAAGAGCTGATCAATTCGATAAAGACAATGCCCGAACCAACGGCTGCCACTTCCAATGGTTGATACCAATTCGAAGATCTTAGATCGCGCGGCCTTGTGTCGCGAAGTGAATCGCCATCGCGAAAATGGCGACACGATCGTGCTGGCAAATGGCTGTTTCGACCTGTTCCACGTCGGGCATATTCGTTATCTCGCCGGTGCCAAAGAACTAGGCGAAACGCTTGTTGTTGCGATAAATTCAGATCTACAGGTTCGCGAACTTAAGGGAAACGGCCGCCCGTTCATGCCGGAGAATGAACGTGCCGAGATCGTTGCCGCGCTCCAATGTGTAGATCTTGTCACTATTTTCGAAGAGCCGACCGTGACGGAAACGATCCTTGCGATCCGTCCCGACATTCATACAAAAGGCACGGATTACACGGTCGATACTGTTCCCGAACGTGAGATCGTACGTTCGATCGGCGGTCGTGTAGCGATCGTCGGCGGGCCGAAAGAGCATTCATCGTCGGAGACGGTACACAAGACACGTCGCGCATCGGGGGCATGCTCTAAGAAATGTTGGCCGGACATACAAAAGACGGACTTGCGATCGAAGTTTGGGAAAAGCTCGATTGTGAAAGCGTCGGCGAAGCTGAGATCGAATCCATTCAGACGGCTATCGCCGGAAGATTTGGCGAATCGGCGGTCGATTCGCCAATGAAGATCGCACGGCTATTGGCGGACGAAGGTGCGGTGCTCCGCCATCCCGAGATCTTGCGGACATATGTTCGACAGCAGTTGCCGTCAACGCCAGAACGAGAACTGCGAGATCAGATCGACATTTCCGGCCTACCGAGAGCACTGGCTTCGATCCGGTTGCTGGAAACCGAGCGACAGAACCGCCGGCTGACCGGAGACACTGCTGGTCAAAAGCAGCTTCGCGAGATCGCACTCGAAGCAAAGAGGCGTGTAAATGAAAAGATCGCTTCACAGACAGTCGATCCCGACAAACGAGCCGTGAACATCGAGATCACTGAATGGCTTTCGCATTGGATACAGACGCCGGCACTGTTTGAGAGCTGGGTCGCGATGCGGATCGAGAGTAGAGATTTTATTGCCCGATTTGGCCGAATTAACGATGCGTAGATTTTTCGCCCCCGAAGCCAAACCGAATACGAACGTCACGTTGGACGACGGCGAAGCGCGTCATCTGCGTGACGTTCTTCGGCTTTCTGTCGGTGACGCCGTCTCGGTGTTTGACGGAGTAGGAGGCGAAATGGCCGCAGTCGTTGAGTCAGTAGATAAAAAGGCCGTTCGGCTCAATGTCGGGCAGAAAACAGAACCGGCATCGCCTGAATCCCATCTGAAACTGACGGTAGCCTCCGCCGTAATGCCGGGCGACAAGTATGATCTGATAATTCAGAAGATGGTCGAGCTCGGTGCATATCGGTTTGTGCCGCTAATAACCCAACGAACTGAGGTAACGCTCAAGGCGGCGAGCCAGCGGCTGGAGCGATGGCGACGCATCGCGTTCGAGGCATCGAAACAATGCGGCCGTGCATTTGTAATGCAGATCGCGGAGCTTTCGCTGCTTGAGACGGTTCTTGCTGAACCCAATGTCCTTCTCTTTTCCGAGCGGGACGGCAGCGAATTGCCTGACGAGATCGAAAGCCGTTCGTTGACAGTTGTATTTGGCCCAAAAGGCGGTTGGGGCGATGAGGAACTTGAAACCGCCGGCGAACTTGGCGCCACTATAGTCACATTTGGCGGTAGAATTCTCCGTGCAGAAACGGCCGCGATCGGGATCACAGCCATTATGCAAAATCGATTTGGTGATATGAACTAGATCGCCGGTTTTGCTCTCGGACGATAATACGAGTCGCCTCGTTGGTTCAACTTAGCCTTAGTTCCGAGCGAGTATATGACAGATTCGAGAAGGTCCTTGTCGTCGATTCGAAAGCTGATCGTACCCGCAATATCGGCATCAGGATCATCAAAGGCGATTACAAGATAGCGGCGTTTTTCCTTCAGTAAACTAGCTAGTCCTGCTCCCGGAAGCGGCACATTGCTGATCACGTTTCCCGTTGTTGAGGTTTTCGATTCGGAACTTGGATAGACGACGTTCAGCGAATCGAAGGGCAGTTGAAAGATCTCTTTATTCTCTTTGTTAAAGAAAGCAAGACGAAGATTAGCGTCGTCAAACTTTAACGTGCCATCGATCTTGTCGCGATAGCCGAACAGGCCGCCTTCATACTTTGCAGCGACGGTCGGCGGAGCGGGCTTTACTTCAGGATTTGCCGATTTATCGGCCGGTCGCGGCTGTCCAATTGCGATCGCGGTTGCCACGACCAAAAATGAAAGGATTAACAATGTTCGACGCATAAAAACTCCAACCTTTGATAGTTATAACATTAGACGTTCGAACTTGTATATCGGTTGTTACTTTGCCGCAGAAAAACTGCCACTCGAAATATGAGGAGCCAAACGGTTTGCCGCAAGCGAGACATATTCTGACGAGATCTCGGAACCGACCCAGCGTCGCCCAAGATAATCGGCAACTTTTGCCGTCGTGCCGCTGCCCATAAAGCAGTCGTAAACCAAATCGCCTTTGTTTGTCCAAGTACAGATCTGATCTTCGACAAGTTTCTCGGGAAAGATCGCGGGATGTTTGAACGCGACTTTGTCTTTCGAGCTAGCTGAGCCGACATTGTAGTAGAAGATCTCGCTATCTGAATAGTCGAACTGCGGTTCGCATTCGCATTTGTCGTAAAAGAAAATGTTGTCAACCTTGCGTTCCTTTGGCGCGACATGATCGTGAGCAAGGTCATTGCGTCCAACTTTCGTAATGCGAAACGACTTAAATGCCTTTTCCTGCCGAATGGTCTGCACGATCGGATTGAACGTCTTCGGACGGTCCTTAGAAAAACAGAACATGTATTCAAAACATTGCCTATATCTCAAACCGCAATCGCTCGGGATCGGATTATTTTTCGCGTAGATCATCGTGTCGTGAACACGAAATCCGGCGTCTTTGAAGGCAAAGGCATGCTTAAAACTCGTCAGCGTTTCATCGCCATTAACGGTTCGGTCGCCAACGACCCAAATGACAACGCCGCCCGGAGCCGTTTTCGCAAAAAGTCCTTCCGCGATATCTTCGATCGGCAGATGGTAGCCGTTGTAATCGCGCAGATCGTCGTACGGCGGACTTGTTATCGTCATATCGATCGAATCGTCCTTCATCCTGTCGAGCGTTTCGACGCAGTTTTCTTGGTAGATCTTGCCTAATTCCATAGCTATTCGGGCCACTTTTCTAAGAACTGTGTAATGAACTTCTTTTCTTCTTTCTGACTTTCCGCTTCGAGAAAAAAGCGAAAAGCCTCCGTCTCGTCAAAATACTCTTCTTCGGTCATTTTCCCTGCGAAATAGACCATTCGTAGCCAAACCAAGTATGTGTTCAAAGTGTCGATCTGATTGTACTCGACGATCTTGGTTATATCGCGTTCGAGCCAAAGATCGGTAACTTGATCGCCTTTTACATCGATCTTTCCGGGATATCCGCACAGCTTGGCTAATTCATCGAGCCGCGGCGTCATTCCAGTGCCGCCGTAAAACTTGGTCAGAAGATCTAAATGAGCTTCGCTATTTCGCGAGTCGAAATAGTCGGGTCCTTCCCACGGTTTGTCCGGACGACGATTGAATTCAGGTGCCGAGATCTCTTTGATCATTCCTCGCTGAATGAGAACTTGCAGGTCAGAATTCGCTGAATTAAATCCAACAAGCTGCGGCCGTCGTTTGCCTAAAAAATAAAGAAACTGTTGAATTATTTCAGCCTCGTCGACATCGCCTTCTATCTCGATCGGCAGTTTCGGAAGTGAATTAAGCCCAAATTCGATCACGCGATCCTGCCCTTGGTATGTGACTCGCCGCGAAAGGAAAGCGATCGACACGACACGCGAGAACATGTACTTCAAAAACGGTCGCGGATTCTTCTCAGCATCGTACGCCGCCGAATGTTCCCATAAGCTCTGCATCGCGTCGATCTCAGACACATCGTCATCTAGTTCGAACATTCGACGTGCACCATCGGCGTCGGGCACCCATTCGAGATCGAAATAGAGACACAGCTCAGGAATATCGGCTTTGAGCATATTGAAGAGACGAATCAGCGGAGAAATTCCGCAACGCAGCAATATTAACACAATCTGCGCCGACAATGAAACATATTTCTTGTTGCGGCGCGCGGTCTAGGAATTATTGTTTGATCGGAGAGCGACGGATAAGGACGGCGTCGTTCTGAACGCGGTCTCGTGTAACCGCGATTCGCTTGCCATCAGGTGAGAATGCAAAGCGGCGAATTCTCTCGCCCGGAAGGGAAAGGATTATGCGTTCCGGGGCTCCGTCTAGCGGTTGAACGACAACTTCATAGACGTCATTTCTTTGACGGATAAACGCTATCGCTTCGCTGTTCGGAACCCACTGAAGGCAATCGAGGTTAGCGATCTCGAAACGTTGAAGCTCCGCACCCGACGAAAGATCGCGTATGGTCACACGCTCCGGGCCGAGCTGCACCTCAGGTGCCAACATCGCAACACGGTTGCCGTCCGATGAGATCGCCCATTCGGTCACGAGAGAATTGGGGACCTCAACAGTCGTTTGTCCGGTTTGTCGCATTAGTCGCCAGTCGCCATTTTCCGGAAAGAACTTCGAATAGATGATCGATTGCCCATCTGGCATAATGCTGAACTGCCCGACCGATCGCGAATCGGTCAAACGTGTCAATGGTTCGTCGTAAACGGACGCACGGTATATTTCGCGACTGCCGTCGCGGCTCGATGCAAAAGCGATCAGGCCGTCGCCGCCACCGGCTACCGGAAATAGCCGCGTGCCGTCACCGCCTGACGTCAGTAACTTTGCCCGACCGGTTCTGAGCGATAGCGTTCGAATATTCTCGCGACCGTCGATCGATGAAGAGTAAGCCACCGTGTCATTATTGGCCCAAGCAACTCCGTATCCGCTGTCAGTCGCGACCTGAGAGAAATTCATCTGCTCGTCGCTGACCCAAAGCGACCCGAGACTTAGCTGCCGTGTGACGCCGATCGTCGAGCCGTCAGCACTCAGCGTAGCCTCGCCATACTCGTGTTCATCGTTTGTGATGCGAATGAATTCGCTTCTTGAGGGAAAGTACTGCCACAACTGAAAGTTCTCGAGGTCAGGGTTGCGGCGTCTGATCAGCAACGACTGCTTGTCCGGCATCCACGACAGCAATTGAAATGGATTCTCTTGCTCGGCCATGATCGTTTGTGGTGAGCCGTCAGCAATCGATATTTCAAAAACACCATAGACGGATCGCGAGCCCTCGACCTCACGCATCCTGCCCGCGACGATGCTCTTTCCGTCCGGTGACCACGCGATACCGCGAGCCAGAGTGTAAACAGGGAATTGCGTTACTACCTTTTCGTCCGTGCCGTCGGATGCGATAGTCAAGATCTGATGCGTTTGCCTTTCCGCACCGTGCACTACGCGTGTAGCGGCCAGGTTTTTTCCATCTGGTGACGGCTTCAGGTCGAAAAGAGGTTCACTTGAAATTCGAACCTTTTCGCCTCCAAGCGACGCGATCTTATAAACACCATTGTTTGCAGAAACGCGATCGTCTTTCAGATAAAAATAAACAAAGTTCCCGTCCGGAGAGATCGAAGTGCTCCAAATGGCTCCGTCGAACGGCGGTAACAGTTCGATCGATATGCCAGTTCCGGTTTGGACGGCCCGCAATGAGGTTTTGCCGCCCTTATATTCGCGATACACATACAATTTGCCATCCGGCGAAAGAATGCCGCCGCCGATCGTACCGGACGAAAGCATTCGCGAGTGTTCGACTGATTCGACCGAGAACCTCTGATCGGGCGTCCGCAGAAAATACCAACCGCTAAAGGCAAGTGTCGCAACAGATACACACGCAAGAACTGCTGCTATCGCCGCTGCCGAGCGACCCGATATCCTCGTCTCGAACTTTTCTTCAACGGTGATCTCAGTCTGAGTCTCTCGGATCTCGAAGGCTTGTTCGGCGTATGTCCTTACCGGGGCAGTAAATCGGTAACCACGACGCGGAACAGTTGTAATAAACTCGCCGCCTTCAATGCCTAAGATCTGCCGGAGCGTGGAAACAGCCTTCTTTAGGTTGCCTTGTTCGACAAATGTTCCTTCCCAGACCTCATCGAGCAATTGATCGTGGCTAAGTGTTTCGCCAGGATTTGAGACTAGAACGTGCAACAGGTCAAAAGCACGAGGTGATATATGAACTAACTCTCCATCGCGTTCAAGCAATCGGCGTTGAGCATCTAGCTTGAACGCCCCAAATTCGTAAAATCTTGACCCTGATCGCTCCATTTACCCTAAAAAGTCCGTGGTTACGGTGATTTTCACCAATCGTAACCGAAATTGACACCGTTCGGCAACGATTTCCACCGACCGAAAAAGCAAAAATCAGTTCATCGAGACCAAACCGGTCGCGAATCAACGAGTGGAGGAAATCAGATGTCCGGAATACGGAACATTACGCGAACAATAAAAATGACCGTCGTAACCCGCGAAATGACAATTCGTCAACAAAGCGAAATGTCATTCGCAAACGATAAGGCTACAGAGACACGCCTAGAGGAATTACCAAAACGCGCCGAATCGATCCAAAGACGAATATCGGAAGCGATCAGCAAAAAGGAGAACGAAAATGAATAGGAATACGAACATATCCAGAAAAGAGAACAAAGTTATCAATGTAATTGCAGTCACAGCAATAGTTTTGATGTTGCAGACCACTGCGATCTTCGCGAGCGCAGTAAGGCCATTCGGTGTCGGTCTATTGGCAAATGGCACTATGCCCGGAGGAACGTATACAGCCGGAGGGGGCGGATTCGGAGCGTACATAACACATTTCAATGACGTAAGCGCTGACGGATCGGTAGTTCTTTTTTCAAGTAACTATCCCGCCGCCGCATTCGTTCCAGACGTCCAGACGACAGCAGGTGGAACTGTGTCAAACCAATTCTCACGCAATCTCATAACCGGCGAGATCAAATGCCTGAGTTGCGGATTTTATGTCGGAGCCGGTGCGGTTGTTGCCTGGGGCGGCCATAGTGGAAAGATCACGCCGGACGGGCGATACGCGGTCTATGCGGGGCCGAACTATGCGGCCGGAAACTTCGCGATCGATGAGATATTCTTGATCGACTTGCAAACAGGCACCAGAACGCTCGCAAGTATTTCCCCTGCCGGAATTGAAGGTAATGCTCGGTCCGCACGTCCGGTTGTTAGTGCTAATGGTCGCTATGTTGCGTTCAACAGTGCGGCAACTAACCTGATCACAGGTTATCCTTCGACGTCTACCGAACAGGTGTTCGTACGCGACACACAGTCCGGCGTAACTTACCTCGCAAGCCACGCTGCAGGCAGCACTACGGAGCCGGGAAATGCGTTCATCGATGCAAATCAACCGCTTACGATATCAGCAAACGGGCGATTCGTAGTTTGGACCAGCCCGGCGTCGAACTATTCGCCGTTCATTACTGACACAAATGGGGCGAACGACGTTTTCTATTTTGACGTTTTCTCGAGCGGTTCGAATATCGGGTGTGCATCATCTACGTCTTCGTCCATTGCAACCGGCAACGGGGCAAGTACCGGTGGAGTGGTTTCTGCAGCCTCCGCCTCCTTTCCGCCGAAAGTTGTGTTCAATAGCCTCGCGACAAATCTAAATACGGCAGACACGAATCCTCGAATGGACACATATCTTTTTGATGGTTCTTCGTCGGTCAAACTCGTAAGCGTTGGTACAGGCGGATCGGCAGGGAACGCGGCCTCGAGCGGATTTCCGGGCATTTCGTCGAATGGTCGATATGTGATATTTGCTTCTACCTCGTCCGACCTATCGGCTTCGACGAGTGAACCGTCTATGACGACGTCCGACGTATTCGTTAGAGATATGCAGACGAATATAACGAAATACGTCAGCCTTAACGGTTCCGGCCAGCCAAGCTCTACAAATGCCGGTGCCGGCCTGAACCCATCCGCGTCGTTTCACAAGACTCATATAGGAAAGAGTATAACGGACGATGGGCGCTATATTTCGTTCGTAACCGCTGAACCAATGTCGGTTCGGGACACCGGATCTACGCCTGACCTCTACGTTCGCGACACCAAGTCCGAAGTTACTATACTTGCGACGCTTGCACGCTCAGCGACCGGCGGACAGAACGGCGTAGTCGGTCCGTACGATGATTTCGGATTCGCAATGTCGGCACGGTCATTATACTTCTCGCTTGGCGGCAATAATTTGGTCGCCGGTGACACATCGTTCTCGAACAATTCAAAGGTCTTCGCATCAAAGATCAGCCTGCTCGCACAGCGTTCCATTTCGGACTTCAATGACGACGGAATTACTGATCCGGCGGTCTTTCGAGCGGGTGAGGGCCTTTGGTATGAGCTTCTTGATCCAATAAACAGCGGCTACTCGTCCGCTTTACTCGGCGAGCCGGGGACTACGGTCGTTCCGGGCGACTACGACGGTGACCGTATAAGCGATCGTGCCGTATTCACTCCGTCACTCGGGCGTTGGGAGATACTCGAAAGCAGCGCGGGGCAGCTATCGACTCGCTTTCTCGGAGCCTCGACGGACGTTGTAGCTCCGGCCGATTTCGATGGCGACGGAAGAACCGACCTCGCATATTTCAGACCGTCAACAGGAGGCTGGTTCATCTCACAAAGTAGTAGTGGTCTCGCCCGCGGCGTAAGATTCGGCATCTCCGGCGACATTCCCGTGCCCGGCGATTTCGATGGTGACAACAAGGCGGACGTAGCTGTTTTCCGTCCATCGACCGGCGATTGGTGGATCCTTAATAGTTCGACGGGAAGTATCACGGGCTTTCATTGGGGTACGAACGGTGACAAGCCTGTTGTCGGCGATT
>CALMPJ010000155.1 GCA_937871585.1 uncultured Acidobacteriota bacterium | reverse complement strand
TACACGATTCTGCAAGTTACCGTCGAATATTGCCGCCGAAGAAGTAAAGGCCGTATTTTCGCGGCTCGGCGGCATATCAGGCTGAGCCGAAAAAATGTTGTTCGCCGCACCTTCAGTCGTATTCAGCACGCTGCCATTGGCGGGAAGGAGCTGCGTATTTACACCTGACGCATTCTTAATGTAGGTCTGATTGTTTCCTGAGTCACTCTGATTCCAATTGCGCCATGTTTGAGTGATGATCTCACCAACCGCGGTTACCTTAGAATCGCAATAGACGCCGTTCGCGCCCGGCGACACAAAGAAGTTTCGATTCGAATGAACACGTCCGCCAAATGAAAATCGCGGTGGTCGGTAAAGCTCAAGGTCGTCCTCGAAAAATATACCAAACTGAAAGATCGGGATACGGCTATTCAACACATTTCTAGTTAACTGGACTTGAACGCCCTGATTGTCCGTAGCTGTGGTTCGCAAACGCCAGTTGTCGCGAATAGCGTAAAGTCCGGTGTATGGGCCGCCTGAAAGCACCACATTCTGTCGAGTTGAGGTCTGATCAAGTTCCTGATTGAAGGTGAAATTCGTAAGTCCCGGAACGCCTGCGGTTCTAATAGAGTTAAGATCAGCAGTTGTTGGATTGAGCTTTGTCTCGAATACCTTATTGAAGTTTCGAGTCATTACCTCGAGGCTGCCTTGTGCAGCGTAAAAGGTACGGCTTTCAGCCGTCTCGTTTCCAACCGCAAGAGCTTCGGAAGACGATCGTGTCATCGCGATCATTACGAAGACCGTGATCAATGCCAATATGAATAGACATATCACGATCGCCGAACCGCGTTCGCGTTCACGCTTATTTCCCTGAGAAACTTGGGGTTTATTTACTTGCTCGATCCTCATCTTGGTGCTTCCTTTTGTACCTAATTAACGTCGTAGCCGAGATTTCTCGTGCTGAATGTCGTGGTCTGCGAAAATCTGTATGGTTGGTCGGCCGCGTTCAGTTCCGTCGATCGAACACTGACCGTAAATCTAACTTGGCGAACGGCAGCCAGGTTCGTCGGAGTATCATCTGCGTCGCCCGGAATTCCGTTTGGTCCTGCACTCGGATTATCGGAAAGCGAACCGTCATCCATCACATATTGGATCTGAAAATCCTCGACGCCATAGATGAGCGGCTCGTCAACAAAACCCGTTGCCGGCAGAACGTTAGCATACTCACGACGAGTAAATGTACCGTCGGCAGTAACGAAATACGTGATCATTCGTATTCGCTGTATACTTGCCGGCACTGTGATGGAACGAAGCGGACCTGAAGTCCCGGTCTGGTTGAAACCTAGGCCGTCACCGTTAGAAAACTGAACGATGTTCGAGCCGCTGAGAGCTGTCGATACTCCAATTGTAGAGCCTGTATTTCCTGAGATCAGATACAGATCGTTCACTCTACACAATGTGTTACTTCCAGAAAGCGGAATGATCTCATCAATACCGCCCGAAGTCGTGGTTGCGGCGTTGATACTCAAAGGCTGAGACACGCCACCGACCTGATTGAACGTCGTGTCCTTGAACAGCATTGTGATCTGGTCGGTCCGGATGTTCGCTGCAGTATTGTAAGTATTCACCGTGAGATTATTACCGGCAATGATCGGAGCGACCGTGTCGCGAGTGGTATTCGAGTCGTTTGGAATTCCGAGCAAGGTCGAGAGTCTATTGTCCGGAAGAATGACCGTGTTGCGGAGTGGATAGCCAAATCCCGCGTTGTAGGTATCTCGACCAACGATATTCAGCGCCATTCGAACGTTCTTGTTGAGTGCCGAATTCTCACTTACAACCGTTTTGCTCTCTCGGGCAACCTGCAAGAGTCCGAACACAGCTGCCGAAACGATCAAAAATAAGGCGAAGGAAATCGTCAATTCGATCAACGAAAATCCTTTCTCACTATTTAGCCTGGTCACCTTTTCTGATTTTGAATACATAAGCTAATTCACAACTACGGCGTAATCTGTAAGTACCGTCGTCAGACGTTCCTCGCGAGCCAAAGCCCCCACGAAGTACCGTACTATTACTTGGACCGACCGAACTCTTACCTTAGATGTCCCAGGTATCGGACAATTGTAGGAGGGTCTTTCAGGATCGCATTGATCGACGATCAAGATCTGTCGCTGCATGCTCATCATCGGCGTTCCTGTATCGTCTGCGGTGCCTACTATCTGATCCGCACCAGCATTTGGAGAAACGTTCTGCATTCCCGAAATGAAGATTCCGCGAGGTGTACCATCGACCACATTTGAACCAATATTGCCGACAGCATCCCAACCAAGCCTTTCAGGATCAGTTTCTTTGACGGACATTATTGATTCCATTGTCGTCGCCGCGACCTGTTTCGCTATCATCTGCTGCTGTTGCCCGCGGGACTGAATAACGCCGCCTGCTATACCGGCCATTAACGCCAAAATGCCAACCATGAGGATGACTATCGCGATCATTACATCAATGTAAGAAAATCCTTGTTCGTTCTTGGACATATTTCTATTTCTCGATGCCTCAGTTGACTGACGCGGTGAAGGTCGAACCGTTATACTTCCAAAACCTAACAGCACTGCTCGGTGCAAATACTGTAATTGCCCTTATCTCTCTTGTATTTCGAGGCGTGCTGCTACCTGCACTTGCCGGTGGCCAAATGAAAAGGGTCGCGCTTACCGGTAGGCCGGCTGCGTTCACCGCCGAACCATCACGCTGAAAACGCATCGCCCACACACTATGATTTGTAACACTAGTGCTTCCATCCATATGCCCGAGCGTGTCCGCGGCAAAAACGGCGTTATTATAATTTGGCGGGTTCGGTCGGGTAACACCGCTTGGAATAATATCGACGCGTACGTCAGCCACTTTGTCGAGTGGAACTGATTTGATAACAAAATCCGGATTTGTTCCGGCTTCATCGATGATCTTTGCTTCGTTATCAGTTAAATCGATCTCGAAGCGAAACGTTCTTCTACGTGTTAACGCATATTGACTCGCTTCCTGCATCATGTCCATCAACTTGAGTGCTTGGTCGTCCGAACGATAGAGCTTTCGATAGCTCAATAGATATGGGATCGATACCGTAAGTATGATCGCCAATATTGCAAGCACGGCTAGCAATTCGGGAAGAGAAAACCCAACTGCTTTCCGCAGATTGACCCGTGAGACCATGCCTGATCGCTCAGGGTTTGTTCCTTCGAAGTTCGACATATTGCAACGTTGTGGTTTTTGACGTCCAAAAACCGAAGAATCTAGGAGCACCAACAAATAGAAAGTGCGAAATCAAATCACTTTCCAAAAACATTTTACATTGCACAACCTTGTTTTGCAATAGCATTGTCGAATTTGTTTATCGATTTTTTTTGGATAGAATTTAGAAACTTATCGTAATAACTCTCTGAGATGACGGAACCAAACTCAAGGAATTCTCCCGGAGTAGCTGATTGGCTATTCAAAGGCGTGTTAACCAAGGTCGGCGATACCGTTGATCGGTTGACCGGTCGTAAATGGACGCCGTCAAGTAGTCTTGCGACCAGTGAGTTGATCGAGCGAATAAAGAAGCTTCTCAATGCTGAAATGATAACGGTCGCAGGCAAAGGCAACGTCGTCCCGCACAATATCAAGCTCAAGATCCAATGGGACAAGTTTGCGACGGACAGTGACACCTTGATCGACGATCTGCGAAACGAGCTATTGACCGCAACGATCGACCACATAAACGATTCGAATTATTACACTTTGGCTCCCGTGAACTTTGAGGTCGCAACCGACTATTTTGTCGAAGGCGTCAAGCTACAGGCTGGTTTTGATCGCGTTATCGAGGACGACCGCGAGGTCGAGATGAATGTAACGGTGCCCGCATTCAACGTAAAGGAAATCGACATTCCGAAATTGGCTCCCGAGATCTTAAGTGGTTCTGTAAAAGCAACTTACACCTTGGCAGGCGAGATCAAAGAGCAGACCGCCGAGACGGACAAGAACGGTCGTAGTTCGGTTGGCCGCGCCTCGAACAGTGCACTTTCGATCAAAGACAACAGCGTTTCCAGCATTCATGCCACGCTGAGCATCTCGGAAAATGGAAGCCTTTCCGTGGCCGATACAGGCTCGACGAACGGTACATTCGTCAATGATGAGCGAATCGCCTATGGCAAGGTCGTTGACGTTCCCGTAGATGCCAAAGTTCGATTTGGCGTCGTGAATGTGGAATTCGAGGTAGTTCGACTACCGGAAGTCATCCAGCCGATCGTCGAAACCGTCGAAGAAGAAACCGACCGCAACTCGGTAACGATCGACGGATTCGAATTTCGAAGTAAGGTGACCGAGCCTGAAGTCGAATCGCAGCCGGAGATCCTCGAAGACACTTTGAAAGTCGCCGAAGTTCCATCGTCCGATGCGGGCGACGCGATCGAGATGCCTTCGCAAAAACTATGATGCTTCTCGCATACATCGACATTGGCAAGACACTGACCGACAAGCTATTCGGCGGTCAGGTACTAGAACGAACGCCAGCCGGATTATCCATCATTTATTTGATCGGTGTCGCAGTGATCCTGCTATTTCTCCTTGTAACACTTGTCGAAAACATTTGGCGGCCAAAATTTCTGTTTGAACGCGAGCTTCCTGTTGCGGTCAACAAGAAACTGTCTCAAACACTAACGAATCGAAGCTTGTTCGTTTGGTTTTTTGTATTTGTAATTCTGTGCAGTGTGACGTTCGGCTTTCAAGTGTATTGGACCCGTGTGGCCGACGATAGCGAAGGCCAAATGAAAGCTCTGAGCTACAAAGACCTGCGAAATCGTAGGACGAACGCCGCCAGCCTTCGAGGCTGGATGCTCGACCGAACCGGCAAGCTTGATGCCGCACTCGCGTATTACAAGATCGACAAAGATGGCGGATTGTCGCGCGAATTCTCGCTCGACAAAGAGATGGCACACATTCTCGGCACCGAACGCGGTACGCCGGGGCTTGAACGAACTCTCTACCAACGCGATGCCGATCCGATGCCGGAAGCTTGGGAAATTCTGACGAAATACAAGAAGCCGGAACCTGAGAACAAAGACGTTCGTGTAACGATCCACAAAGAGCTTCAAGCCTATATCGCGAAACGCATCGAAGGCAAAAAGGCCGGCATCGTCGTTCTCGATCCGCAGAACGGTGACGTTCTGGCGATGTATTCAAATCCTGGCTACACCCTCGAACAAGCCGAAAGCCTCGAAGGCTATCTTAAGCTCGAGGGCGACGCCGCCAATAAACCTTTGCTCAATCGTGCGACTCGCGAATTCTACATTCCCGGCTCGACATTCAAGACATTCACGATGATCTCGTCGTTCCGAGGCGGAAAGCAGAACGAGACATTTCCGGGGCGAGCCGCACCAGAATGTTACACGCCGTTCCGAGGTTCACGACCGATCTGCGATGCAGGCGGCAGTTGTCATGCGTGCAGCGAAAACGTTCCTTTGCGTGAGGCGTTCAAGGTATCGAGTAATCAGTATTTTGCTCAGCTTGCCAATGCCCTCGGCCACCAACGAATGGGCGAAACCGCGATGGCGCTGGGAATAGCTCCGGTAAATACTCCCGAAGAAGCAGTTACGCAGGGATACTTTTCCGACATTTGGAACACGAGCAATAAACGGATCGCAAACTCGCTCGCACCGGCTCGTTCGACGTTGGTAAATGGCGAAAAAATGAGTCTCTACGATTCGGGTGTCGTTGGAATGGGACAAGGCGGTGCGGGGCAAATGACGCCGTTTCAAATGGCTCTGATCGCCTCTGCTGCCGCGAACGTCGAAGGAAAACTGATGAAGCCTCGTATCGAAGCTGACATTCAGCCGCAGATGTTCTCGCAAGTCCTGTCGCCGCAAGCCGCTCGTGCCGTTCGTGAGATCATGGCGACAGTTACCGAAGAGGCGGGCGGCACCGGAACCGTCGTTAAGTCAAAACTCGGCGGAACCGGCATCACAACCGGCGGAAAAACAGGAACCGCGGACAAAGACGGCGTGATTGTTTATAACGCAGACGGTACAAGAAAGATGCAGACCGTTCGCAGGCGAAACGCGGCCGGAGAAATGGTAGAGGTTCAGGAACCTGTTAAGCGAACACGCTGGGACGGCTGGTTCCTCTGCATCGCACCTGTCGATAATCCGCGACTTGCGATCGCCGTCGTCGTCGAAGACATTGGCGGCGGAGCATATGGTGGTACTACCGCTGCACCGATCGCTGCGGACGTAATACTCCAGGCTCTCAAACTCGGTCTACTGGGCGGCAATTACAAGCCGGCAAATCCGCCGCCAGCTAAACGCAGATGAAGAATCGCACTCTCTTACATTTCCTGATCTTGTGTACGATCGTCTGCCTGATGGCAGTCGCCCACTACTCGATATATTACGGTGCTCTCATTCGCGGTTACGAGACAAGTTTTTACGCGGCGCTTAGGAACATCGGCATTATTTCAGTCCTGGCGATCTTGCCGATATTCATTAAACAATTTCTACGCTACCAGGGAAATTGGACGGTTTACACTGTTTGTGTCTTGCTGTTTTCGATCGGGCTCACCGTCCAGTATCGGCTTTTCTCGGACGGCGAATACGCGGCTGACATCGACACCGCTGATCGGCAAAGAGTTGCGGCATCGAACATGACCGAAAAAGAAAAGGCCCGGGAGATGCTGAAGCTCAAACTTCGTGCCATTGCCCGTGAACGCGAGGCAAAAATTCAAACGCTGCAAATGCGTTACATCAAGGAGAATTACTCGCCGGAGAAAAAGCAGATAATGGGCCTCCCGGCAACGCCGCCTGCTCCTGTCGATCTATCGACTGAGAAGTTTCGCCCGGCAAATGATTCGTTTCGCGGAGTATTTACGTCGAGTAGAACCGTCATACCTTTGGCCGCTATCTTTCTGATGCTTGTGGCATTTGTGGCAATGAGACGTGAAGATACGCTTCGATTCCTGCAAAACAATGGAATTCTCATCGTACTTCTTACACTCGTCCCATTGTTACTTGCAGCTATTACTTCACGTGCAGGAAAATCTATCGGAAATATGACACCGTGGGAACCTGCTAAAGTTCCCTTCCTGATCGGATTCGCCGCGATCCTCGCCGTACTCTATCGAAACCTTGCCCGCACGTATTGGGGAATACCGCGTGCAAAGGACGTTTTGCCGCTTCTATTTATGGCCGCTGTGCCGTTCATACCATTCTTCGTACTCAAAGATTTTGGGCAGATGATGGTGTTCGTCTCGGTTTATGCAACGCTGTACCTTGTTGCGGTTCGGCGATTTTCTCAGCGTCTCGTTTTAGTTGGAACTGTCGTTCTCGGAATGTCGATCTTGATAGTCGGAGCATTGCCGGTGGCGACTCAGGACAAGATTCCGCTGCTTCCTACATTAGCAAAACCGGTCAAATCGATCCTGCCTGATCGCATCCAGCAACGATTCCATCTATGGCTCGACGGATTCAATCCGCCGTCGCCGGAGACGAGTTGGTGGAAAGAAGATTACGACGATTACTACGAACAGCTCGTTAAGAACAATCCTGAGCTTCCAAAAATGATCGAGGAAGAGCCGGAAATGCAGAAGTCGATCAACATCGATGCGTGGTTCGATGTTCTAGCTTTCCAGCCTGCACAGGCGACTTTTGGATTGGCATCCGGCGGCGTAACAGGACGTGGTCTTGGGCTTGGGTACCCGGAGCTTATTCCTGTTTCAGATTCCGACTACATATTCGCCGCGATGGCCGAAGAACTTGGACTTTTCGGAGGTTTGTTGGTAACCTTTGCCCTAATTGTATTTGCCGCCGCGGGTGTTCGAACAGCGAGAGATTCTCGCGATATGTTCAGCAAACTTTGCTCTATCGGACTCGCGGCATTCATCGGATTTCAAGCTTTGGTAAACATCGGCGGCATCACGCGTGCCCTGCCGATGACCGGCATCACGTTACCGTTCGTCAGCCACGGCGGATTTAGTTTGATGACGAGTTTTGTGATGCTTGGAATATTGATG
>CALMPJ010000154.1 GCA_937871585.1 uncultured Acidobacteriota bacterium | reverse complement strand
CGGATATTTGCGCTGCTTTCGCTGTTTTTTATCTTGGTCGAAGGTGCAATCGGCGGCGGGCTCGTATTGACTGGAAACACAGCAGGAAACTGGACGCCGACGCGGCCGTACTGGACAGCCGGACATCTGATCAACACCTTTCTATTGATCGGCTTTCTCGCCCTGACGGCATGGGCCGCTAGCAATCGTGGATGGCGTTTGCGGCGGCTAACTGCCGCGGAAATTGGTACTGTTGCATTTGGGCTTGCAGCGATAATCTTTGTCGGTGTGACAGGTTCGATGGCGTCGCTTGCTCATATGCTGTTCCCGTCTGTGTCAATTACTGAGGGCATTGCTAAAGACTTCGATCCGAATTCGCATTGGCTCTTGCGGCTCAGAATAATGCATCCGATATCGTCGATCTTGGCGGTCGTCGGCCTGTCATTTCTTTCAGGTTGGATGAAACGGCGTGTACATGAGAATGCCGGAGCTGCGTATTGGTCGCGAAATGTGTCGATACTTGTCTTTGTTCAACTGGCATTCGGAGCCGCGACTTTGCTGACGCTCGCACCGATCGTGATGCAGCTCGGTCATTTGCTGCTGGCAGATCTGATCTGGATCTCGTTCGTGTTGCTCAGTATTTCGTTTGTTCGAGATGGTTCGAACAATTACTAGCTTTCGCGCCATGCCTTGCCCTTGGCAACCAGCTCATCCATTGATCTCTGCAGTTCGACTTGCTTGGCGTCGAGGTCGGCATCGGTTGCATCGGCATCAACGTATATCGGCAGATCGATGAATACCATGGCGTCAGTGAATGGTTTAGGTATCTGCATTTTGTCCCAACTTCCTAATTGCCAATAACGCTTCGACTCAACAATGAACGGCAAAACTGGGAATCCTGTCTTTTTCGCGAGCACTAAGGATCCTTGCTTCGCCTCGTATCGCGGACCTCGGGGGCCGTCAAGGGCAAACCCCATGGGCATTCCCTCGCGCATACGTTTTATCATTGCGACCAGGGCCTTTACGCCGCCTCTTGAAGACGAGCCTCTGATAGCATAGTGACCAAACCTTTGCACGACGCGGGCAAGATACTCACCGTCGAAGCTTTTAGAAACCATTATGTTCATTCCCCTGTTTCTCCAGAAATAGGTACTTAATAGCACTCGATCATGCCACGTTGCGTATATCGGAGCCTTGCCCGATCGACCGATCGAGTCATGGTTTTCCATTCCTCGTACCTCGATCCTGCACAGCCTCGAAACCGCAGAGATAAGGACGAATAATCCGAGGTCGGCGATGCGTATCAGGAATCGTTCTCGTAACGAGTATTGAGATAACGGTGAATGGTCTTGATCCATCGAACTAGAGGTGGTCACAACTAGAAGATTACTAACAGTTTGCGTTATTATTTGCAACAACGACAGGTTCCGACTCGTTATCATTTACGGAGCGCGGTTCGTGCGCTTTTATGCAGCGAAAGATCCTAATTATTGACGATCACGACGACCTTGCGAGTTCGCTGGCCGAAGTATTTTCGCATACCGGACACTTGGTCGACATCGTCGAAGACCGCACTAGTGCTCTCGCGATCACGGACATCGAGGCATATGATCTCGTCATAACCGATCTCGACATCGAATATCACACTGACACCGATACCGCCGAGCTGCCGACATGTCTTCCGAAACAAGTCATCGAAGTTACCGAAGGTCAGGAGATCAAGGCGTTCAAGATCTGTGCGTCGAATTTTCGTCGCGAGCCGCTTGAGGAAGATGAGCTAAAGAATATGGTTGCGACCATTCTTGATTACAAGATCCGATACGTCGATCTCGTAGAGAATGTCGCCGATCTGCTCGAGAATATCGAATTCGAACTGCCAAGTGCGGTTTCATTGATGCACATCGTACTCGATTATCTGATGAAACGAGTCGAGAAGCTCGGCGTCATTAAGCCCGAAGAATCGAATCTGTTTGTCGCTCTCGATGAGGCGTTCGTCAACGCGGTCAAGCATGGCAATAAATTTGATTCGAACAAGCTCGTCAGAATTTCGGCCTCCGTTTCAAAGGACGAAGCGAGATTTACCGTCGAAGACGAAGGCGAAGGTTTCGACGTAAAGAACATTCCCGATCCGCTCGATCCGCAGAACCTGTTCAAAACCAGCGGCCGTGGCGTACTGTTTATCTACAACATCATGGACGAGGTTTCCTACAACGATCGCGGAAATCGACTGACTATGGTCAAGCGAAATGATCGACCGACGGAAAGCGAAACGTAAATGAAAGTTACAGTCGGCCAGATCAATACCACCAACGGCGACCTCGCCGGAAACACACGAAAGATCGTTGACGTGATAGAAAAGGCGAAGTCCGACGGCTCGGACCTCGTCGTTTTTCCTGAGGTCTGCATTCACGGCTACACGTCGCAAGATTGGTTTCAGGATGCCGACATTATTGAATCCGCGACCGATCCGCTTGCCGAGATCATTCCGCATACCGCCGGAATTACGGCGATCGTTGGCACGATACGGGCGAACGACAGCAAGGACGGCCGTCGGCTCTACAATACCGCGGCGATCATTCACGACGGTGAATTGATTGGCTTTGCGGACAAAACTCTACTGCCTGAATACGACGTTTTCGACGACCCGAGATATTTCGAACCGTCGCAGCATCGGCGAATTTTTGAGATCAATGGCACAAAGCTTGGCGTCGTTGTCTGTGAAGATTTTTGGAACGACAAAACCTTTTGGAAAGAGCGGCTTTACGAGAATGATCCGACCGACGAGGTCGTAGCGATGGGAGCGGACATTATCGTTTCGATCAATGCTTCGCCCTTCAATAAAGGCAAGATCAAGCGTCGATGCGACATGGTCTCGCATCGTGCAAAACTGATCGAGAGACCGATCGTTTTCGTCAATCTGATGGGCGGCAACGACGGCATCGTTTTCGATGGTGCCAGCATCGTGGCGGACGCTGAGGGCGATATCATTTTGCAGGCGGCGGCGTTCGAGGAGTTTGTCGAGACGGTCGAGGTGGATGTCGGCAGGCCCGATTCGCGTGGAATTACGGGCGACGAGATCGAGACGATCCGGCAAGCGTTGGTGCTCGGCATTCGCGATTATGCTGCGAAGAATGGTTTCAAGAAAGCCGTGCTCGGGCTGTCGGGCGGCATTGATTCTTCGCTCGTAGCCGCGTTGGCGTGTGAGGCGTTGGGGCCGGAGAATTTACTTTGTGTAATGATGCCGTCGCCGTTTTCGTCCGAGGGCTCGATCAAGGATTCTGAAGAACTGATCGCCAATCTCGGCTGCGAAAGCCGCATTGAACCGATCTCGGGAGCATTCGATGTTCTGATCGATCAGCTAAATTTACGAAAACCGACAAAAGGCGGCGAGAGCCTTGCGGCTGAGAATATCCAGTCCCGCATTCGTGGCGTCATCCTCATGGCGATCTCAAACAGCGAAGGCCGTTTGCTGCTTTCGACCGGAAACAAGAGCGAACTCGCAGTCGGATATTGCACGCTTTACGGCGATACTAACGGCGGCCTCGCGGTTCTTGGCGATGTGCTAAAGACCGAGGTCTGGAAAGTTGCACGTCAGATCAACACCAATGCAGGCCGCGAATTGATCCCGAACAAGATCATCGACAAGGCTCCTTCTGCGGAACTCGCTCCCAACCAATTCGATCAAGACAGTTTACCAGCGTACGAGATCATGGATCCGATCCTGCAGATGTACTTCGAGCGAAAAGCATCGCCTGCTGAGATCATCGCCGCCGGTCACGAATCGAACTATGTCTATTGGATACTCAACAAAGTCGAGCATCCCGCAAACGAGTTCAAACGCCGACAACTGCCGCCGACCATTATCATCTCCCCAAACGCCATCGGCGTCGGCCGCCGCAGGCCGATAACACATAAGTTTCGGCGAACAACCGATAGTTCGGCTTTGGCACCTAAGGCATAGCGACATTTCACAATTTATTGGAGGTAGTATGAAGAAACTTTTGGTTTTGATAATAGCGGTGTATCTATTTAGCGTGAGCGTAATGGCACAATCGCAGCCCGAACGCCGTGTGATCGAGGTTTCGGGCTCGGCGGAACAATTGATCACGCCAAACGAATTTACATTCAAGATAACGCTTTCGGAGCGAATGGACGGAAAGCGAAAGATCACGATCGAGGATCAAGAAGCGAGTTTGCGGAACGAGCTTTCAAGACTCGGGATCGATGTGGCGAAAGACCTTTCGGTATTCGATCTGTCGTCACAGTATTTCCGTCAGCGAAAATTGAAAGACGTTCTAAGCACAAAGGATTACCGGCTCAAGATCAAAGATCTCAACAAGATAGCCCAACTCCAAGACCTCGCCGATCGAATTAACGTGACGCGGCTTGACCTAATCGATACAGACCACAGCGACATAATTCGTTTTCGTGAGGAAACAAAAACCGAAGCGACCAAGGCTGCGAAACGGAAAGCTGGATACTTGTTAGCCGGAATCGGTCATCGAGTAGGGGCAGCGGTTTACATCAAGGAAGTTGACGAAGAAAGTTCGCAAAGCAGGTCAATGAACTTCACGTCGAACACCAATAGCAGATCCAACTCTTTTGCAGTAGATGGTGTTGAAGTTTCAAGAACTGACGGCCTTTCATTCGCACCGATCAGGATGCGGTTTGTGATCGTTGCAAAGTTTGAAATTGAGTAGCTAATTTCTGCAAGAAAATTCAAAAACTCCGTTCTATATTCATCAGCGAGTGATGCTGCATGTTTGGTGAGCGGAGTTTTTTTATGGTTAAGTTCGACAGTCCTTTGAACAATATCAACATCGCGAGTCCGTGTTCGTCCGATTGGAACGAGATGTACGGCGACGATCGAAAGCGTTTTTGCGGCGAGTGTAAGCTCAATGTTTACAATCTTTCCGGCATGACAAAGGACGAAGCCGAGGCGTTGATAACCAATGCCGAAGGCCGACTTTGCGTACGTCTCTATCGCCGTGAAGATGGCAGCGTCATCACGCAAGATTGTCCCGTAGGCTGGGCGAAAGTGAAGCAGCGAACTCGTGTTTACGCGACTGCGGTCGCTTCGCTTTTGATCACATTGTTCAGCGGAATTCTGCTGGTTGGAATGTTCTCGAAAAAGGGCACGAATCTTGGCCGTTTGCTCATACCATTTGCGACGCCAACACCCGAGCCGCGGCCACTAATGGGAGCGATCGCACCACAACCGCCAAAGAACACAAATTCGAATACTAATTCGAACACGAAGAAAACGATGCCGCAGACGAGCTTTGAGCTAGGAAAAATGAAGGTTATCGCTCAGGCAGAAAAGGAAGGCTAGTTCGTAACGTAGTATCCCTGTCGAGCACGAATTCGCGTGCCTGCGCGGTTCGGCGTCTCGACCGAGAGTTTTACAAACGTGCCTTTTGTCTGATTTTCGTCTGCGTAATATTGGATCAGATACTGAGAGCGAAGTTCATTTGTTAGTTGATTGAAGATGCGGTCGAGAACCGTAGCATTATTTCGACGGTTAATGTCGTTAGTATACGTGTCCTTTGTGTCGATCGGCTGGAACTTTGGCAGAAAAGCATTGCCGCCGGTTTGATCGGCAAACTGCTGCATATTTTCCTGTCCGAATACACTCATCTTATTCAACTGATAGGAACTGCCTGCCGGATTTATTGAATAGAACACCGTATCCGCATTTTGAAGTAACCGCGACACGCGGACACGTTCCGAGGCCGATGCGTCGTTACGTGCTTTCACCGTAAGTTGATAGAGTGCCTTCGTGTCGATCGAATTTAATTTGTCTCCAACCTTTTTGTAGCCGTCGTTTATGGCTTTTTCGATGGCGACGCTATTTGTATCTTCACCATCCGAAATGACAACTACAACACGACGTGTACCTTCTGGCGAATTCCGCTTTAGGTAGTCGGCGGCAGCAGCAACAGAATCGTAGAACGCCGTAAACTCTGTCGTCGGAATGATTCCTCGAATCGCTGAGACGCTTTCAGCGGCCGAACTTCGCGGGCTGATCAACGTCGGTTTCTTACCTACCGTAAAGATCGCCGCACGATCTTGGTCCCGCATTACATCCAGAAGAAATTTCGCGGCCGTTTCCTGCTGGAACCTAAACATCGGACTTGTTGTCGCTGAGATATCGAACAGGAGTGCTATCTCTAGCGGAACCTTGTCTGCGTTTCCGACGCTTTCGATCTCTTGGCGTTCATTGCCTTCTTTTACAACAAAATCGTTTGCGGTGAGGCCAAGAACAGCATTTCCATTCGCGTCCGTGACCGAAGCCGGCACCATGATCAGGCGTGATTCGACCTTTATCACTTCGTCGTCGGGTGTTGGTTTCGGAGTCGGAGTTTGGCCGAAACCGATCGCCGCGAATACAAAGATCGTAAATACCAGAAACGCAGAATTGTGCAATGCTTTTGGGCTTTTCATGGGTTGTATCTCGCGAAAGGAAACGGGCATCGTATCGCTCGACCACGTGCCGAGTTCAGATAAGATGCCCGAAATGCTGACTAGACTAGTCTTCGTTTGTAGTAGATCGAACTTCGACGTTCGTGTTCAAGCCACGGTTGACCATAAGCTTGATCTCGACACGTCGATTCTGCTCGCGGCCTTCGCGTGTGGTGTTGTCGGCAACTGCCTTCAATTCACCAAAACCATACGAATCTGAGAATCTACGGAGATCTACGTCATGATTTTCGATGAGATAGTCCTTAACGGCCTGTGCACGTCGTTGGCTGAGTGCCTTATTGCGGGCAACGCTGCCCTCCGCTGAGGCAAAACCGGTGACCTCGATGATGTAGCCCTTCAGCGTTTTGGCAGCCGTGGCGACTTCGTCAAGCGAAGCCTTTGCTTCCGCTGAAAGCACTGAGCTGTTGACCTTGAAATTCACAGTCGCGCTCGATTGGACAACATAATCGTCCATATTCGAGATGCGTTCGTTTGTAGCGTTAACGCCTGCCACTGCGGCATCAGCGGTATCCTGAGCAGCTTTTGCTCCGCCTTTGGCAGCGTTCGAGATCGCCATCAACTCGTCGATCTGGCCTGAGATACGTTGTGCGTTCTGCTCGGCTGCGGTTAAACGTTCTTCGGCAGGAGCGACGCGGGCGTCGATAGATTGAGCAGTCATCAAATTGCTCTTGTCGAAGCGAACCTTGTTCGCCGAAACGCTGCCGGTCGAATCGCCAACGCCTTCGATCTCCATGTTGAGACCGCGAACGATCGAATTGACCGCGTATCTGTCACCGCCGAAAAACGCATTGTTCTTGATGCTTGCATTTGGAGCGACGACAACCTTTGTGTCCACGCCGACGGCATCACGGACGATGAATGTATTCTCAGATTCCTTTGCAACAACTACGCCTTTGATCTTGTACTTTTGGCCGGCAACTGCAGTGCGAAGCTGAGCGGTCTGAGCCAGCATCGTGACGGTCCCAAGAGCTATCACAAAAGCAAAAGTGGTGATTTTTTTCAACATAGCGGATCTCCTTATTCTAGAAAAATTAAAAAAAATGGTAAGAATGCCGTCTGTTGAGACGCCAACGAATAGCAATGAGTTGTCAGAGAAATGGACCATTCAGCCCAAAAATCATGCAATGAGTGTATGATACCTTACGCAAACCAGGTTTACAACAGGTTTTAACACCATTAGATCGAGAACTCTGCGTTCTCGAGATACCGCTTCATATAAGACAGAAACTTCTCGGCATCGGCTCCATCGACTACGCGATGATCGTACGTTAATGCGAAGTATGCCATCTGTCTGATCGCGATGTAGTCGTCACCATCCGGCGAGGTCATTACCTTTGCGCGTTTCTCGATCGTGCCAACGCACAGAATAGCGACTTGCGGCTGATTGATGATAGGCGTACCGTATAAACCGCCAAAGACGCCGGGATTTGTGATGGTGAATGTTCCGCCTTGGACCTCATCAGGCATCAGCTTCTTGCTGCGTGCACGATCTGCAAGGTCGTTTGCCGCAATGGCCAATTGAGCCAGCGACATTCGCTCGGCTTGCTTGATCACAGGCACGATCAGGCCCCAATCGAGGGCGACCGCCATGCCGAGATTGATGTCGCCTTTGTAGATTATCTCGTCGCCGGAAACTTGTGAGTTGATAATTCGATGTTCGCGGATCGCAGCCGTTGTTGCTTCGAAGATGAACGGCATAAATGTGAGTTTCGTGCCGTATTTTGCTTGAAAAGCGTGTTGATTCGCTTTTCGAAACTTCGCGACATTCGTCATATCGATCTCGTAAACGCTCGTCACATGTGCCGAAGTTTGCTTCGACATCGTCATATGCTCGGCGATCTTCTTACGCATCACCGACATCTTCTCGACACGATCATCAACAGCTATTGCTGCAGGCGGAGGCGTAAATAGAGGAGCCGCAGGCGTTGAAACTGTAGCCGCAGGTGCAGCGGCACCTTTTACAAGCAGATCCTGAGGACGCAATGCCGCACCCGTTTCGATAAAGCTTAAGATGTCGCTCTTTGTAACCCGGCCGCTAATTCCACTTCCCGGAATTCTTGTGATGTCAATTCCGTGTTCCTTAGCAATACTGCGAACTAGCGGACTCGATTTCTGACGGCGAAGCTCGTCGACAGTAGAATTGCCATTACTTGCGGCCGCTGCAACTGCGACCGGAGCCGCAACGGCAGGAGCCGGAGTTTCCGCAACCGCAGTACTTGGGGCTTCGGACTTTGGACTTGGCGCAGCTGCTCCGGCCGCGCCTACGATCGCCACGACCGAACCGACCTCAACCGTTTCGCCTTCCTGCACATTGATCGCTAACAATTTTCCGGCGGCAGGCGATGGAACTTCGGCATCGACTTTGTCGGTCGAGATTTCGAGAAGCGGCTCGTCTTTATCGATGTCATCACCCACGGCCTTGAGCCATTTGGAGACAGTGCCTTCAGTGATCGATTCGCCCATTTGCGGCATCACGACCTCGACGCCCGACGAAGAAGCCGTTGCAGGAGCAGCGGCAGGTGCAGTTTCGGAAACAGGTTCTTCTGGAATTGCCTCAGGCTCAGGCTCGGACGCGACAGTCATTTCGACCGGCGGAACTTCACTGCTTTCTGCCGGTGCCGCTGCCGCTGCCACTGGTTGCTCGCCTGCTTCGCCCACGACCGCGACCACCGTTCCGACTTCGACGGTTTCACCTTCGGGGACGTTTATAGCGAGCAGAACTCCGGCTCCCGGCGACGGAACTTCGGCATCGACCTTGTCGGTCGAGATCTCAAGGATCGGTTCGTCTTTCGCGATCGTGTCGCCGACGGCCTTAAGCCAACGCGAAACAGTTCCCTCGGTGATCGACTCACCCATTTGCGGCATTACAACATCTACGCTCATAAAAAAGCTACCTTCCGAAGCAGTATCAATCTATCAGAATACTAGAAATTCGGGCGTTAGGAAACTCGCGCGATGTTGGCTTTGATATGTCTGATCAATAGGTCTCGCTCGTAAAGCGAAGTCGATATAGTAAGCTTGTCGTCCGTTGCCAGAGTCATTTCGCCGTCGTCGTTAATTGCTGTGACCTCATTCCATAACAAACGACGTTTTTTGACAATAATGCCGTTCTCGTACAGTTCAACCGCGCTCCGCTTCTGCATAAGCCACGCGAACATCATGATCAAGTAAACGATGAGGAATGCCGACGAAAGTATGAAATAGATAATGTTCTTAAGCAGATAAAATGCGAACATCATCGACAAAAAGAACATGAACGAAAGCACTGCAACGAACACCGCGCGTTGTGCGAGGGCCGGAGCGATAGGGAAAACACCGGTTAGCTTACCGAGATCTTTGTTTGGGTCGATCGAACTCAAGGGCAAATTCTAGCACAAATGCAACGGTGCGGCGTTTATTGATCGAGGTTGATAAGCTAGAATGCTAAAAACAATTTCCTCGAGATTGCGTAATAGAAAACAATGAAAAGAATCCAATTTGTCCTTGTCATTATCCTTGCACTTTGTTCGTCTGTTTTTGCTCAAACTGCACTTACTGCCGAAGATTACGCGCGTGCGGAGTCCAAGCTTAGCTACAAAGTTTCGCCGCTCGTCGATCATGCCAACGTTCGTGCCACTTGGTTGCCTGACGGTCGGTTTTGGTATCGCGTTCTTACGCCGACAGGCAGCGAATACGTGATCGTCGATCCAAAGGACGGCTCGAAAAAGACTGGGGCTTCGCTTGAATCTATTGGTGTGCCTGCATCCGCGGCTCCTATGCCAAGTCCTGCGGAAATGGCGTTCATGAGAATTTCGGTCGCCTCGCCCGACGGTAAAAAGCGAGTTTTCATTCGCGACTGGAACCTTTGGGTTCGCGATGAAGCGACCAAGAAAGAGACGCAGCTAACTACCGACGGCATCAAGGATTTTGGCTACGCTACCGACAACGCCGGCTGGAAGCACACCGACCGAGCGATCGTGTTGTGGTCGCCGGATTCGAGCAAGGTCGTCACGTTTCAACAGGATCAGCGTCATGTCAGCGACATGTATTTGGCAACGACAAATGTTGGTGCACCGAAACTCGAGGCTTGGAAATATCCGCTACCGCAGGACAAAGAGATCATCCAGATTCATCGCGTCATCATCGATGTGAACACAGGCAAGACCGTCAGACTAAAGATGCAGTCGGATGATCGCCGCGGAACTTTGTGCGATGACATTTCGTGCGACGGAACGTTTGGCGACAACCGCTGGAGCGAAGACGGCAAGACGTTAGCGTTTGTTTCAAGTTCGCGAGATCACAAATCGGCGAAATTCCGTATTGCGAACGTCGCGACAGGCGATGTTCGTGATGTCTTTGAAGAAAAGGTAGCGACGCAATACGAATCAGGCCAGGGCGAAGAGAATTGGAAGTATCTCCCGACAACGAACGAGGCCATTTGGTATTCGGAACGCAGCGATTGGGGACATCTTTATCTTTATGATCTCGCGACCGGACAGGTCAAGAATCAGATCACGACCGGCAATTGGGTCGTAACACGCATCGTCAATTTTGACGAAAAGGCTCGCACCATCATTTTCGAAGCAAACGGCCGCGAACAGGGCCGCGATCCATATTTCACTCATCTTTATCGAGTCGATCTCGACGGTAAGAATCTGGCTTTGCTAACTCCGGAGAATGCTAATCACCAGACTTCTGTGTCTCCTGACGCCAAGTACTTTGTCGATAATTTTTCGACAATGGACAAGCCCGGAGCGGCAGTTCTTCGTGATATTAACGGCAAACAGATCGCTGATCTCGAAAAGACCGACATCTCGCGCCTGGCCGCGACAGGCTGGAAAGCTCCGGCTGCGGTCACGGTCAAATCACGCGACGGACGATGGGACCTTTACGGCCTGATGTACACGCCGACGAATCTTGATCCGAAGAAGAAGTATCCGATCGTCAATTACATATACCCAGGCCCTCAAGGCGGCGGAGTCGGGCCGCGTTCGTTCTCGGTCGCACGGCAAGATCATCAAGCATTGGCAGAACTTGGGTTTGTCGTAGTTGTTATCGATGGATCTTGTAATCCTGACCGATCAAAGTCTTTCCACGACGCCTGCTACGGCAATATGGCCGACAACACGCTCGAAGACCAGATCTCGGGCATCAAACAGTTGGCTGAGAAACATCAGTACATGGACACAACTCGTGTAGGTATATGGGGCCATTCGGGAGGCGGTTTTGCGACCGCGGCAGCTTTGTTCCGATATCCTGATTTTTACAAGGTCGGCGTTTCGCAGTCGGGTAATCATGACAATCGAAACTACGAGGACGATTGGGGCGAACGCTATATCGGTTTGATGGCCGGCGACAACTACGAGAAACAGGCTAATCAGGTCTATGCCAAGAATCTCAAAGGCAAGCTAATGCTCGCTCACGGACTGATGGACGACAACGTGCCACCTTACAATATGTGGCTCGTTGTTGACGCGTTAACAAAGGCCAACAAGGATTACGACCTCGTCGTATTCCCGAATGCTCGCCACGGTTACGGACAGTGGACGTACTATATGATGCGACGCCGCTGGGACTATTTTGTAAAGCACTTGATCGGTGCGGAGCCGCCGAAGGAGTACGAACTTAAGTCGACGCCGGATCCTCGACTTTCTCGCTAAGGACGCGAATTTGGTAAGTCTAAGCCGTCGCGATAGCTTTCGCGGCGGCTTTTATTGTTTCGACTACGTAGAAACATCTGTCTATCGTCGGACTGACGGCCGATGAATCGCCAAGCTCGATCTTTCCACTTAGTGTTACCGAAGTGTCGGTAAGAATCACCCGATGATGCTCACGTCTCAGCATGCTGATCTCGCCTAACAGAGTCGGAGCGTTGCCGTTCGGGATCTCGACATTCAATAGCCGCATAGTCTCGTTTGTGTCAGAGATCTCGAGATCGAAATCACTTTCGAGGCCCGCAAACTTTTCTTCGGTCGCTGAGATCAGATCGCCGATCTTGCCCCATATCGTCTCGTGCTTTTTGATGCTAAATGAAAATGGAAGCCCGG
>CALMPJ010000153.1 GCA_937871585.1 uncultured Acidobacteriota bacterium | reverse complement strand
GCCAACTGAATAACACGCGGCCCCGAAGCAGCACGTTCGATGCGACCAAAATTCGCACCGATGATGTTGTTGTTCGGATTTGCGTAGTTTACCCAATTGAATACATTGAACATCTCCGCCCGCAATTCGCCGCGAATTCGTTCGGTAAACGGAACCAGCTTGATGAACGAGATATCCACGTTTTTCTGTCCCGGACCCGTCAGGAAGTTGCGCTCAGTGTTGCCAAACGGGCTGCCGGCGTCGAAATTCGGATTCGTTACGGTACCCGTCGCCGCACTGCACGCTGCGTTCAAACACGACGTGACAAATGCTCCGGTCGTAAAGTAGCCGCCGGTCCGCACCGAAGCCGAGCCTGTCGTGTAAACGTTTCCGCTGAAAGTCGCACTGCGATTCGCACGTTGAATGATCGACGTTCCATTGTCAGCAACGATCGAGAACGGCAGTCCCGATTGTTTGACGATGATCCCCGCGATCTGCCAATCGTTCAGCAAAGCCTTAGCAACGCTCGAATCGAACTTCCATTTCGGCAACGCATAAACGCCGCTTAGTACAAAACGATGCTCGCGGTTAAAGTCGCTTCGGCCACGGTTTCGCTGCCAGTTGACCTGATCGCCCGCGACGTTCTGAAGCTCGTTCAATGCCGTGCCCGAATAGTAATCGATCGATTTGCCGTAGGTGTAAGCCGCAAGGAACTGGAGGCCGTTCGAGAATCGGCGATTGAGCGACATTTGCAGCGAATTGTAATGCGATTTCGATTTTGTCTGGATCTGCTGCACGCCACCTGTCGCGTTCTTATTGCCCGAGATCGCCGATGTCGCCCAGCGCGTCGTGAACGAGTTCGTCGTCGCATTATATGTCGGTTGATTTAGCGTGATCATGTGCAGCAAGTTCGAACCGCGATTGCCGACGTAGCCAATGTCGACAACATAGCCGCCGCCAAACTCGAATTGGCCGCCGAGATTGAACTGCTGAATATACGGCGTCGCGAGCTCAGGATCAACGAATACACCAGCGATCGGAACGCCAACGAACGGAGCAATGCCTGATATCGGCGAAGGAATATTCGCCGCCGTCGGGAACGCCGACGGCGTCGGCATCGCAACGAACGGATTGGCAAATGTCGTCGTAAATCCAGGAAGTCCTACACCTAGGGCAAAGTACGGATAATTAAAAAGCTGCGAATTAGCAAATCGCGTCGAAATACGGTCGTAATAAATACCGTAGCCGCCGCGAACGACGAGTTTTGAGCTTTCATCAAGAGCGTATGCAAATCCGATTCGCGGACTGAAATTGTTCTTGTCCGTCGGAACCAGCGTCTTTTCAACTTGAGGAACACCGGCTAGCGGACCGCCGGCAGCCTGAACAATTCCGTTTGGCGGCAAAGCAGGTGCGGCTGCCGTGCCTACAACTACGCTTGAAGGAATCAGATTTACAAGCCGCCCGGCGACATCGACCGGTAGGCCGTAATAGTCGTAGCGAACGCCAAGATTCAGCGTCAAACGATCGCTAACCTTCCAGTCGTCCTGAACAAATCCGCTCATATCGCGAACTCGGAAACTGCGGTCAAACACTCCGGAACCAAGCAATGACAACGTCGTTGCAGCACTTCCGCCGGCGAGAAAAGCAGAGAAACTCGGGAAATTGATCTGCCCGCGTGAGAATGCGTTGAAGTAAAACTTCACCGTCGAATGTCGAAATTCGCCGCCAAAACGCACGCGATGATTTCCGAATGTCGCCGACAAAGTGTCGCCAAATGTGTAGCCGTTAATTCGCGATGACTGGTCGGCAAGCGGTGCAGAACCGAAGAAAAACGCTGAATCTAATCCTAGAACGCGAACGGTTGGAGCTCCGGGAAACAATCCGGAAAGCGAACTTGAAATGCCAAGCTGCGCAGCGGTAAATGGCTCTTCCGGAACACTCGTCACGCGAAGTCTGTTAAAACCAAACCGCGCCTGATTCACAAATCGCGACGAGATCACATATGTGTCCGTGATCGAATACAGCTTCTGCTTGATCGTCAGATCGCCGCCAAATCCAACGAGCTGGCGTTCGCCATTACCGAGGCCCGCGAAGTTATAGCTCGCCTGAAAAGTTGGATTGTCAGCAATGAAGAACTTTGCCGAGAGGTTGTGCTTATCAGTGAAAATAAAATCTCCGTTGATGTTGAACTGATTCTCCTTGAACCGCGATTCGCCCGATTGCTGAACCGCAACCGCCGCAAACGGCGTCGTCGTGGAGGCAAGACCCGACGAAGGTATCGCGAACTGACCGTTCGGAAGCCGTGCATTCAGCAGGTTCACCGCTATCGGACTCACATTTGCGAGTGGAATGCCAAACGTCGCCGACAAACCGGCTGCTGTTCTATTGTCATCGCGAAGCCCCGCAGGCACGATCGGTGCCGTCAGGCTGTTAGTGAGCGAAACGCCATTCTTTTCGTTCGTGCCTTGGTACGAACCAAAAAAGAACACACGGTCTTTAACGATCGGTCCGCCGATCGTGCCGCCGAACTGGTTGCGAGTCGCCACGGGCTTTACCAAACCACGAGCCTTGATGAACGGTTCATGGGCGTTCAGAGCCTTATTTCGCATGAAATAATAAGCTCCGCCATGAAGATCGTTGGTGCCACTCTTGGTCACAGCCTCGATATTTCCACCGGCGTTTCGGCCGTTCGACGCATCGTAGAGCGAAGTCTGAACGATAAATTCCTGCAGACTATCCGTAGCCGGAACCGCGATGTTCGGCGTCGAGTTGGTGCCGACCGAATTCGCGTCAATACCGTTGATCTTTACGCTGTTCGAGGTTGTACGTTGTCCATTTACGCTGATCACAGCATCGCCGCGGCCAAGGTCGGTGCTGTTCGTGACGCCGGTTTGTGCTCCGGGCGATAGCGTTAGTAATTGCTGAAAGTTTCGCGTCGGAAGCGGAAGTTGAGTGATCGTTTCGCCCGTGACCGTTCTTCCATTTTGCGATGTTTCGACCTGCAAAGTTGGGGCGTCGACATTTACGACATTGTTGATATTGCCACCGACGGAAAGCTGCGAATCGACAACAGTCGTCTGCGTTATCGTAACGATCGCCGACGACGAATAATTGCCAAATCCGTTTGCTTTGACCTCGACCGTGTAATTGCCGGGCGGCAAAAGCGGGATCGAATATGTGCCCTCGCTATTCGTCGTTGCCTCGCGAACAAGGTTCGTGCCTTTATTCGTCACAGTGACCGTCGCTCCCGGCACGACTGCTCCGTTCGGATCGGTAACCGTTCCGCTGATCTGGCCTGTGCCGCCCTGGCCGATAGCGATCGCTGCCAGTAGCAACATCATCGCCAGCCCGCTTGTTAGTTTCTTTGTAAACATTCGATTGCCTCCAACTAAATAAAAATGAACGTCCGTTTTTTATTCTCGCAAATTATTAAGGCAAATCAGCCCGATGATTTATCCGACCATCGAACGATTTGCCGTTTTCTTGAACTGAGCCATAGCCTTATCGCTCAGCGTTCCGTATGCAAATATCTTTGTCAGGCAATTCAATGCCTGATCATCATTCAAACCAAGATGTTGGTTGCCGCCGAACAGCTTCTCGACCAAAAAATAGTTGAAAAACTGCATATACGCCGCCGTAAAGACCGGTGCGGCATCAACGCCTGTTCGCAGATCGCCACGCTTCTCTGCCTCGGTGAACCGCTCGCCAAAAATCTTGCGAAATCGGTCCGTTATGCCGTCAAACATCTTCCGAAAGTGCCGATTCTGAAACTCAAGCACGTCAATATACATCAACAGCCAGAAATCCGAATGGCCGTTTACCAGCCGGCCGACGCTCTCGCCGAGCTTTCGCAGATTCGACGGCTCAAGCGGCTCGTCGATCTCGGCGAATATTGCTCTTAGCACCTCGTCGATCACCGTCAGGTAGCGGTCGATTATCGATTCAAATATCGAGTCTTTCGTCGTGTAGTAATTGTAAAGATTCCCAAGTGAAACCTCTGCCCTTTTCGAGATGTCACGCATCGACGTTGCGTGAAATCCCTGTTTGATGAACAGCTCGCGAGCGGCGTCTTCGATCACATCTTTGCGCTCTCGTATCGCAGCTGAACTCAATTTTGGCATAAACAAAAACGAACGTTTGTATTTTTATATGAAACCTGAAGCCTTGTCAAGTAGAAAATTGGTCAGACCAATTTCTTGAAAATATCGGACAAAAATTACATCCAATAGTTTCGGTCTAATGAACGATAATTGATCGCCTCGCTGATGTGCGACGGTTGGATCTCGGCGCTGGCTTCGAGGTCGGCGATCGTGCGGGAAACTTTGAGAATCCGGTCATGTGCTCGCGCCGAAAGTCCTTGCCGCTGCATCGCTTTTTCGAGCAGCATTTCGCTGTCGGCGTCGAGTTTGCAATGCTCGCGGATCTGCGACGGCGACATTGCGGAGTTTGAGAAAGTCTTTCCGGAAAATCGATCCAGTTGCCGTTTTCGCGCCGCAATGACTCGTTCGCGAACCTCGGATGACGATTCGGCGATTTCGGTCGTCTTACCGCGAAGTTCGTTGAATTTCACTGCCGGAACATCGATGTGGATGTCGATCCGGTCCATCAGCGGCCCTGAGATCTTGCCGACGTAACGCTGGATGATGGGCGGCGAACATTTGCATTCGCGTGTCGAGCCGAAGTAGCCGCATGGACACGGATTCATCGACGCAACTAGCGTAAAATCCGCCGGAAACGTCAGCGACGAAGCAACACGCGAGATCGTCACATTCTTGTCCTCAAGCGGCTGCCGCAGGACTTCGAGAACGCTGCGATCGAATTCCGGCAGTTCATCGAGAAATAGTACGCCAAGATGCGCGAGAGAAACCTCGCCGGGCTTTGGCACCGAGCCGCCGCCGATCAATCCGGCTTGCGACACAGTATGATGCGGCGATTTGAACGGTCTTTCGGTCACCAAACCAGACTTCCCTGTTAAGCCGGCAACTGAATGAATCTTCGTGATCTCAAGAGCTTCTTCAAACTCAAGCGGCGGCAATATCGTCGGCAGACGCTTTGCCAGCATCGTCTTTCCGGAGCCCGGCGGCCCGATGAACAAAATGTTATGACCACCGGCACTTGCGACCTCAAGGGCACGTTTTGCAGTCTTTTGCCCGCGAACCTCGGCGAAATCCATCTGATACTTGTTCTCGCGGGAACGCAGTTCGTTTTCGTCTAAAACCAGCGGCCTGATCGATGTCGGCTTCCCTTCTTCAAGCTCGATACAAAGATTTGCGGCAGAACGAAGGTCGGCGACAGGATAGACATCGACACCGCGAACAACCCCAGCTTCCGTCGCATTGTCTTCCGGCACCAACAGATTCTTAACGCCATTCTCACGAGCCGCAAGAGCGATCGACAATGCACCGCGAACGCTGCGAACACGGCCATCAAGCGACAATTCGCCGACGCTCATCGTCGAAGATATCGTCTGACCGTTCGTCAGGTCAGCATTGGCACCCAAGATCCCTAGCGCGATCGGCAGATCAAAACTCGCACCTTCTTTCTTAACATCAGCAGGAGCGAGATTGACCGTCGCTTTGTCGAGCGGAAAGAAATAGCCGCTGTTCGAGATCGCTGCGCGGATTCGCTCGCGTGATTCCCGAACCGCCGTGTCCGGCAGCCCGACTATCGTGATATTCGGCGTCTGATCGCCATCACCGGACGAAGGCCGCAGATTTACCTCAATGTCGACAACGAGTGCATCGATACCATAAACAGCCGCCGACTGCGTCAGAAAGAGCATAAAAACCTGGTAATTATTTGGCAGATTTGAACTAGAGAAGTGTACAGCATTTCCAAAGAAACAAAAACCGCGTAGGACATGCTGAAGAGTCTGTCCATCTTGCGACTCCTTGACCATTGACAGTAGGGCCCGCTTCGACGCTTAGCTAGCCACGAAAAACAACTACAAAACAATGTTGCGTCTATGATATAATCACTTATAGACGCTCGTGCGTCGTGATCTTTGACAATGAATGTTGCCGTTAAGCTCCGTCAGTGTCGGGATCCCGACCGATCGCGATTCCGACAAGAAGAACCGGACGGCCAAAGGTGCGAGCCTGCGAGACATTGCCTTACAGTTTTTTTTCAAAAATAGCACATTTTGGGTGTTTCAATGCGATAAGTGCAATGTACAGAATGGTTTACGCGTTCCACAAACCGCTGGAACGGCTTTGGAACGATCGATGGGCAATTTCTACCGTAAATCATTGCCAAACATAGGCTTATCAGTATTGGAGGAGAAATGGCGTTCCACTTGGAAAGCATCCATGAAACATTACGCGGACAGTGTGGACAGCAAAAAAGCTGCGGACAGAAAGAACGGCGCGGACATTAGATCGCAGATTTTGAGAATGTCCGTCTTGTCCTGAAATATTTTTTTTAAAAACAGTGAAAACTGAATGTCTCATGGAGATAAGTTCAATAAACACAGTCGGTTACACGTTCCGAACGACGCTGGAACACGGGCGAAACGCGTAGGAGCAAGAAATTATCAACGCAGAGACCGTTGAGGGCGTGTAGATTGATAGAAATGCAATGAATTCAATGAATTAGGTGTTCGGCGAGGCGACCGGATGACTCGGTCTTCTTACTTTTCGACCTCAGGCCCCCTCTTCTGCTAAGCCGAATTCTCACAAAATGGTAAGCTATTGATTCCTGACCGATGAAGATCATTTTGCAAGAAACCACCGGCGGCCTTGGTGCTGAGGAGCTTTCGTTCGAAGCGACTGTTATACGCGTCGGGCGCGAAACCTCCGTTTGCCAGATCGTGTTCGAAAGCGAACGGTACCCGATGGTTTCGCGCAGCCACGCAGAGCTTCGCTGGGACGACGGCAAATGGTACATCGTCGATCTCGGCTCAAGCTACGGAACGTATTTGGACGGCGCTCGAATTAGCCAGCCCGTCCGTGTACGAGCGGGTCAAACGCTGCAGTTCGGTCAGGACGGCCCGCAGGTGAGCATAGTTTGGTTCGAGGTGATCACCGACTCGATCGCACCAAAGGCAATTGAGCCAACACCAGTCGCACCGCCAGTTGCCCCAACACCGGCGGCTCCACCACCGGTCGCTCCCAATCCTCCGGCGAAAGCAGTCTCGGCTGTTCTGCACTTCGAAGATGAACCGCAACGGCCATACCTCCAATTAGCGTCAACTCCGGTCTTCTTCGGTCGCGAACCAAGCTGTGAAGCAGCGTTCTCTCCAACTTTGGCTATGGTCTCGCGACGCCACGCTTCGATCAGGCTCGAAGGCGGCCAGTTCATCGTCGAAGACAACGGTAGCTTTAACGGCACTTTCGTAAACGAACAGCGGATCGCCGCACCGACGCCGTTGTATCACGACGATCGAGTAAGGTTTGGCATCGGCGGCCCGGTCATCAGGTTTGATTCGCCACAGCTTCGTCCGCCCGAAGGCGCAGAACTCGCGGGCCAACGTGTCCTAGACGAAGAACCGCGAAACCGGACGATGGTCTTCAAAGCCGACAGTGGCCAAATGTCGTTGCCCGGCTCGGCACCGAGTTCGCAACTGCTAATGTCGCTCGCGTTCGGCGACCGCAAAGAACTCACGATCGGCCGCGGTCCGGACAACGACATCACGCTCGACGGTCTACAGATATCATCGAGACACGCTCGTTTGCTGCGATCAGGCAATGAGACGGTGATCGATGACCTTGGCTCAACGAATGGCGTTTATCTGAATGGCAATCGCGTGTCTCGCTCTTCGGTTGCTCGAGGCGATGTCATACGGATCGGCTCGTTCGAGATAAAGGTCGATGCCGCCGGCAGCATAGGCGTTTTCGATTCGCGTTCGAAAACTCGTATCGATGCCGTTGCGATAACGAAAGACGTTAATGGCGGCAAGCTGAGATTGCTCGACAATATTTCGCTGACAATTCAGCCGAACGAATTTGTCGGACTGCTCGGCCCTTCGGGAGCCGGAAAATCGACGCTAATGGACGCGTTGAACGGAATGCGGCCGGCGAGTTCGGGCAATGTTTTCGTCAACGATCTCGACCTGTACCGGCATCTCGATTCGATCAAACAATCGATCGGCTACGTGCCGCAGGACGACATTATTCACCGCGAATTGACGGTCTATCGAACGCTCTATTACGTCGCGAAATTGCGACTGTCGCGAGATGTAACGAACGACGAGGTCGATCGAACGATCGATGAAGTGTTAGACGTGACCGGCCTGACCGAACGCCGCGACGTGCCGATCAGCCAGCTTTCGGGCGGACAACGCAAGCGAGTTTCGATCGCGGTCGAGCTGATCACAAAGCCGTCGATCATCTTCTTGGACGAGCCGACATCGGGTCTCGATCCCGGAACGGAAGAGAAGATAATGCGTCTGTTCCGACAGATCGCGGAGTCCGGACGAACTGTAGTCTTGACGACGCACGCGATGGAGAACGTGAAGCTGTTCGACAAGATCGTCGTCCTGATGCGCGGTCGCTTGGTATATTACGGCCCACCGCACGAGGCGTTATCGCATCTCGGTGCTGCGAATTTTAAGGAGCTATTTGACAAACTAGAAGCACCGGTCGAAGCCGGTGTTAGAAAGAGCGGCGAGCACGTGCGACGCGAATTGACCGAAACGACGGCAGACGATTGGCGTGCGAAGTACGCTGCTTCGCCGCAGTACGCTAAGTTTGTCGCAAAGCCGCAAGCGTCATTGAACGCAGCCGGAGCGACAGGCTCGAGCCGACGCAGCGGCCTAGGCATCGGCGGCGGAATTCGTCAGTGGCTGACGCTGTCGCGACGCTACTTCGAGGTGCTGCTCAAGGACAAGATGACGCTGTTCATCCTGATGGCACAGGCTCCGCTGATCGCGTTGTTGACGTTCTTTGCCCTCGGAAACGATCTGCCTCGCGACCTCGGCTACTTTGTTCTCGCGTTGGTGTCTATCTGGTTCGGGACGAGCGTTTCTGCCCGTGAGATCATTCGCGAAAAGCCCGTTTACACACGCGAACGAATGGTCAATCTCGGCTTGTTTCCGTATGTCGCGTCGAAGATGACGGTGCTTGGGTTTATTGTGGCGGTTCAATGCGTGTTGCTGTTCGTGCCGCTCAAGTTCTTTGACATTACAGGAATGATGCCGCTGCCGGGCGAGTTTGCCGGAATTCCGCAGTTCTGGGCGATGCTCCTGACAAGCAGCGTCGGCATCGCACTCGGACTGTTAGTTTCGGCTCTCGTCAAGACATCAGAGATGGCGACGAGCATGGTGCCGCTAATACTTATACCGCAGATATTGTTATCGGGAATATTCGGAGTGCCGACCGGAATTTCAAAACCGGCGGGAATGTTCATACCGGCCGCCTGGTCGTTCGACACGATGAAGCGATATTCGACGCTCGACACGCTCGAACCCGAAGGCTCGGCGGCAAGCGGCCCGACGAAAGGACAGGGCTTGTTCAACAGCGTCGAATCGGAGAATGACAAGCTGATCGCCGACGCTCGAAAGGATCTGGAAGACTATCGCAAGTCGTCTCAGAAAAAGATCGACGATCTAAAGGCCGCAGTAAATCGAGGCGAATCGCCAAGTTTCCCAACGCTCGGAGAACCACCGGCGATACCGACGGCAAAGAAACTACCGACATCGCTGGGAAATTACATCACTTTCCTTCATCCGTGGATGAACGAAATTTTGAACCAATTCGTATTGATGTTAATGTTTGGAATGTTCTTGATCGCGACGCTTTTGGTGTTGCGGCTCAAAGATATACGTTAGGTTTTATACATGATTAGCAAACTAAATAGATTGATCTGCATTGTCACATTTGCTGCATTTGGCTTGATCATCGGCGGTTGCGGCGATAGCTCTGTATCCGACAAGCCGGCGAATAATGCCGCGTCGAATACAAAACCTGCGGTAGCTGATTCATCTCAGTACCCGTTGCTAAATTCGGCGATCGCAAATGCTCCGCTCGAACAACTCGACGGAACAAAGATCAAAGCTGCGGATCGAAAGGGCAACATTCTGCTTCTGAATCTGTGGGCAACCTGGTGCGGGCCTTGTCGTTCGGAGATGCCGCATCTGGTCGAGTTGCACAGCAAATACCGAGATGCAGGATTTCAGGTCCTTGGACTCGACGTCGGCGACGGCAACGGAAATCCCGAGAGCGTTGAGGACATAAAAAAGTTTGCGGCCAAAATGAGGTTGAATTATGAGCTGTTTCGCATTTCGAACGAAACCGTTGGCGAATTCTATAAGCTAAACAAGTTCGAAGGCGTCCCGCAAACGATCCTCATCGACAGGCAAGGCAGATTACGAGGTGTATTCCTCGGCGGCGGCGAGAAAGTCATCAATACGATGAAACAAACCGTCGACAAGGTCATCGCCGAATCGCCTACTCCCGGAGCTTAACGTTGACGCCCGGCTCAACAAGTACGGTTTTGAAACTCGACAGACTCACCATGCCGGCAGGAGCCTTCTTGGGTTTGTGGACAAATTTCCGTTGAGTGTATCGCACCGATACTCTGCCGTGTTCACGCGCATTGCTGTAGAAAGCAGCAAGTTGAGCCGCCTCAACCAGAGTTCTTTCAGGCACCGTTTTCTTGCCAGAGTCGCGAATCACGACATGCGATCCGGGATAATCTGCGGTATGAAGCCAGGTCTCAAGCGAACGAGCCATTCGGAACGTAAGATGATCGTTGTCTGTCGCCTTTTTGCCAACCCAGATCTCGAAACCGTCGCTTGAGACGAATCGACGAACGCCTTTGTAAGACTGCTCCTGCTTTGTCTTCTTGCTCTGCTGACGAGCAGGCTTGGGCCGCTCGGTGAGTGACCGCAGGAATTCAAGGTCACCATTTTCAACGGCACCGTCGATCCTAATGAGTTCGGAACGCAGTCGACCGAGACCGGATTCCGTTTCGGCTCGACGTTCGGCAATTATACCGGCAGCATTTCGAGCTTTGGCGTAGCGTTTGAAATACGAATCGGCGATCTCATTGATCGAGTACCGCGATTCGCCGTCGATCGAGACTTCCGGCTCGCCATCGGCATAAAGATCTTTGACAATAATTAGGTCTCCTTCACGACGAGCATTGGAGAGATTAGCGAGTAACAATTCGCCAAACTTTCGCCAACGATCAGCATCTCCGTGCTTTGCGACATCAGAAGCGAGATTCTTGAGAAGCCTTTCCGCTTTTCGAATTGCGGCTAATGTCTTCCGCCGCGGGATTTCTGCCAACTCGACAGCCTTGACTCGGTTCTCAATTGCATTGTCAGCTTGCTCACTCATTGGTGCTTAAAAACAGAAATGGCCAACACCGGAAAACTAGCCGGTACTGACCAATATTAGACTATCTTGCCAGCTAAAACTCTCGAACGACGATCGTTCCGGACAAAAGATCGTGAGCCGCACGATTTTCGTCATTAAAGAAAACCGTCAGAAATCCAGCACCACCAAACACCGCGGAAATCAGGTAAATAGCAGAATTCGCAGCAGCCTGTTTCATCGTCGGATAAACATTTCGCTCGGCGTCGACGATCTCAAGCGAGAAAAGCCTCATTCCGATCGAACGACCGTAAAGCCCGATCGAAAGTGTCAGGTAAACGAACGAGACCATCGCTGCTGTGGCTGTCAGAATAAGCAAACCCGAAAGGCCCGCCCAGTTGCCGGACGTTATTGCGAACGGCGAGAGCAAAAGCATGCTGGCCGCGACCGCTATGATCATATCGAAAAGCCCCGAACCAAATCGCATTCCGATCGGAGCAAGGTCCTCGATCTCGTCGTATTCTTCTTCGACCTCGATCTCCGGTTCGATGGTTTCAGCGGGGATAAAGATCCGCTTGATATTGGCGAATTCAAAGCGCGAAGATCTTGGTGTTCCGATTCTTGTCTCCGGTGCTTCTTCCGGATTCTCGTCCGTGATCTCGACGAGCTTCGGCAACTTGTTCGTATCAAGTTTTAGCGAAATAGGAGCAGGAACTGCGGCTGGTACAGCTGCAACCAATGCCGGCCTTGGTAACTGGTTTACAGTTGCTTTACGTTCCGGCGTATTGCTGATTGGCAACGAAGCAACCGGCTCGACCACACCGAAAGGGTAACTCTTCTCAACTACCGGCTCCCGCGGTGGAAAAGACCTTTTGATCGGAGGCTCCGGAGCAAAACTGCTTCTCGACTTGGCGATACGGTCGAGAGCGCTGCCAAGGCGCGGATCGGCATTCTCCGGTATCTCTTGTGCGATCGGCTGAGCCTTAAATGCTGCGGAGCCGTTCGTTCGTAACAGAGTAGGCGTTGTCTGAGCAGCAACCGCTTCACCACTTCCTCGACGCGCACGTACTGCATTCTGCATCTGAAGGCGCCATTCAGGCACAACATTTGATGCCGGTTGAAAATCGACTAGTGTCGGGCTCGTCTTCGAAACCGCTAATTCCGCCGTTGTAGATTCACGGATAGCGGGTGGCGGTACAGCAAACGGATTCTTCTTGACGAATACCGGGGGCGGAGCGAGTGGTTCGGACGGCATCGAAATTCGTCGGTCGAGGTCTCCTGACGGCATTACCTTTACCGCCATTTCCTCGCGAACCGAGTCATTCATCATGGCGCCGCACGAAGGGCAGATCGACAATGTCGCTACCAGATCACGATCACAAACTGGGCAGTTCATAATAGGTTAACTGTGTTGTCCGATGTTGCGCGAAGCTACAAAAACTAAGCGATAGTATCAGACATTACATTAGCGCGTCAACCCTAAAGCGCAGAGCGCATTAAGTTTCTGAACTTTTAAGCGCCCACTTGGTCATTGTGGAAAATTCATGCCTAAATAGGCTGGCGCCCGGCGTACCCGTCGTCTATCTCGTGCCACCACCTAATTTCTCCAACGTCCTCTATTTCCCAGCAAAGATAGACCGTTCTTCCGTTCCGTTCCGCCGGAAAGTCGATCAGTCCACGAGAGTAGTCCTTAAGTTCAATGCCTTCGTCCGCAATCTCTGTCGCCAACTGTCCGATCTTGAACAGCTTGTTCACGTAATCGCTGCCGCCGGGCATTCCGCCACCGTATTGCGACGAATGCGACGCATTACGCGACGACAATCTATATTCGCCGATCACTGCGTACAAAGTTTTGAGTTCGAGTAGCTTAGGCTTGATCTCAAGGAGCAGTTCGTTGGCTTCGTCAAGCGTGAAGGTCTTCATTTCTACTGGTCTAGGTCGTCTTCGTTATCGAGCTTGACCGTTCGCGGGTCTTCAATGCCCGGCGGCACAAAAGCAGGGATCTCGTACTGATCTGGCTGAGAGACATCCTTTCTAATAAGCTCGGCTATGTCACCAAGGTCGATAAAATAGTCTGCAACATCGATCAATCGCGGAGCGGTGTTCGAGCGAAAGCCCGCGACCTCGACACGGCAACCTTTGTATGCGACGGCGTTGATCGCGTAAACAAAATCTTCATCTCCTGAGACCAGCACAGCAGTGTCGTACCGTCCAGCGAGGCTGAGCATATCGACGGCGATCTCAACATCTAAATTCGCTTTACGAGTTCCGTCGTAGAAGGTCTTGAGTTCCTTTTGAACAACGCGAAAACCGTTTCGCCGCATCCAGAGCAGAAACCCTTGTTGCCGTTCGGCTCCGGCATCAACGCCAGTATAAAAGAACGCCCGTAGCAATCGACCATCGCCAAGCAGCACACGAAGCAGTTTGTTGTAATCGATGTCAATATTATGGAATCGGGCCGCATGAAACAGATTGTTGCCGTCAATAAAGACCGCAACTTTGTCGCGTTGGCCCAACTGCCATGAATTATTGCTTGGCGAATCGATGTGCATAACTACTTAACCGACGTTCTCAGGCCGCAGGATGAAACTACAGTTTGCAACCATACGCCGAATCGGTCAAGCCTTTCGGCGGCGTTGGTGTTAAACTCGCATAATTGAATGCGAATTTCGTAGCCAAACTATGACAAACGAACAAACATTCGATCCAGCGATACAGTCTGAGAACATTGCCTTTTCGGCCGACGAAATGGTCGTATGCGGAAAATGTGATCGTCGCAATGCGCCTGATCGGTCGGCTTGCATTTATTGCGGCGAACGCCTAGAAACGTTTGTCCATATCCAAACGAACACCCGCATTGCCGAGGACTGGGAACCGGCATTCAACATCATCGTAACAGGAGGCGAAACCGGCGGCGGCGAACTGACCACGGCTGCCGAAACACGCGGCGTTGGCCTGCCGATCTCAAGGATCGCCGAGTCTTCGGACGCTGATGCTGCCATCACGGAATTCAGCAGTCAAGGCATAAAAGCTCAGCTTATTCACGACGAGCATTTGGCGATCGATTTCCCGCATGTTCGGCTTTCGACGATCGAATTCGAGAACAACGGAATTGGCCTTGTCGATCTGAATACCCGCGATGTTACGTCGGCGAACTTCGATGACGTCGTGTTGATCGTGGTCGGAACTCTCTTCCGTTCGCGAATCGATATGATGGAAAAGCGAAAGCGCGGAGCCGATGCAAAGCTTCTTGACGAATCGACCGCCGCCGATCACGAGCCTGTTATAGACATATACATACGTGATGACGCACGCGGCTTTCGCGTACTTTCGTCCGGCTTTGACTTCCGCTGTTTGGGCTCTGAGATGACGCTGTTCGCCGCGAAGAATATGTCTCTTCTGGTCGAACGCCTCCGTTCCTCGCTGCCAGACGCGAAATTCGTCGATTGCTACCGCGAAGTTCGCCCTTTTCTCGAGGCGGTCTGGCCGACAACACATCGCCGCGAAGCTATGGGCATCGTTCGTTCCGGGCTTGGCCAGAAAGGCTTTGGGCGAAGCGAGACAAGCAGCAACGCCGAGCAGTTTGACCGATTTTCAAGAACTCAATTCCTTATCTTATGAGAAAGTTCAAAAACGAACGCAACGACCGCAGCCGTGAACGCGACCGCCAGACCGAGCGTTCTGAACCGCGATCGCCTAACTTTGATAACGTCATCTACGGCGTTCTACCGGTGCTTGAGGCTTTGCGTGCCGATTCTCTCCGTGAAAATTGCTTCACCGATATCATCGAACTTTGCCGCGAACGCTCGATCGCTTGGAACAAGATCGGCCGCGAGCGTTTCAATGTCGCCGTGCCTGACGGTGCGAATCACCAAGGCGTGTATGCCATCGTTGCTTCGGCGACGTATTCCGAGGTTGACGACGTGCTTGACGTGTCCGAAGTACCGCTCATCGTCATTCTCGACGGTGTCGAAGATCCTCGGAATCTCGGTGCCGTCATCCGAACTGTCGAATGTTCGGGTGCTGATGGCGTGATCATTCCTGAGCGGCGTGCGGTCGGCCTCAACGATACGGTCGCCAAATCCTCGGCCGGTGCTCTCGCACATGTCAAGGTCGCCAAAGCCACCAATATCAATCGCTTGATCGACGATCTCAAATCGCGAAACATCTGGGTCGTCGGCACCAGCGGCGAAGCGACGATGTCTTACACCGATTGGGATTGGACGCAGCCTTCCGCCCTTATATTAGGTAACGAAGGCTCCGGTTTGCATCGTCTTGTCGCCGAGAATTGTGATACATTAGTGAAAATTCCGATGTTCGGTAAAGTAGATTCGCTGAACGTTTCCGTCGCCGCCGGCGTAATCTTGTTCGAGGCCAGAAGGCAACGGGCTAAGTTGAACTGACCACGATCCACTGACCACCGACCACTGCTTTATGTTTTGTCCAAAATGCGGCCAATCTAATCCTGAGACCGGCAAATTCTGTCGCAGTTGCGGCACTGACCTTGGCAACGTCTCGCAGGCTTTGTCCGGAGCACAGCCGCCAAAGCCCGCTCAGATCCTGAACGCAAAGGGCA
>CALMPJ010000152.1 GCA_937871585.1 uncultured Acidobacteriota bacterium | reverse complement strand
TACAACGACTATTTCGCGCAACACGCTGGAGCAACAGTCAGCGGCACGACAGTAACCAATCGGACAACGCTTGCAAATTGGCAGGCTGCGAGCACACAAGACGCAAACTCAATTAGCGCGAATCCGCAGTTCACTTCTGTGACCGATCTGCATATCTTGCGTGCGTCACCGGCGTATACGTTGTCGCCGGTAGAGAATGTGGGAGTGCCTATTGGAAGCGTATTAACAGATGCTGATGGTGATACGCGTGATGGCACAACGCCGGATATTGGGGCGGATGAGGTTATTTCGGTTCAGCTTTCGGCGGCGAGCTATTCGGTGGCGGAGAATGTTGGTGGCGGTGTTGCTACTGTAACGGTAACCCGCACCGCAGGAGCCGCGGGAGCTTCTTCGGTCGCGTATGGTACAGCTGATAATACGGCGGTCGGTGGAGCAACTTGTTCTGGATCGACGGATTACGTATCGGCATCCGGCACTTTGAATTTCGCGGCAGGCGAAACGAGCAAGACGTTTGACGTAACTATCTGTAACGACGGGGTTTATGAGAACGACGACGTCTTTGACGTTACTTTATCGACCGCAACCGGCGCGACGCTCGGAGCACCGGCGATAGGCTCGGTAGCGATCACAAACGACGACACCGCACCGACGGTTTCGATCAATGATGTCGAATTCCCGGCGGATAGTTTGGTTGACACTAAATTTACGGTGACGCTGTCTGTGGCTTCGGGTGCGACGACGACGGTGCCGTATTCGAGTGGCGGAGGAACGGCGACTGGCGGTACCGGCTGCGCTTCGGGCGACGATTATGTGGCAGTTTCGGGCACACTGACATTTGCTCCGGGCGTGACGGTCCAAGAGATCCCGATCACGATTTGTGCGGACACGGTTCAAGAGCCGACCGAGACGTTCAATTTGACGCTTGGAACGCCGACGGGTGCAACGATCCTCGACGGTGTTGGCGTTGGAACGATCTCTAGTGCCGACGTTTCTACGGCAAGCATTTCGAATGGAAGTTTGAACGAAGGCGACACCGGAATGTCGAACATGACGTTCGCGGTCTCGCTAACTAACACAAATTCGGTAAACACAACGATTAACTACTCGCTGTCGAATGGAACAGCGACATCGGGAAGCGATTTTGACGGAACTTCGGGCTCGATCACGATCAATGCGGGCGACAATTCGGGTACGATATCGATCCCGATAAATGGCGATACGCTTTACGAAGCAGACGAAACATTTACGGTCACGATCACTTCGCCAGACGTTGCCATCGGCACTGGAACCGCAAACGGAACGATCACAAACGATGACGCTCCGCCGGCGACGGTTGTCGTTAATTCTACTGCCGACACCGACGACGGCTTCTGCCTTGCCCTCGGCGAAGGCAATGGATGTACTTTGCGTGAGGCGATCAACGCCGCTAACGCGAACTCAGATGCGACGACGATCAATTTTGGAATTCCTGGAGTTGGTCCGCATATAATCCAACCAACATCCTTCTATCCTCAGGTTTCGTATCAGATCTTCCTCGAAGGATATTCGCAGAGCGGAGCTCAGCCGAACACACTTCCAGTTGGAAATAATGCGGTGATCAAGATCCAGATCGATGGTTCGCTTGCCGGACCTGGTGTCACAGGTCTCGCGCTCGGTGGCAATGGTTCGATCGTTCGAGGACTTTCGGTCGTCAACTTTAGCGAAACCGGCATCTTTATGGGATTTGGCGGTTCGAGCCACACCATCGAAGGCAACTTCGTCGGTATCGATGTTGACGGCACGACTACCAAACCAAACCTTGGAAATGGAGTTGCTTCAGATACCGGAAATCACGTAATTGGTGGAACGACACAGGCAAGTCGAAATGTGATCTCCGGCAATGGTCAAAGTGGAGTCGCACTTTACGGCATTAATTCTCAGAATAGTTTCGTATACAACAATTATGTCGGTACCGACGCTAGCGGAATGGTCGACAAAGGGAACTCCGCTGTGGGTGTAGCAATACAGCTAGGTTCAACTGGCAATCTGATCGGTAGTTCTGACCCGAACTCTCGAAATGTCATCTCCGGCAATTCTGGTATTGGAGTTCGAATTGTCGATTCTGGTACGGCCAACAACGCTGTGAAGGGCAATTATATTGGCGTCGGAGCCGACGGTCTAGTTGCGATCGGTAACGGTGCCGAAGGTGTTGCGATCGGTGGCAGTGTTGGTGTGAGCGGAAATGTGATCGGTGGAATCATGCCTGGTGAGGGGAATATTATCGCCAATAGCGGACTTGACGGCGTGAATGTAGATGGTGTTGGTGCGATCAATAATTCGATCCGCGGCAACTCGATCTATAACAGTTCGAACCTTCTTGGTATTGGGCTTGGCGGTGACGGAGTTACTGCGAACGATCCGAGCGATACCGATGTCGGACCAAACAATTTCCAGAATTATCCTGTTATCTCTTCGGTTGAGGTGACCGGTAGCACGAAACACATCATGGGCACATTGAATTCGACGCCTTCGTCGACGTTTGCTATCGATGTCTACAGTAACGTAACGTGCGACGGAACAGGCTATGGCGAGGGGCAGACTTACGTTGGATCGTTCAATGTGACGACTGATATAAATGGTGATGTTAACTTTGATATCACTTCGCTGAGTCCGGCGGTAGGTTCGTTCCTGACGGCGACGGCGACGGATCCGAGCGGAAATACTTCGGAATTCTCGGCCTGCACGCCAGTTGTGAGCGGAACCGCGGGAACGCTTCAGTTCTCGTCGCCGACGTATTCCGTAGGCGAGAGCGGCGGTACGGTGACGATCACAGTAAACCGCAATGGCGGAACTGACGGCAGCGTTAGTGCGACGCTTTCGGCGATAAATGGCACGGCTACATCGCCGGGCGATTTCGGGCCGTTTACTACGACAACTGTTACTTTCCCGGACGGCGACAGCACGCCGCAGACATTTGTTATTACCATCAACGAAGATGCGATATACGAATTGAACGAAGAATTCGATGTCGCTCTGTCGGCAACCTCGATCAATCTTGTTGGCGAGACGGCAACGGTCGCTATCACGGATAATGACGCTGCGCCGACGATAAGCGTCGATAGCGTCACATTGGCTGAGGGCAATGCCGGTACGACCAACTTCAACTACACCTTGACCAAGACCGGCTTGACTGAAGTAAATGCGACTGTAAGTTATGCAACAGCGGATGTTACGGCGACTTCGACCCTTGATTACGCACCGATCACCGCGACGCCTGTAACTTTCTTGCCGGCGGAAACGACGCAGACCTTCTCGGTTACCGTGTATGGCGATTCAACTTACGAGACGAATGAGACATTTGCGGTAAATCTTTCGACGGCCGTCAATGCTGTGCTTGGTTCGAACGGAACCGGAACGATCACCAACGACGACGCGCAGCCGCAGCTTTCAATTGCTGATGCTACCTACACCGGCGACAGCGTGGGCGGAACGCTTTCGTTTGCGGTCAGCTTGACTGGAGCGACAGAAGTTTGGCCGGTGACCGTTGCGTACAGCACTGCCGACGACACGGCAACGCAGCCTGACGATTACTCTTTAACGTCGGGAACATTGACGTTTAACTCGAACGCTTCGCAGAACGTAGTAGTCAACATTTCCGGCGACAATACACAGGAACCGACCGAGCAGTTTTTCGTTAACTTGAATGCTCCGACGAATGCGACGATCTCTGACAATCAAGCTGTCGGTACGATCAACAATGACGACAATGCGTCCGCGTCGATCACGGACGTGACAGCGAATGAGACGAATTCGGGTACGACGACGTTCTCGTTCCCCGTCAACCTCGACAAACCGGTATCGACCGCGGTTACCATCAATTACTCGACTGCAAATGCATCGGCATCATCGCCGACAGATTTTGCGGGCGTCGGAAGCGGTTCGATCATTATTCCTGCTAACACTACCACAGGAAGTATCGATATCACGGTTAATGGCGATGCGACGTTTGAATCAAACGAGATGTTCACTGTCACGATAACTTCGTCGCAAGTCACGATCGGAACAGGAACGGCAACCGGAACGATCACTAATGATGATTCGGCTCCAGTCATCAACTCGAACAGTGTCACCTTGGCCGAAGGAAGTGGCGGTGGAACGACGAGCTTCTCCTTCGAACTGACAAAGGTCGGTAATACAGAGTTGAATGCAACTGTAAACTGGGCAACGGCTTTCGCCACGGCGACCGCAGCGGACTTTACAGCAGTTCCTTCGACACCGATCACGTTCCTGCCGGGCGAAACAACTAAGCAGGTAACTGTTTTGGTCAATGCCGACGTGATCTACGAGACAAACGAAATATTTGCTCTCGATGTATCAGGTGGTACGAACGCAACGGCGGGAACCGATGGAGTCGGCACCATTACTAATGACGATTCCCAACCGACGATCGCCGTCAACGACGTCGAGTTTGTTGGCCAGAGTGTTACGGATACCAAGTTCACTATAACGTTGACCGGTGCTTCGGAAGTAACGGCCACTGTAAACTATGACACAAATGATGTTACGGCGACTCGTGGAGCGACTTGTGCGGCTCCTGCTGACTATCAGCGGGCGACCGGTACGTTGACGTTCTTGGCTGGTGAATCCACTAAGGAAGTCACCGTCAGCATCTGTCCGGACACCATCGTAGAGCCGACAGAGACGTTCACATTCGATCTTTCGAGTGCTTCGCAGGCCACGATCAGCGATGGACAGGGAATTGGTACGATCTCGAGCGACGACGCTTCATCAGCCTCGATCGCAGGCGTTACTGCGAATGAAGGAAACGCCGGTACTTCGACATTTACGTTCCCCGTAACACTTACAAACCCTGTCTCGACGGCAGTTACGATCAACTACTCAACGGCAGATGTTTCGGCGAATGACGGCTCGGATTATGTTGGCGTAACGAGCGGATCGATCATAATTCCCGCACTTTCGACGGGCGGAAACATAAACATTACCGTCAACGGCGATCAGAATTTCGAGCCGACCGAGACCTTCACGGTGACTATTACGTCGCCTGATGTTTCGATCGGAACGGGAACGGCTACGGGAACGATCACTAATGACGATACCGTTCCGACGCTTGCATTCAGTTCTGCGACATACAGCGGAACCGAAGGCAACTCGGCGACGATCACCGTCAATAGAACGGGTGCCGTTGGTGATGCTGTATCGGTACAATATGCGACCTCGAACGGCTCCGCTAATTCTGGAGTATGCGGTAGCGGCGGCGACTACGTGTCTTCAAGCGGAACGCTAAACTTTGCGGCGAATGAACTTTCGAAGACATTCGCGGTGGTGCTGTGTAACGATCTCGTCATCGAGACCGGCGAAACCGTGAATTTGACCCTTACTTCGCCGGGCGGCGGAGCGGTTCTAGGATTGTCGTCCGCTGTTCTGACGATCAACAACGCCGGAACCGGAACTACGGCGATCTCCGGAAACATCACGAAATTCACTGGTGGTGGCGGTCTCGAGAATGTCACGGTCACTCTCAGCAACGGTTCATCGACGCTGACGACGTCAACGAATGCGTCGGGAGCATACTCGTTCTCAGGTTTGCCCGATAACGACAATTACTCGATAACGCCAAGCTGTCCGTCGAATCCGACGTGTCTCGGTTACGTGTTCGATCCGTCGTCGCGCGAATATTTGAACCTATCGGGTTCGGTGACGAATGCAAACTTTGTTGGTTATTTGAACGACAATCCGCGAGATGTCTCGGTAGTTAGCACTCAACAAACTACATACGCGAGCAACGTAACGGTGCCGATCACGGTCGCGAGTCGTGGGAATGAGAACAGCTTCCTGTTCACATTGAACTTCGATCCGTCGCTATTGCAATATTCGTCGGTAAGCTGCGGCGCAGCTCCGCCGGCGGGATGCACCGCGTTCGGTTCGCCGGGAGTTGGTTCCGTAGCCATTTCCGTAGATCTCGATCCCGGCGTGACGTTTGCGACCGGGCTGCGGCAGGTTGCGTTGGTGACGTTCACGACGACGCCGGGAACAGCGTTCAACACGCCGGTGACATTTGCATCGTCGCCTCGCAGCGTCAATAACGTAGACGGAATTGAGGTTCCGGCTGATTATGTTAATGGAACTGTGATATTCGCTCAGGGTCTCGAAGGCGATGTAGCTGGATGTCCTTCGTCGCCAAATTGCATCGGCGTTCCCGCGAATTCCGGCTATCCGGATGGTTTAGTCAATTCCGGTGATCTTACGCGACTGCGTCGATTAGTTGCGGGAATGTCTGTCGCAAATTCGTTGATAAACGAATTCCAACGAGCTGATATCGCACCATTCATTGGCCGCGGTGACGGTCGGTTGACGTCAGGTGATGTGACGGTGATGCGTCGTTACATAACCGGCGATCTCTCTACCGTACGGCTGCCGGCAAGCGGTCCGATCGCTGCGGCACCATTTGCCGATCTGCCGCTCGATCCGACCGGACAACGAGATGAGACCGATCGCGAAACTCCTTTCCGCGTCGTTGGCAGCTCAGCCACACACGGCGAAAACGTGACGATCGCGGTCGAGCTCGATCAACGAGGCGTTGAAAACTCGTACAGCTATACGTTGAATTTCGATCCTGCGAGGTTGAGCATCGCGAATGGCGGCGTTCGTCTCGATGCAATGTCGATGCTTGGCGGCGGCGTGTTGACGGTCAATTACGATGACGCGGCAAACGGCAATATCGGCATTCTATTCGATATGCCTGCCGGCCAGGTCATTGCCAGCGGAGCAACACGACACACCGTACTGCTATCGTTCTACGTACCAAAACGAGCTCCGCTCGGTGAAGCGTCGATCATTTTCACAGATGGCGTGTCTGAAAGGTACCTAAGCAACGCCTCTGGCGATCCGCTAAGGTACAAGTTTGTGCCAGGGGTTGTTAGTATAGGGCGGTCCGCAAGATAACGAACTGTTAGATGAGCTTAGAGCTCGGATCCTTTGCGTTTCGCGAATGATCTGGGCTCTACTTCAGAATTTACAAGCTATTTTGAATGCTCCGTGGTTTTCGAAGTTTAAGAGCTTTCCTAAGGTCTTGGATTCACCTTCCGCAGTTTGACGCGAACCGATCTATCGTTGGTAATTTCCGTCACTTCCAGTTTACAAACTCGATAAGACCTTCGGATGTTCAACTGGCGGTCGATCTTTCACAACTCAACATCGTTTATCGGGCATTACACCGAATCGCTTGTGGTGGCTGTCTTGCTGGGTAATTGCTTACAAAAAGGACACGATTGGACAATTTCTGATTTCATAAGTAGTATTAGAGCAATCTTGAATATAAAACTGGGGTTAACCACCGTCCGAACTTTGTGAAGTTGACCAGTCAAACTAACTGCTTCGGTCGTCCGAGTTTTGGGTTCTTAGCTGGAGGTAGTTTTGCTATGCATGTGCGTTTTCCAAATTTGAGTTTCTTGTTGATATTTTTGGCTTTCGCGGTTAGCGGTTTTGCACAATCTGCGATCGAGTCGGTGTCCGCTACGCTCCCTGGAATTAAGTCTCGTTCAGTTGAGCCGAGAGCTAAGATAGTTGAGACGGCTTTTAGCAACGACCTCATAACTGCCGCCTCATATGGCTTTACGTTTGATAACGCGACCGCACTCGAAGATATGTCGAGCGGCACGAACCAGCTTGTCGCCGCAAATTCGGACGATGGTGCTTCGGTGGTGACTAACATCGGTTTCGATTTTTGGTATGACGGCGTTCGCTACACGCAGTTTTCATGTAATGCGAACGGTGTCTGTCGACTAGGTGGAACGGTTGTTACGACAGAGTTTGATAACGGTAGTGCTACTTTTGGATTCAATACCACAACCAACGCACCAAAGATCGCGCCATACTTTGATGACCTGTGGATCGGCACGAACGGAAGTGTTCGGTATAAGGTTGTCGGAACAGCACCGAATCGAAAGCTTATTGTTGAGTGGAACAATATGCAGATCCCGCGTGTGGCATCGGGAAATACGGGTGCCGGAACGTTCCAAATGTGGGTATTTGAGTCTGCCCATGCAACTACGCCTGGCGTTATCCGGTTTGTTTACGGCACAGGGGTCGCCCTCAACACGACAAATGGTGGTGCGTCCATCGGGCTTCAGTCGGGAGCGGCAACTAATTTCGCTTCCGTGACGGCATCAACGGATTCGGTTTCGTATGCAGTAGCCAATAATTTGAACACCGCAGCAATTCCGGCGCTGAAGAGTTACGTATTCACGCCTAATGTTCCGGCTGCGCCGACCGGCCTAAATTTTACAGGTGTCGCCGCAACTTCGATGAATGTTAACTGGACCGATAATGCTTCGAATGAAGTAGGCTATGCTGTCTATCGATCGACTGACGGCACAAACTATACGTTTATGACGCAGACGGCTGCAAACGTGACAACATTTGCTGATTCTCCGCTTACGCCGAGCACGAATTACTTTTATCAGGTTTATGCCATTTCGGAAGGGGCATTAAGCACAGTATTGGCTGGTAGTCAGGCGACTACGGCAGCAGGAAATATTACGTCAGCGGGAACGGGGCTTTGGAGCAGTCCCGGCACCTGGAATGGTGGCGTTGTTCCCACTGTTAACGATAATGTAACGATCCAAACGGGCCACACCGTTACAATAGATTCAAGCAATGCATTTGCGATCACGATCCAAAATGGTGCGACGCTTCAATTTGAAAGCACCACGGCGAGAACACTTACCGTTGGCGACGATGTGACTATAAACGCGGGCGGAACCTTTCAATCAAATCCGACCGGTACTCAGACCGGACATATTTTGAGCGTAGGCGGCGATCTCTTGAATAATGGAACACTGGATCTATCAACCAACGCCAATACAGCCGGGGCGGAGCTTCGATTTACCGGAACTCCGAACAACACATTGTCCGGAACCGGTGCGACCACCGATCTTAGGTTGCTGACTATACAAAAGGGCGGAGGCTTGGTGAACGTTACCAGCCCAACGCTCGAGATCAGTACTACTAATTTCACTGTGCAGGGCATATCTTCATCGGCAGTTGGTTTCTTGAATACGACGACCTTTAACGGAATCGTTAAATTCTCCGGCTCAAATACTTTCAGCGGAGCTATTTTCCAGACCGCCGCCTATACGATCCCAAATACTGGCGGAGTATGGTTCAACAACCCAAACTTTACGGTCACCGGGCAAAACGGCTCTCCAACATTGGCCGGAAGATTGCAGATGACTCAAGGAACCTTGAACATTGGCACCGCAACGGGCAATTCGATGGGCTTTTCAACGGGCAGTACTGTTGTTGTTGATGGTGGAGCAGTGAACGCGACGGGCAGATTTGGTGTTGCTGCCGCAGCCAACGCGATCACATATTCGCAATCCGGCGGAACGATCACGGTATGCACTGTAGGCAATGCCTCGACGACGCTCGGTAGTTTCGATCTGGGTACGTCACTGACGTCCTCGATCACGATTTCAGGTGGTACGATAGTTACTCAGCTCGCATCTTCGGCAATTGATTATCGCAATCAAGCAGGAGCCGGAATCCCAGGCGTTACAAGTGGCAACCTGCAGCTTGGGAATGCAGCTTCAGGAGCAGCCAAGATCTTTAACATTCGAGGGGTCGCACCTAATATTCTCGTTGATAGCACATCAGCGGCGCATACTGGCCAGTATTCCACGACGCTCGTCAACTACAACAATATTTCGCGGAATGTAACCGTAGGTACCGGAGCGACATTCAACGCGGCTAATGTAGTTTATCTCTTTAACGGTACGACGATCACCAATAACGGAACTCTGACTCACAACGGTGCGAGTTCCAACTTCGTTATTTTTACCACGGGCACGACCGTGACCTACACGGGCACAGGTTCGGTTACCGCGCCAATGACGAATTTGGCAGTACAGGCCGATGGCGGCAACTTCACTATCGATGCAGCGACCAGCGGTATCACCGCAAATTCTGTTCGACTGTTCAGCGGAAACATTGTCAATGCTAATGAGTTG
>CALMPJ010000151.1 GCA_937871585.1 uncultured Acidobacteriota bacterium | reverse complement strand
AAATATGTCGTGGGACGAATACGATAAAAAGTATCTGCATAAATAGTCCGCTAGACAATAGGGGCAGGATTCGGTAGATTCTTTACTTGCCATTTATGCCGAGGTGGCGAAATGGTATACGCACTAGTCTTAGGAACTAGCGTCGAAAGACATGCGAGTTCGAGTCTCGCCCTCGGCACCAATATCTAAATGAACGACACTCAATTCGAATTTGTCGTTAATGGAAATCCGGTCGCATATCGCCGAATCGGCGTGACCGGAGAATCCAAACTGCTGACTCGCGAAGGCGAGATCTCGCTCGACCACGTTCTCAATCCTTTCACACACTTTTCGCTTCGATTGACCAAGTCCAACGAATGCCGCGTTTACGATTCTGAAGTTGTGATCGAAAAGACGCGTCCTTTGTTTCTTGCGGCATTCCGACCGAGCAAATATCGTGTTTTCGTAAATGGCGAATTGGTTGCCGAACACGAAGGCTAATTCGACTTTTACGTGCTGCTTCGATATTCTTTATCTTTTAGATGAAAAGCGAAGTTAAAGACATATCACCATCACAGAAGGAAATTCACCTTGAGATCGACGCCGAAGTTGTAAAGGCCTCGTACGCAAAGGTCAGCCAGAAATACGCCTCGCGTGCGAATGTTCCGGGCTTTAGAAAAGGCTATGCACCACTCGATGTTATTCGAATGCGGTTCAAGGAAGAGATCAAGAGCGACGTACTTCAGGAAGTGATTCCGGGACAAGTCGCGGCTGCGATCGAGTCGCATGACCTGCATCCGCTGGCCGAACCGCACCTGCATCTCGACGATCATGAAACTGTGAAAGTAAACGGTAGCGAGCCGTTGAAATTGCACGTTCATGTCGAGGTTATGCCTGAGATCGCCGAGCCGAAATTTGACGGTATCGAAGTTACACGCAGCGTCAAACCAGTTGCTGACGATGAGATCGAGAGTCTTATCAATGAACGATTGCAGCGTGAAGCTGCTCTCATTCCTGTCGAGGGCCGTGCTTCGGAGATCGGTGACACGGTAAACGTTGACCTCGTCGGTACTTTCGAAGGCGACGCCGATGGACAGCCTATAACTGCCGAAGGCATCGAGATCGAACTTGGCAGCGAGGCTGTCGAACGTTCGTTCTCGGACAATCTGATCGGTGTCAGCGAAGACGAGGAAAAGGAGTTCACGGTCGAGTATTCGGCTGATTTTACGTCCGAAGCCTTGGCTGGAAAGACCGTTCATTACAAAGCAAAGGTCAATTCGATAGGCAAAACTGAAATTCCTGAAGCAAATGACGAATGGGCACAGAGTCTTGACGAAGATTACAAATCGCTGAAAGATCTCCGGACTCGTCTGCGTGCTGACATGGAGAAGACGGCAGAGGCCGACGCTGACGCTCGTGTTCGGAATGAGGCCGTTGCAAAAATGATCGAGGCCAATTCGTTCGAAGTGCCATCTTCATTCATCGAGAATCAGGCGCGTAATCTCCTTAACAATTTTGCTCACGATATGCAGCAACGTGGGACAAATCTTGAGCAACTCGATGAAAAGTTCATCCAGATGATCTACGGCAATATGCGGCAACAGGCGGAACGCGATGTCGCCGGTGCGTTGCTACTGGACAAGGTCGCTGAAATTGCGAAAGTTGAGGTCTCAGATGCCGAGGTTGAGGAAGAACTCGCGAAAATGGCCGAATATTACCGGTCTAGTGTCGACGAGATCAAGCAATCGCTCGAAAAACAGGGCGGAAGCGATTCGATCAAGAACAATCTCAAAACGAGAAAGTCAGTCGAGGCAGTTATCGGGAAAGTAAAGGTGGTCGAAGGGAAATGGCAAGATCCTGACGAGGTCTCTGCTGCAATGGCGAACGCTGCTGAGTCATCGACCGAAGAAAAGCCCAAAAAAGCTGCGAAGAAACCTGCGGCTAAGAAAGCGGCGAAGAAAGATTAGCCTGTGGAAAACTTCGGGCTTGATTTTTCTGAAAATCAGTGTAGAATCGGTTGACATTGATGGCAATTGCCATATTTTCAACCATTTATAATCAGAAAGCTAAAGTACAGCCTGAGCAAAACGGCAGGCAAGAGGTGAGAACCGTATGGCATTGGTCCCAATGGTAGTTGAGCAGACTTCGAGAGGCGAACGTGCCTTCGATATCTACTCGAGACTTCTAAAAGACAGCATTATCTTTATCGGTACGCCGATCGACGATCAGATCGCGAATCTTCTCGTCGCACAGCTTCTTTTCTTAGAAGCCGAAGACCCGGAACGAGACATTAATCTCTACATCAACAGCCCGGGCGGCTCGATAACTGCAGGCATGGCCATCTATGACACGATGCAGTTCATCAAAAATGATGTGACCACGATCTGTGTCGGACAATGCGCATCAATGGGAGCGTTATTGTTGACTGCCGGTGCTCCGGGTAAACGATTTGCTTTGCCGCACTCGCGAATTCTGATCCATCAGCCGTCTGGCGGTGCTCAGGGACAAGCTACGGATGTTCGCATTATGGCCGAAGAGATCCTGCGTATGCGAAAGATGACCTCAGAGATCATCGCACACCACTCGGGGCAGTCGTTCGATAAGGTCGAACTTGACGTCGAACGCGATCGTATCTTAGATCCGTGGCAGGCAAAAGAATATGGCCTGATCGATGAAGTTATTGAACACAGAGACAAGTAACTCATAACCTATGAGCCAGTTTCGCAGACCCGAAGAATTACTCGCTTGCTCGTTTTGCGGCAAGACGCAGAATGACGTTCGCAAACTGATCGCCGGTCCCGGTGTGTATGTTTGTAACGAATGCATTGATATCTGTAACGAGATCATCAATGATGACGAAAGCAACGAAACGACGGCGGCTCGGTCTTCGATCCCAAAACCGCACGAGATCAAGGCACATCTTGACGATTACGTGATCGGGCAGGACGAGCCGAAGAAGCGGCTGTCGGTCGCGGTATATCAGCATTTCAAGCGTCTCGAAATGGCGAAACGCCGTTCGGACATTGAGCTTCAGAAATCGAATATTCTGCTGATCGGTCCGACGGGAACGGGCAAGACATTGCTTGCTCAAACGCTCGCTCGATTTCTGAGCGTTCCGTTCTGCATCGTCGATGCTACTAGTTTGACCGAGGCAGGCTATGTTGGTGAGGACGTTGAGAACATCCTGAATCGACTCGTCCAATCTGCCGGAGGCGACCTTGAAAAGGCACAACACGGCATTATCTATATTGACGAGATCGACAAGATCTGCCGAAAGGACGACAATCCGTCGATCACACGCGATGTTTCGGGCGAAGGTGTTCAGCAAGCTCTCCTAAAGATACTCGAAGGAACTGTCGCCAATATCCCAACCGGCGGTGGACGCAAACATCCGCAGCAGGATTTTCAACAGCTGGATACCACGAACATTCTGTTCATCTGCGGCGGTGCGTTCATTGGGCTTGAGAAGGTGGTCGAGAAGCGGTTTCGCAATAAATCACTTGGTTTTCAGGCCGACATCAAAACAAACAAGCAGCGTCACAACGAATCGATCAACAAACTCGAACCGGAAGATCTGGTCCATTACGGGCTGATCCCGGAATTCGTGGGTCGTCTGCCGGTTGTCGGTACATTGAAAGAACTTGATGAAGATGCATTGATCGCGATCTTGACTGAGCCAAAAAATGCGTTGATCAAGCAGTATCAGAAGAAATTCGAGTTCGATAATATTTCGCTCAAATTTACCGATACAGCGATCCGAGCGATCGCTCAGCAGGCGTTCAAACGCAAAGTCGGAGCTCGCGGACTGATGATGATCATGGAAGAGATCCTACTCGAATCGATGTATCATCTGCCAAGCGAAAAACACGTCAGCGAGATTGTCGTTACTAAGGAAATGATCGAGCGAAAGGTTCCAGTATTCGAAGTACTTACCCGAACTGAGGAAGCCGCCTAGATCACAATTATTCATTGGAAAAGGCCCAAGAAATCATAGTTTCTTGGGCCTTTTCCTTTTGTTCAGGACAGTTGGTTCACGGAGCGTACGCGAGCGGTACGGGCCTGTCGGTTTCGAGGCCGAAGTTGTAAACACCAACCGAGCTGTTGGTCGAACGGTAGATATACCATGTACCGCTGCTTGGCCGGAACACGGCGATGTCGGTTGTGCCGTCTCCGTCGTAATCGACAGGAACCGGCTTGTCTGTTAACAGCCCGAACCGCACGATTCCGGCGTTGCCATCCGACGTACGATAGATGTACCAGACTCCTTCAGATGGTCGGTAAACCGCGAGATCAGACGAACCGTCGCCGTCAAAGTCGCCGCTTACGGGCAGGTCGGTCGGCAGGCCCCAGTTTCCGGCAAGTAATGAGCCGTCGGAACTTCGGAATACATACCAGGCACCGGCCGACGGCCGGAAGACGGCTAGATCGCTCCGTCCATCACCGTCATAGTCCCCGCTAACAGGCCGATCGCCTGACATTCCCCAGCGTGCGATCATGGCTGAACCATCGGTACTTTGAAGAACGTACCAAGTGCCAGAAGACGGCCTGAAAACAGCGACGTCGTTGATTGAATCACCGTCGTAATCGCCGACGACGGGAATATCGCCTGCTGTGCCAAACCTCAGATTAGCCACTTGTCCGGTGTCCGAATACCTGATCTGCCAATTGCCGGTCGAAGGTGAGAACATCGCGATATCTGTGATCGAGTCGCCATCGTAATCGCCCTGAACATTGATGTCGCCCGGTTCGCCGATCGTATGCATTGACACAGCTCCGGTCGTGCTGTCGAGAACATACCAATGATTTGCAGCGTTTGGAATTGCCGAATCTACGCTTCGAACAACCGAAACATCTGCTGCGCCGTCGCCGGTGAAGTCTGCCAGACTGTTCGCCGATCGGATCTGACCGCGTATCTCACCATTCGGATGATTCACGGTGGACACATTGAAATACCACAATCCGGTTCGGAGCTGATTTGCTTGTTCGGCATTCACATTGAAGATCCGATACAAACCTGCATTGCTCGTAGGCGAAGTACCGCCGAGCATACTGAAAATAACAGGTCCATTCTCACCAGCAATTGCAGGACCGTTGATCGTTACAGCCGTTGCAGCAGATGACAGTCGCGAGATATTAAGCCGCGCCGTTATCTGTGTACCTGCAGGATTTAACACGACGGTTCCCATACCTCGAGCAGGCGTCGTCACCGGAGGAACAACACTGGCTCCGTTTAGATTGGCTCTAAATACAGACACCGGTTGAGGAGTACCGTTTGGTGTTGGACTCGGACTTGGCGTTCCGTTTGGAGTTGGAGTCGGAGTTGGCGTAGGAGGAGTTGTGCCAAATGTGCCGGAAAGTACAGTTGAATTACCGTTCCGGATCGCTATCACCGATCCGGGCGAAATAGCCGGAAGAGTTCCACCATTTCCTGATGCTGAAGAACCAAAGAAGCCTGAGCGATTCTGTATTACAAAAGTACCGATCGTCGTATTTGGAAGAGAAGTCGGCGAACCGATCAACACGCTAAGCACCGTTCCGTTAGGAAGATTCACGAAGGATACATTTACCTGAAGATTTCTTTGAGTCGACGAGAACTGATCATATCTAGCATTTCCTCGCGGCGTTATGCCTCCGATCGCCGGCCCGTTCAATTCAGCCCAAAACCTTAAAACCGATGGCGGAGTCGGTGAAGGCGACGGTGGAGGCGGCGTATCTGTGGGCGATGGCGTTGGAGTCGGCGTTGTCGGTACGGTGAAAATGCCGCTGATGATCGTAGTTGATTCATTGCGAACCGAGATAACGTCGCCGGCAACCACAACTGGTACATTGCCGCCATTCTGACCGAGCAGTAATGTTCCGCGACGGGCTGAGTCAAGCGTAATTGTTCCGATATTCGCAGAATTCAAGAATACAGAAACGGTTGGTGCCGTTCCCGGAATGTTCGAGACGTCTAATCGCAAGATGTTTGTGTTAGCGGTGTTTGTCGGACCGTAATATGCATTGCCCCGCGGACCGATCGTGCCCGGGCCGGGAGCCGTGATCGGTGCAAGTGTAGCGACAAGTGAACTCGGAACGGCATTGCTTGCCGACGAAATATTGAGGTCTAGCATGGCCGGAGCAGACATCCAAAGACCAGCCATCAAAGTTACAAAGATCAGCTTCTTCCAACCGGCAATGACCGGAATGTTTTCAAATTTCTTGATCATCAAAATATTCTCCGATAAGATCGCCGGTCAAATAAACTGCAGACTAAGGCGAGTAGTCGAGGGTGCTGCACGTGACAGCGTCAAATTACTTAAGAAATTCCAGTCGGAAATGGTGTCGGAAGTATATTTCAAAAGTAATCGGTATGCAATCGAAAAACTGTCGTGTTTTTACGCTCAATTCTAGAAGTTGTTGGCGAATAGTACTTTCTAATCTGCAATAGCGAACATAGTTCCCGGTCAATTGCATCCACTGTTAGTTGTTGCTTTTGGACTCGGATTTTGAGTAAATAATTTGTAAGCCATATCTTAGGAATTTACGGGTGCAAATTGACATATTGCACACCTACTTTTTATGCAAGAATTTTCTGACCAGTTCCCAACAGACATCGAACGCCTGCCGATGGTGCCGATCCGTGACGTTGTTATTTTTCCTTACACAAAAGTTGCTTTCAAGATCGGACGAACGAGTTCGGTTCGTGCTCTTGAGGCCGCAATGGCGGGAGACCGCACGATATTTTTGGCGACTCAGCATGATGCTTCGGTCGATGAACCGGGGCCGACGCAAATATTTGAGGTCGGTACGATCGGCCGTATCGTTCAGGCACAGCGTCAGGATAATGGTCAGATCAAGGTTGTTGTCGAGGGTCGCGAACGTGGCCGTAGCCTGCGGGTCGATCAGGGCGAGGACGGCGTGTTCATTGCAAATGTTCGCGTGGTGCCGTCAGTTGACGAGTCCGGATATCGAACGGATGGCCTTCTCCAACGGCTCCACGGACAGGTGGAGCAATTTTTGAGAGTATCGCCGGACGCCTATTCGGATGCGCTAAACGCGAGTTTGCGTGGCGTTTCGGGTGGACAGATAGCCGATTCGTTGGCATCTCAGCTTCGCGTAAGTGTTGAAGAAAAGCAGCGGCTGCTTGAGACGACTTCTGTTCAGGAACGATTGCAAATGCTCGTCGATGCGCTCGACGCTGAGATCGAAAAACGGCAGCTCGACAAAAACATCCACTCGCGTACAAAGAAGGCGATGGACAAGCACCAACGCGAGTATTACCTCAACGAGCAGATCAAGGCGATCCACAAGGAACTTGGCCGCAAGGACGAGAAGGCAGAACTTGAGGAGTTAAAGGCAAAGATCACCGGTGCAGGAATGACGGAGGAAGCACTGGAGAAGGCGATGCAGGAGTTCTCACGACTCGAAGCTATGCCGCCAATGTCTGCTGAAAGCACGGTAAGCCGCAATTTTATCGACTGGTTGGTCAGCGTGCCTTGGAAAAACCGTTCGGACGAGATCGATGATCTGAACGAAGCCGAGGTCGTATTAAACGAAGATCATTACGGCTTAGAGAAAATAAAGGAACGTATTCTAGAGTTTCTTGCCGTTCGCCAACTTGTCAAAAGCCCGAAAGGAACCATCCTTTGTCTGGTCGGACCTCCGGGAGTCGGCAAAACCTCGCTCGGGAAATCTATCGCGAGAGCTACGGGGCGGAAGTTCGTCAGGCTCGCGCTTGGCGGCGTTCACGACGAGGCCGAGATTCGCGGACATCGCCGCACGTACATTGGTTCGATGCCGGGGCAGATCATTCAATTGATGAAGCGTGCAGGTACTGTAAATCCTGTCATCTTGCTCGACGAGGTCGATAAGCTTGGTCGTGATTATCGCGGCGATCCAAGTGCCGCACTGCTCGAGGTGCTCGATCCTGAGCAGAACAATTCGTTCCGCGATCATTACCTTGACGTTGATTACGACTTGTCGCAGGTGTTCTTCATCGCGACTGCGAACGTTCTACACACAATTCCGCCGGCGTTGCAGGACAGGCTTGAGATATTGCATCTATCGGGGTACACCGAACGTGAAAAGAATGAGATCGCAAAACAGCACCTTATTCCAAAGCAGATCGAGAACAGCGGTATCGGCGACAGCAGCGTTGTATTTACCGACGATGGGATTCTCGAAACGATACGTCATTACACTAGAGAAGCCGGCGTTCGAAACCTCGAACGTGAGATCGGTTCGTGTCTGCGAAAGGTGGCTCGAAAATACGTTGCAACCGAAGAGAAGGATGATTTTCGTGTCGTTGTGAATGCCGAAAAGGTTCGAGAGCTGCTCGGCACGATCCGATTTCGCAAGCAAGACATTGCGCGTAAGAGTGAGGTCGGTCTCGTAAATGGCCTCGCGTGGACCGAGGTTGGCGGCGACGTTTTGCAGATCGAAGCAACGCTTGTTAAGGGCAAAGGCGACGTTACCTTGACCGGCAAACTCGGCGAAGTGATGCAGGAGTCGGCCAAAGCGGCACTTACTTGTGTTCGGTCGCGAGCCGAAGAATTGGGCATCGATCCTGCCGAGTTTCGAGAGAAAGACCTACATATTCACGTCCCTGAAGGCGCAATTCCTAAAGACGGCCCATCGGCTGGCATCACAATGGCGACAGCAATGGTTTCGGCTCTAACTAGCCAAACGGTTCGACACGACGTTGCGATGACCGGCGAGATCACGCTTCGCGGCAAGGTGTTGCCGATCGGCGGTGTGAAAGAAAAGCTGCTCGCAGCACATCGATTTGGATTGCGGACGATCGTTCTTTCGAAAGAGAACGAGAAGGATCTGGCAGACGTTCCGGATGAAGTCAGAGACGAGTTAACGATCCACACGGTCGATATGATCGACGAAGTTCTAGGTCTCGCGATCGAGCGTCCTGTTCTGCCTGCCATCGAGTTGGACGAGGACGTCCCTGCGGCCGTGTGGGCAACAGACAGCACAGGTTCGGATATCGCTGCGGCGGCTGATCAATAATGAAGGTCACGTCTGCCGAATTTATCAAAAGCGCCTATGCTCGCGAGCATTGGATCGACGACGGCACGCCGGAGATCGCTTTTCTGGGGCGATCCAATGTAGGTAAGTCATCTCTGATAAATTCGCTCTTGGGCCGCAAGGGCTTGGCCCGCACCTCGAACACGCCCGGACGCACGCAGTGCATCAACTATTTCAGGATCAACGACGGATTCTACTTCGTCGACCTTCCTGGCTACGGCTATGCGAAGGTGTCGAAGACGATGCGGGCAGATTGGGGCGTGATGGCCGAGGAATATTTGTCGTCGAGCCCTGAATTACGGCTTTGTGTTCAACTGATCGATTCGCGGCATCCGCCGACAAAGCTCGATACGCAGCTATACGAATGGCTTGTTCACAATCAAAAGCCTTTCATTGTGGTTGCAACTAAGTCGGATAAACAGTCGTCCAATGAACTTACAAAGGCTTTGAAGGTCTCTCGAAACGCGATGCCATTGGCGAAGCTGCTGCCACATTCGTCAACTACCGGTCGTGGTCGTGATGACATTTGGAACGCGATATCTGAAGCGACGAAATAAATATAAACTTTTTAGTTGCTTTATCTTTCCAATTACTGTAAAACCTAAATATACCCTTAACTCTTTTGTTTCGTGGAAAAGCTTTAGAGCTTGTTTTTCGGGTATTACTGCAATCGTTCCATACAATTTTCTTCACTGATAACTCAGCAAAGCGAAATGATGACCGTGGGTCACCGTGCCAAAATTGAAGAATTCTGCGATTACATATTAGACAACCAAACTACTGAACTCTCAGTTTAGACTAACAATGGCTACAAAAACCTCAAATTCGCGCAAGAGCCGCTCGGCTGCGAACAATGGCGACACCGCCGAAATACAATCCGAAGCTTTGGATACTGCCGAAGATGCACCAAAAGCCGCTCCGCCGGCCGAAGACGAAAAGCTGAATCTCGCCAAGCTCAAGGATATGTCGATAAGCGAACTGACGCATATCGCAAAGGAAATGGGTATAGAGGGGGCGACCGGCCTGCGCAAGCAGGAGCTGATCTTCAAAGTTCTGGCTGCTCAAACGGAGAAAAGCGGCTTGATCTTTAGCGAAGGCGTGCTCGAGACCTTGCCCGATGGCTTCGGCTTCCTGCGTGCTCCTGAGTACAACTATTTGCCGGGTCCGGACGATATTTACGTTTCTCCGTCGCAGATACGCAAGTTTGACCTGCGGACCGGCGACACGGTCTCGGGACAGATTCGGCCGCCAAAAGAAGGCGAGCGATATTTTGCACTGATCAAGGTCGAGGCCATCAATTTTGAGGCCCCTGAGCAGGCCCGCGAGAAGGTCTTCTTCGATAATCTCACGCCGCTTTATCCTGACGAACAGCTCCGCATGGAGATCACACACGACGCCGACAAGATCGCGGCTCGTGTTATCGACCTTGTGACGCCGATCGGTAAAGGCCAGCGTGGTTTGATCGTTGCTCCGCCGCGAACCGGTAAAACGATGCTTCTCCAGACGATCGCAAATTCGATCACCGAGAATCATCCTGAGGTCGCATTGATCGTGTTGCTTATTGACGAGCGTCCCGAGGAAGTTACCGATATGCAGCGTTCGATCAAGGGCGAGGTTATTTCCTCGACATTTGACGAACCGCCAACACGCCACGTTCAGGTCGCTGACATGGTGATCGAGAAGGCAAAACGCCTTGTGGAACACAAACGTGATGTTGTTATTTTGTTGGATTCGATCACACGTCTCGCGCGTGCCCACAACGCCGTTGTGCCGCCGTCGGGCAAGATCCTGTCCGGTGGCATCGACTCCAATGCTCTTCAGCGTCCGAAGCGTTTCTTTGGAGCGGCACGTAACATCGAAGAAGGCGGAAGCTTGACGATCATCGCCACGGCATTGATCGACACTGGCTCGCGTATGGACGACGTTATTTTCGAAGAGTTCAAGGGAACCGGCAACTCGGAAATTTACCTCGACCGCAAGCTTTCGGACAAGCGTCTATTCCCGGCGATCGATCTTCAACGATCGGGAACTCGAAAGGAAGAGTTGCTTATCGGCAAAGAAGACCTCAACCGAATCTGGGTCATGCGTCGCGTCCTCAATCCGCTGTCGCCTGTCGAGCAGATGGAAGTTGTGCTCGAACGACTCGGCAAGACAAAGCAGAACTCGGAGTTCTTGGCGTCGATGCAGAGTTAGGTTCGACTAGTTGTAATTATGAAGTGCGGATAGGAGATCGAGCCTCTTGTCCGCATTTTTACTTGTTTGCGTTCGACTTTGAGAGGCTCTGCGCGTACGTCATTCCTTGATAGTAGCCGGTTATCTTTCCGCCCTCGTAAGTCTTGTCTTTGTAATCAGATTCGTTCGGACAGGTAGGTATGTAGCCCGGAACTCGCCCTAATTGGTCCTTATACCCTCGCGTCCATTCCTCGATATAGCCTCTACAAAACGGCGATCGAGCAGACTCCGTGTTCGACGCTGATCTATTCGAAGTGAGCGAATTCGCTGCACTTGCGGCAGCGTTAGCTGCGGCATTTGCGGCGTTGGCGGCCGAAGCATTTGTCATATTGGTACTGTTTGCCGATTTCGAATTATTGCTGTTTGGGTAGATCGAATTAGCGGTTGACGGCCGTCCTTGAGAGAGTCCGGCGATTATCACTGACACAATGAAGGCAATAAATATCAAACCGGCGGCCACCAAGGCCATCTTGCCCATTGACATGCCCGACACGAATTCCGCCCCGTCAACTTTTGGGGATGCTTGTTTCGGAATTGCGATCTCGACGCGTGTTGCAACCGAATCAGCTTGAGCGTGTGTGTCCGGCGTATGTAAGCCAGCAACACCGACGAGGCGTGTTTCGTCAGGCGGCGTTGGCTCGGCGGTGTAAATCGTTGCCATTGACGCCATTTTTGAAGCATCGATGACCTCGGTCGCCATCGTTGTCGGGCTGCTTGAACGATTTGTGGCCGTCGTCAAGGCTTCTCGCATTTCGGCGGCGGAAGAATAACGATTCTCAGGCTGCTTTTGTAGGGCTTTCTCCACAACTCGCCTAAGATCTACAGGAATGCCCGGATCGAGAGGTTCGAAGTTCTTCGTCAGGACAGCAAACAACCGCTCGCTTGGATGTTCTTGAGGAAATGGAAGCGTGCCATTGAGCAACTGATAAAGCACAACGCCAACCGACCAAACGTCAGTTTGCACGCTGCGTTTGCCGTCGAAAGCCTCGGGCGACATATAAGCGTCAGTGCCGATGATCGTCGAGCTCACGGCGGTTGTCTGCATCGCACGCGAGATGCCAAAATCCGCGAGCCGAGGCGTGTCGCCTTGCAGTAAAATGTTTTGCGGCTTGATATCACGGTGAATAATCTGTCGATTGTGAAGAAACTCAAGACCGTTGAGGATGCCGATGACGATCTCAGCCGCCTGTTTGTGTGAAATAGCTCCGACACCCTTTAGTTTGTCGGCAAGCGACCCGCCGTCGGCATATTCGCTGACGATCACGACTTGGCCGTCGTAAACTTCGGCATCGATGATAGGAAGTACGTTTGGATGACCGCTAGCTGCTTCCCAAAGTTGTGCCTCGCGTTCGATAGTTTTTAGATCGACTTGGTCGTCGTGCGGCAGTTTTAACGCGACACGCTTCGACAAGAATTGCGAACGCTTTTCAGCTAACCAAACGTCGCCGAAACCGCCTTTTCCCAATCGTGAGATCAGCGTGTACGGTCCAATAGTTTGGCCTTGCAAGAACATATCGACGCGTCGTTCGGTAGTTACTTAATAGCCTGTGCGAATTTCAAAGTCAAATGGACGGTTTGGGCGCCAATTGATAAAATCAGTCGATGCTTACAAATCTTTTGCCTGCGGGAGTTTCAGCCTAACTTGCGAATCGCCATCATTTCGGCCGAAGCAGTTCCGTACTCCAAGACCGGCGGTCTTGGAGACGTTGCCGGTGCGTTGCCGAAGGCGTTGAAGCAGATCGGCCACGATGCCGTGCTGATCACGCCGTGCTATTGGCAGACAAAGGGCGAGGATTTGTGGGAGGCGGCGATCGATGACCTTTGGGTCACATGGCGTGGACAGCCTTATCACGCCAAGGCATTTTACAGTGAAGCAAACGGCTCGCCGACGTTCTTGATCGACGCTCCATCATTGTTTCATCGTGATTCGATCTACGGTTTTACCGAAGATTACGAGCGATTTGCTTTCTTTAATCACGCCGCACTTGAGCTGATAAAGCGCATCGGCGACGCTCCGCAGATCGTTCATTTGAACGATTGGCATTGCGGTTTCGCCGCAGTCGAACTTGCATCACGACGCCACCACGACCCATATTGGCAGGGGACGCGAACGGTATTCTCGATCCACAACATGGCATATCAAGGCGGCTTTAGCATGTCTGAACTGCCTGCGTTGGGCTTTACGTCGCAATTCGCACAGAACGCTTTCAGTTTTGATCGGTATGCTTCTGCGATGAAAGCGGGCCTTGAAGTTTCCGACACGCTTTCTACGGTTTCTCGTCGGTATGCTCAAGAGATCCAGACAAGCGAGTATGGATACGGTCTTGAATGGCTAACGCGTCAGCGTTCGAGTCGATTGATCGGCATCACGAATGGCGTCGATTACGAGGTTTG
>CALMPJ010000150.1 GCA_937871585.1 uncultured Acidobacteriota bacterium | reverse complement strand
GGTGACGTATGTGCTGCTGCAGACCGGCAAGGTTCGGAGCGAGCAGCTGAAGTATTCGATGCTGAATGCTGTCGGAGCTACGTTGATATTGATCTCGCTTTATTTCGAATTCAATCTGCCGTCGGCGGTTGTTGAGGCATTTTGGCTTCTGATCAGCCTGTACGGCATCGTCCGCTATCTGCGTCGTTCGTAAACAAGAATCGGACTTGCCTTATTCGGTAATTCCCAGTATTTCGTTCAATAATATAGCTGATGAGTCCGAGAAGAAGCTTCAGATTAACTTCGACATTTAAGGAGTTTTTCGCAAACGAGCGTGCCGGTGCGATCGTGCTGATACTATGCACGATCGTGTCGCTGGTCCTTGCAAATACTGCTTTTGGGCCGTCGTACGTCAAGTTTTTTCATAGTTATCTTGGCCCGCTGAGCGTCGAACATTGGATAAACGACGGCCTAATGGCGATCTTCTTTCTGGTGATCGGGCTCGAACTCGAACGCGAGATCATCTCCGGCGAACTATCGGATCTTAAGAAGGCTCTGCTGCCGATATTTGCTGCGATCGGCGGTATTTTAGTGCCCGCCGGCATACATTTTTTCTTTAACAACGGTACCCCGTCGCAGTCCGGTGTCGGCATTCCGATGGCAACGGACATTGCGTTCGCGGTTGGTGTGTTGGCACTGATCGGCAATCGTGTTCCGGCTTCGCTCAAGGTGTTTCTCGTTGCTTTGGCCGTTATTGACGACCTCGGAGCGATCATTGTTATCGCTGTTTTCTACACATCGGAACTTGCCGTTGGTTACCTGATCGGGGCGATCGGAGTTGCTTTGCTGCTGCTCGCTTTCAATCACTTTTTTCGCATTATGTCGCTCGTTCCGTACCTGATCGGCGGAACGGTAATGTGGTATTTGATGCTCAAGTCGGGCGTGCATGCGACGATCGCTGGTGTACTGCTCGCGTTTACAATTCCGTTCTCCGCAAAGCAGGATGATGCTGATTCGCCGTCGCACAAGCTCGAACACTTCTTGCATAAACCTGTTGCTTTCATCATCCTACCTATCTTTGCACTGGCGAATACCGGCCTTATGATCGGTAGTAATTGGGCCAGCGAGCTCGGATCGGCAAACAGTCTCGGCATCTTGATCGGGCTTGGATTCGGCAAGCCGCTTGGGATCTTTCTTGTGTCGTTTATCGTAGTTACTGTTGGACTTTGCCGCTTGCCGCTTGATCTGAATTGGAAACACATAATCGGCGCCGGCATGCTCGGCGGCATTGGGTTTACGATGTCGATATTTATCACAAATCTCGCATTCCCGGGGCAGCAAGAGATGATAGACTCGTCGAAGATGGCGATATTCATCGCGTCCGTGTTTTCCGGTGCGATAGGACTGCTGTGGCTCAATTTGTTTGGTCAGCCAAACAACGACGACGACGATCCGGACACGATGGATTATGATGACGAGTAACCTATGAATCGCGGATTTACAAGCATTCCATTTAAGACCGAGACAGCTCACGGTCTAAAATCGATCAACGGTGTCGCAAAATTTTCGGCTGCCGGCATCGTGCTAGAGTTCGAATCGAAACTGTTCGGCATCATTTCTGACGGAGTAAAAGAAGCTCAGCTGTCGATAGGCGACATTCTCGATGTTCGGTTTAAGAAGGGATTTCTGAAACGAGGTGCCAAGATCGAGGTGCGTCCGCGTTCGCTAATGGCATTCAACAAGATCCCGAACGAAGAAGGCAAACTGATCCTTAAAGTAAAGGCAGAAGACTTTGAATCAGCACGTGATGCCGTTCTGCGAATGCAGAAAGACCTCGGCGAGTTCACCGCAAATCTGCCGCCAACCCACACGCCGGTGAGCTTATTGTTCGACGAAAGCGAAGACGAGACCAAGAAACTGCTGCAATAGCATCGCAAATGCCCGTGCCGCTTCTATTATTCCTGAAAAGCGAGGCCATGCCGTTTTGGCAAGGCATGCTGCTGATGATCGTCCTCATGATCATCATATTCGCTGGCTTGGGTGTCGGTGCGTATTTCTTTATTAAATTCCTGGCAAAGGTCGTAAATCAACGCCGCGACGAATGGGACGAAACTGCAAAGCAGCTCGGCCTGACGGTTGATCAAGCGTCCGGAGTCATTAACAAAGATATGTCCGGCACGATAAATGGCCACTGTGTCCGCGTTACAAAGTTTTCGGTTGCAAAAGGCGAGTATTCGGCGGATCATTACGCAGCGGTGACGATTGATTTTGACGC
>CALMPJ010000149.1 GCA_937871585.1 uncultured Acidobacteriota bacterium | reverse complement strand
TTCGCCCGGCGATTACGATGGCGACGGTAAGTTCGACAATGCTGTCTTCAGGCCTTCGGATTCGACATGGTACATCAACCGCTCGACCGCCGGCGTCTTGATCAGGCCCTTCGGTATTGCTGGCGACATATCGGTGCCTAGTGTGTACGTTAGGTAGGAATTGGAGCACCGACACTCTTGTCGGTAATTAGCGTCGCTTCGACGAGAAGAAGCCGACAAGGGTGTCGGCACTCCATAAAAAAGGCCGCCTCGATCAAGGCGGCCTTTCTTAATGTCCGATGATCTCGGAGCTATTTGAGCGATGCACTATCAACACGGAACGTCGTCGTGATCGAACTGTCCATTGTAGATCTGAACTGAATTCGAACGGTCTGCCCCTTGTAGGCTGCGACGTTGAACGAACGCAATGTGTACGCCGTTGTCGATGCAACTTTGTTGAGGTTGCTGTAGGTGCCGAGCGTAGTTAGCAGTGTTCCCGACGTATTACGAACTTCGACGAACAGGCGATCATACTGAGTCGTCGTTGTTGTCTCGCTCGAGGTTACGTTGAGATAGAACGTCAATGTTCCAGTCGCCGTCGAAGGTATCGAAACGGTCTGATACGTTTGTCCGGTCGTGCTGTTATTTACGCCGAAGTACGCATAGCCGGTTCCAGCCTGCGGGCTGTTGCCGTTCGCAGTGTAGAAAGCACCGGTTCCACTCATCACCCAAGGCGAAATGCTCGATTCGAATCCACCATTGACGAGAAGCTCAGTTCCGGTCGGTGTCGGAGTTGGAGTCGCGGTTGGAGTCGGCGTTGGCGTAGTCGGGCAAGAGCCCACACCAACTGCGCACCAACCGGTCGCAACCGTTGTGTATTGCGCGCTTGAGCCGCCGAAAAGGTCGGTCGCTGCATTCAACGTCGCAGTTCGTGCGCCGGCGAAATTTGTACTAGCCGTCATGTATACCGTGAGTGCACGATAGAAAATGCGAGCCGCGTCTGTGCCGCCCATGCCGGTCACTGTTACTCCGCTGACACGATTTGTGCCGCCGGCTGCCATTAGGTAAAAGGCGTGGTTCGAGATGCTCGAATTTGTATGAACGCCGCAGTAGTCGTTGCCGCTCGAAGGTGTGCAAGTTCCCGGATAGAGACGCACCGAATAGTGGTCAGGGTCGCCGACCGCGTTAGGGTTGTCCATTCTGCGAAGAGCGTCGCCGGCAGTTCCTGGCGTGTAGGCGTCTTCACCGATGAGCCACGTCTGCGAACTGATAGCACCGTCTGCATAAGCCTCGACCATTGAGCCAAAGATGTCCGCGAACGATTCGTTCAGAGCACCGGATTCACGGCTGTATGTCATATTCGCCGAACGCTCGATAACGCCGTGCGTCATTTCGTGGCCGCAGATGTCGATGGTCGTGAGCGGCGAGAATGTGGTGCCGTTGCCGTCGCCGTACGTCATCATGTTCTGATACCAGAAAGCGTTGTTGTAGTTCGAACCAAAATGCACACGCGAAGCAACTATGCTGACACCATTTGCAGCAGCCGTCGTCGTCCCTGGTCCGTAGTTTCCGTCGATACCGTTGCGACCGTGAACTGACTGATAGTAGTCGAACGTTTTTGCTGCACCGTAATGAGCATCGACGCCCGCACGAGCATTGGTTGCCGTCCAGTTGTCGTCGGCGTCGGTATAACGCGACTGTGTGCCGCCGGTTCCGGTCGAAGTATTCCCGGTGTTGTTCATATTGAACGTTCCCATGCGACGCGTGGTGTCTTCCATATAGAAGTTCGCACCGGATTGGCTGGTTGTAATGTTTACGGTACCGCTGTAAAGAGATGAGCCTGTTCCGGTCTTGAGATTGTCGTATCGATCTACGATCTCGCCGGTGTGAGCATCTACGAAAGCGACCGGAGCCGAAGTGTCTTTCGAGCCGTCAACACGTGGTGTTTCGACGCGATAAACTAGGCGATCACGGTCTTCGCCGCGATAGATGAATAGGTCGATGATCGGCGAACCCGTTTGACGAGCCTTTTCCGTGTAAGCACTTGTTGCGAAACGGAGAGCCTCTTTCTGCGAGATGTTCGGCGTGGTGTTTACACTGACGTTTTCTCTCAAGCTGTCGGTCATGCGAGCAAAGGTTCCGTCGCTGTTGAGGTGGACGATAGCTTCGCCTTCCCAAACGGGAATGCCGTTAATGCGTTGTCCAACGTGCGTATGTGCCATACCGAGCTGATCGATCTCGACTCGTTTGATCTCGAATTCATCGGGAATTCCGATCACACGCTGCGAGGATTCATTACGCAAAATGTCTAGGCTGAGCTGTTTGGCGAGCTCTGCTTTGTCCTGCGAATTAGATGTGAAGATGGCGACGTTCGCTTCGGAACGATCGACAAAAATGCCGAACGTTACCAATGCGACGACCGCGATTGATAAGGTTACAAGTAGTTTTTTCACTAGTAGCGATCTCCTATTTTTAACTTCTGCAATGCAAGGAACAGCCAAGCCCGCGGGCAAATGCCACGCGAACCGCCGAGAGCAAAAAAGTGTGCGTCACTTCTCTCAAAATTTACAGCTAAACTTACAAAGAATTGGAAAGGCGTAAGAATTGTGTATCATCACGCGCGCTTGTGTCAAGTATGAGCAGGGCTGATAGTGTCGCTCAAAAAAAGCCCCGGACGTGGGAGTTCCGGGGCGAAGAAGCGGATGGGAGGCCGCTTAGAAAAGTGCTTGAAAATCGAGGTTTGCGATGTTGTCGCTAACAGTAATGACACGTGTTGGCTCGCCGAAAGCATATTGTTTATTGGCAATGTTGATCACATACGTTTCGCCTACCGGCACGTCGCCAAATGTATAGTTCCCGAAACCGTTCGTCATCGCACGACGCGTAACGCCGTATTGGTCCGTCAGCGTAATAGTTGAGCGAGGAATGCCAACGCCGGTTGAGGTCGATGCTCGGCCGCTTACTGTGGCGTTTGCAGATGTCGGAATTGCTGGTGCCTGAACGCTGACCGCGTCGATCTCAAGCGAGCCCGGTCCTGCTAAGGTTGCTGTAACAGATGAGACGAATCGTATTCTGATCGTTTGACCTGCGTAGGAATTTAGCAATGCGATCCCTGAATGCCAGCCAGTGTCTACGACGGTTTCGGCCGCAACATTCCTGCTGTAAAGCGTCTGAAGCAGGACGTTGCTCGTGTTCATGATCTGAACAGAAAAGTTTGATGTTCCGCATGCAGTTCCGGTGCAGAAGGTGGCATTATCGAGCTGATATCTGTGCCGCCAAGTCATACTTGCCGTACTTGCGGCCGGTATCGTGATATCTTGAGTGAGCGAGTAGGTTCCTCCTGCGTTGGCCGCGACCCCCTGAAACGCATCTCGCAGCCCTGCCTGCGGCGACGCCGGATTATTAAAACCCGTGGTAAATCCGGCCGTGACCGTCTGCCAGTTGAACCATGACCCTGCAGCATTAACTGCCGTCCAACCCGCAAATGTTCCGGTTTCAAAGCTGCCGTTCGTGATAAGCTCCGCCGCCGAAGATCTGGTAGAAAGAGTGTTAACTATCAACATTGCCACCAATACAATGCTGGCAACGTGATAATACTTACGTTTAATGTTCATAATTAGCCTCCCAATTTGACTGTCTGCTTATAAATGACAAAATTGGCCAAAACGTAACGCTTTTTTTCAAATTATTTTCAAAAGCAGTTTGGGGCTGAAATTCGTTCACGAAAGTTTTCAGAGATCGAGTGCGGTATGAACTTCCAGATCGATAAGACATATAGTTGGGATGAGGTGTCCGATGTTCATCGAGCACAGCATGGCATTTACCAGAAGAACGGCGTGCTCATTTCGCTTTTGACCGACTTTGGCAAGATCAATCCGTGCTTTCCGGATTCGTACGGCGAGACGAACGACACGATCGATTACACTGGTTCGGGACGTCGCGGTGATCAGAAGGTAGACATTCGAAACCGAGCGTTACTTGATGCCGTAGAAGAGGGAACAGCAGTTCCTTTATTCAACAAACTAGGCGTAGACCGTTGGCAGTTTCTCGGAAACTGGACGGTCAGCGAGCCGCGTTATGTTTTTGACGAGAATCAGAATAGAATGCTGTGGAAATTCACATTAACGAAGGTAAAGATTTGAGGAGATCAATTATGAGAAGGTCGGCGATCGGTTTGTTTGTGTTATTGATGGTTTCGATTTCTGTTTTCGCTCAATCAGCGAATGTTTGGACGCCGGAGATGCAGCTCAAGACAAAGACCATCGGAGCGACGAGCATTTCGCCCGACGGTTCGATGGTTCTTTACACGGTTTCTTATGAAGTAATGACTGCTGATCGCAGCGAGTATGTATCGCAGATCTGGCTCGCATCGGCGGATGGGAAAACAAATCGACAACTGACATTCGCCGACAAGAGTTCGGCAAATCCAGCTTGGTCGCCGGACGGGAAATGGATCGCGTTCACGTCTTCGCGAAAGGACAATCGAAGCAACATCTACATAATGAGTGCCGCGGGCGGGGAGGCTGAGCAGATCAGTGATCTCAAGCCCGGAGTTTCTGCCATCGCATTTTCGCCGGACGGGAAATGGCTCGCATTTACGATGACCGATGCGAAGACCGATGATGAGGAAAAGAACGACAGGGCTCGAAATGATTACCGTTGGATCGATGAAAACATAAAGATGTCGCGACTTTACCTAATTCCCGTCGCTAAAGACGCCAACGGCAAACGCGATCACAAGAAGCTAACGACGATGGCCCGCAGCGTAACGGCTTTCGACTGGTCGCCTGACGGTGGGAAGATCGCCTTCAGTCATGTTAGTGATCCAAAGGTCGATTATTGGCCGACTTCAGACGTTTCGATCGTAGATGTTGCAAACGGCAATGTAACAACACTTGTCGCAACCTCAGCGTTCGAATCAAGCCCATTGTATTCACACGACGGTAAATGGATCGCGATCACAGCAAGCGACGGCCCGCCGCGTTGGGCGCAAAGCAACCGCATTAACATCTATCCTGCAAATGGCGGAGCGGCTAAGGTCGCCCCGCTGTCGCACGATGGTCAGCCGGGAATTATTGGTTGGACCGGTGACGATAGCAAGGTCGTGTTCACCGAAGCCAAGGGCACCGGAACGGCGCTCTACGAGTTGATCGTCGCGACAAATTCTATCGTCGAGGTCCATAATGTCGGTGCCGTGATCTCGGGCATGTCGATGAATCAAGCCAACGATTTTGCGATGTCCTCGCAGACCCCGACTACTCCGCCCGAGGTCTTTGTGGCCAAAAAGCCGGAATATTCGCCAAAGCAGATCTCGAACGTAAACGCCGAGATCGCGAAGATACCGACCGCAAAGACTGAACGAGTGCAATGGAAAAGCAAAGACGGCCGCGATATCGAAGGGCTTTTGACCTATCCGAACAATTACGTCGCCGGAACGAAAGTGCCGTTGATACTGAACATTCACGGCGGGCCCGCGGGCGTATTTAACCACAATTTCATTGGCGGACGAGGTGCGTATCCAATTGCATCGTTCGCACAGAAAGGGTATGCCGTTTTGCGGCCAAATCCGAGAGGTTCGTCAGGCTACGGCACGGAGTTTCGCCGTGCGAATTTCAAAGATTGGGGCGGAATGGACTACGAAGACCTGATGACCGGAGTCGATAAGGTGATCGAACTCGGAATTGCAGATCCTACCAAGCTTGGCGTAATGGGTTGGAGTTACGGCGGATTTATGACGTCGACGATCGTAACAAAAACCAAGAGATTCAAGGTTGCGTCTGCAGGTGCGCCGGTCACGAATCTAATGAGCTTCAACGGTACCGCCGACATTCCTGCGTTTGTGCCCGACTATTTTGGCGGACAATCGTGGGAGATCCCGGAGGTTTACGCTAAACACTCAGCGATGTTCAACATCAAAGGCGTGACAACGCCAACGCTGATACAACACGGCGAAGCCGACATTCGCGTGCCGATATCGCAAGGCTACGAGTTCTACAACGCGTTGAAATTACAAGGCGTGCCGACGCGGATGATCGTGATGCCGCGGCAACCACACAGCCCAAATGAGCCGCGAATGCACTTGATCACAATGCAATCGAATCTGGATTGGTTCGATAAGTATTTGAAATAGAAATAAGGCTGATCGCAGTAGATGCGATCAGCCTTTTACTTGAATCAAAGTTTATCGGATAAACGCGTTCGGTGCGGGGACATCTGACGCATTTCCCCAGCGTAAACCGGTGAAGCCGGCGGTCGATCTCAACAGGTACCAAGTGCCGTCCGATGGTCGGTAAACCGCAATGTCAGCCCGGCCATCGCCATCATAGTCGGCGGGAACGGGCTTATCACCCGAAATACCGAACGGAAGAATTGTATACGTTCCCGAGCCGCTGTTGATGATGTACCAAACACCTGTTGATGGACGGAACACGGCGAAATCGGTCTTGCCATCGCCGTCGAAATCTGCGGGCAACGGTATGTCTTCGGCAACGCCCCAGCGAGTTGCTCGCTGGGCTCCGTCGGCACTGCTCCTCCACCACCAATTTCCGTCCGACGGTCGATAGATCGCAGAGTCGGCAACGCCGTCACCGTTAAAATCACCTAACACGGGCCTGTCACCGGCGGCACCGAACCAGATATCCGAAGTCGCTCCGGTCGCAGCTCCGATGCGATACCAATGGCCGTTTGACGGTCTGTAAACAACATAATCAGAACGCCCGTCACCGTCGATATCGGATGGCATTGGCACATCGTTGGTTTCGCCAAGACGTACGTTTATCTGTTGTCCATTGATGGAACTTAGAGACCAGAAATCGCCATTCGACGGGCGATGTATCGCTATATCAGTCTTGGCGTCGCCGTCGAAATCCGATGGAATCGGCGTGTCTCCACTCAGGGCGAACGGTGTTTGTGTTACTCCGAGATCCGAGCTGCGGAGAATGTACCAATTGCCTTCGCTTGGTCTAAAGACCGCTATATCAGTCTTTCCATCGCCGTCGAAATCGAACGGAGACCTACGGATCGCAGGTGCCAGCGGCTGCCAGTCAGCATTGTAACCTTCGACAATTTGTTGGGACGAACTGCCCGGCAACGTCAAGATATTCAGCCGATTTGGTTGACCGCTCAATCCAACCACGGTATAGATCACTTTAGTACCATCCGGCGAGTAAGACGCTTTACGAACAAAGCCAGTCGGCGACAATGTAGTCGCTCCGGTTCCATCCGGATTGATGGTCATGAAAACCGACGTAAAGGGTCCGGTGTCATAGCGTGTGAAAATGATCTTCGTACCGTCAGGTGAGTACGACGGCGTCATGTCTAGAAAATTCACTGCCGGCGTGGTTACTTGCTGAGCGTTGGAACCATCGGCCGAATTCATTGTAAACACAGGCCACGGACCAAAATTACCGTTAACACCTTGATTGAAAACGATCTTTGTACCGTCAGGCGAAAATGCGGGTTCGCCGTCGCGGATAGTGTTATTGGTCAAGCGAACTTGGCCCGAACCGTCAGCGTTCATTCTATATATCTCTAGATTTCCGTCGCGATCGCTTACAAACGCTATCTTTGTACTGTCCGGCGAAAATACAGGATGTGAATCAGTACCGGCTGCGTTAGTAAGCCTAGTAATATTTGCGCCGGTTGACGTCATTCGAAAGATCTCATAGTTTCCGGGCGCATTGCTCCTGAACGTAATGAAATTGCCGTCGCCCGAATACGCGGGTTCTTCACAGATGCCCATCGTCCCATTCGTCAGGTTAACGGTGCCCGTGCCATCAGCATTGGCAGTGTAGATATCGGAACCGCGTACAAATACGATCTTGCCGTTTCCTTTACAGTTAGGTGTTCCGCAGACTGCGCCGGCGGAAAAGTCTGCGATCTTGTTCGATGTCGGATCTAAAAAAGCTCGGCCGTCGGGCGTGAAAACATTGCTAACAAGGTTCGGCCGTACCGTATAGCTACCGGTCTTAGATAACCCTTCAAACCGGTATTCGCCAAGCGAATTGGTCGTTGTTGACATCGAAACCGAACCTGACAAATTAACCGTAACACCGTTTAGGCTCGCGCCTGCCCGCGTGATGCGTCCGCTAATAATGACTGTGTTTGGAACAACCGAAACCGGCTGCCATTCGGGCTCGCCATAGAATGTTTGCTGCGGTACCGTATTGACGTTTGCAAGAATTCGAATTTGGTTGTTACCGGCGGCATCCATTGTGTATATGCCTTCCGAAGATCGAACGATAGCGATCTTGGTTCCGTCATTTGAAATTGCCGGCAATACTCCGTTCGTTATCGTTATTTCGTTCGTGCCATTGCTGTTGATTGACGCAACGCTTGTGCTGTTCTTGGTGAAAAGTAGTGCTGTGCCGTCCGGCGTCCAAGCCGGATCGCGGTTAGTCGTAGCCGAGGTGGTCACACGAAATTCGTTCGTACCGTCCGCATTTATCGTCCAGATGTCACCTCCGCTCGAGAATGCGAGCTTTGTTCCGTCCGGCGACCATGCGGGAGTGATCGGCGTCGGCTGCGTAATGGCTGCAAATATCACCAGGCCGGTGCCGTCAAAATTGATCGTCGAGATCTGCGAACTTTTTTCGAACGCGATCTTTCCTGCATTGTTAACCGTCGGATTTGCGATCCCGAATCCTGCGGCGGTCAGTCCAACGTGTGATCCGCCGGGAGTGTAAACGTAAAGAGAATTGTCCCTATTGTAGACGAGCTTTGTTCCGTCCGGTGACCAAGATGGCTGCCCGACGTAGTTCGGCGGTAAACCAGCTGCAACTAGGGTCGATTGTCCGGAGCCGTCACTGTTTGCTGATGCAAGCGATGTCGTAACAAAATTGTTCCAATCCGTCCTAGCAAAATATAACCGGCCTAAAGCCGTCGGCTGGGCGACCGCCTCTTGCGAGGATATTTCGCTAGCCCTCCAAAATACGATCGCAAATAATATTGCCGTAAATCCAATGACAATTGCGAGATTGGTCGGTACGCCGCGTTTGGAAAAATACTTCATCCTTTGTAGCCCCTTGATCTTGGTTGGTTTCACACCATTCTTACAAAATGACACCAAAATGACAATCTTTTCTGTAAGCATTCGTACAATAAACTTGAAGTCCTATTGAGTCGCTGCCTGCCCTCGCAACCTTGCGACATCTCGCTGCGGCGGTTCGCCGAAATGTCGCTTGTAGTCGCGGCTGAAGTACGCAGCATCCTCATACCCGACCCGAAATCCGGCAGATGCAGCATCGTAATCTT
>CALMPJ010000148.1 GCA_937871585.1 uncultured Acidobacteriota bacterium | reverse complement strand
CAATCATACGACCTATGGTGAATTCGTCGACGCGATGCGGAACCTGAAAGCTCAGGGAATGCAGCAATTGGTACTCGATCTAAGGGACAATGGCGGCGGACTTGTTTTCCAGTCTGTTCAGATCGCGAATACGTTCCTATCGAACGGCCAGATGATAGTTCGGCAGCGCGGCCGCAAAGTTGATCACCTTGATCCGTATGTCGCGGTCAACAGAAATCCTGAACGTATGCCGTTGGTCGTTCTCGTGAATCGATCCTCCGCTTCAGCGTCTGAGATCCTTTCTGGAGCTCTTCAAGATCATGACCGAGCATTGATCGTTGGCGAAAAAACCTATGCGAAAGGCTTGGTTCAGAATCCTTTTACACTGGCCGATGGTTCGATGCTAATGCTCGTCATCGCTAAGTTTGAGACGCCGTCCGGCAGACTTATCCAAAGGGATTATTCAAACGGCGGACTCTACAACTACCTCACCGATGGCGGCAGTCTTAAGGATGAGGACACACCGGCGGCTGCACCTACCGGACCTGGCTCAAAAACGGACGCTGGTCGCGATGTTTATAGCGGCGGCGGTATCACACCTGATGTCGCGATAAAGCCTCAGATGATCGCGGTGGAACGCGTCAGAGTGCAAAATCGGATGACGAATCCGCTTTTAGCATTCTCGTTAGATCTCATCGCAGGTCGCGTAAAGGGCTTCGAAAACCTGCTTACTAACAAGCCGATCACTTTCGGTTATGATCTTAAACCAACGGACTTTCTAATCACGGACGAGATCTATTCGGCATACAAGAAGTTTGCAAGCGAAAAGTATAAGATCGCACCTGCGGTAACTGACAGTGAAAAAGAATTTGTTCAAAGAATTCTCCGTACAGAGTTGGTCACTGCAAGCTACGGTATGGAAACCTCGCAGCAGGTTTTCAACGAATACGATCAGACATTGCTCAAGAGCTTTGATCTCCTGCCACAGGCCAAATTGATGGCGATCGAGGCGCTTAAGCCCAAAGCTCAACCAGCTAACAGACCGTAGTTAGTTGCAAATGGAAATATAAAAAGGCCGTCGCTATCGACGGCCTTTCTATTTGGTCTCATTTCAACGCAAAATCCGTCTACGCAGTCAGCCATAGGATCAATCGGTAGATCCCATAAGCGGCACCTGCGAGAACTGCGATGAGCAGCAGCGCAATTCCTCCTACAACAAGCTTGAACTTCTTGTAACGGTTCTCGTCTGGCGGGGATAATTGATTCTGCGGAAAATATGGCGGCGGTCTGTTCATAGATTATACCCTACTATCGTGGCAGCGGTTGTTCAAGGCTCGCGAGACCGTAAGTCAGAACCGCAACCAGTGAAGCACCTTCGGCAAGTTCTTTTGGAACGATCTTATCGAAAGTATCGGCGGCTGTATGGTGATAGTTAAAGTAGGTTCGCTGATCGAACCATGGAGCGAAACTTGGTACACCGGCGCGTGTCAAAGGATCAATATCAGCACCAACCCCGCCTTGCTGCTGAACCATCGTGGCTCCTTGCTTTGATAGAACCGCAGTGATCGGAGCCAAATATGCACCGATCTCAGACCTTCCGGCGTAATTGACGCCTAATGGACGAGATGCTCCAAGATCGGCCTCGACCGCTGCAAAGTGATTCGCCAAGTTCCCTTTCTCGGCTTCAAAATAGGCGGCACTGCCTCTGCCGCCGTTCTCCTCGTTCATCCAAGCGATGAATCTGATCGTTCGCTTTGGTTTGAAACCAAGCTTCTTTAGTTGAACCAATGAAGACATAGCCATCGCAACGCCCGACGCGTCGTCGATAGCACCGGTGCCTAGATCCCACGAATCGAGATGTCCGGAAACAATCACCACTTCATCCGGCTTCTCCGAACCTTTCATGTCAGCAATGAGGTTGTGGCTTTCGACATCGGGCAGCGTTTGCGGTGTCAGAATGACGTTAACCTTAACAGTTCCACTCTTTACCAGCCACGCGAGCAACTCGGCATCTTCAAATGAGATCGCTGCTCCCGGGATCTTAGTAACCCCGTCGGTGTAGCCCATTGAACCTGTGTGAACCAGTCGATTCTGCGAACCTCCGGCACTACGAACCAGAACCGCAACGGCTCCGAGCCTGGCAGCGGCCATTGCACCGCCAAACCGATAGCCTACGGCGTTACCGTATGCACTGAGACCAAAGCCTGCGGCCTGTAGTTCTGTGTCGAATTTATTGTTGAAAACAACAATTTTGCCCCGAACCTTGCTCTCGCCGAGAGCATTCAGTTCCTCGAATGAGGATACGACGACGATCTCGGCAGTGATACCGTTCGCGGGTGTTGCGATGGTGCCGCCCAAGGCGGCTATTGCGATCTTTTGCGTTGTGTTTGCCGCCATTCCCGGAAACTCGATCACGGATGCACGCTCTTCACCGCGGACCCAACGCGGAACCATGCATTTCTGCAAACGCACAACAAAACCTTGCCGCCGCATCTCTTCGGCGACGTATTCGACGGCACGCGCGGCCTGCGGCGAGCCGGACAAGCGCGGACCGATATTGTTCGAAAGATAGCCAGTTTGTCGATAAGCATAGTCGCTCGCCAACGTCGCTTCTTGAAGTTCTCGCAGCTCTGACATCGTCTTCGATGAATAAAGTTCAGGCGTTGGCGTGGTTTGCTGAGGAAAACAGATCTGCGTCGATAAAAGGCCTATGGCAAGGGCTAGCAAAATTCGCATATCGGCATTGTAACCGAGCGCTACTTTCTTACAAAGGATTGTGAGATAATTGCGTCAAACAAACAACGCTATGAAACATCAGACCAATAGACTATTTTTGCTCCTAGGCATCCTATTTTCGCTTTCGATCGTGTCGTTTGCACAGACGTTCAACGTCAACGACATGATCAACCTGAAACGCGTTGGCGACCCGCAATTGTCACCGGACGGGTCGATGGTCGCCTACACCGTCGGCATTCCGGACAAGGCTGCGAACCGAACATTGACTCAGATCTACGTCAAACGACTTTCAGGCGGCACGGAACGTCAGATCACGGACGGAAAGTCTTCGAGCTCAAGCCCTCGTTGGTCACCCGACGGCAAACGAATTGCGTTCGTGACCGGTGGGCAGATCTGGACGATGGAGCCCGATGGCGATGATAAGGATCAACTAACAAATATTTCCACTGGTGCAGGTGGTCCCGTTTGGTCGCCGGACGGTTCGATGATCGCGTTTGGCTCGGATGTTTATCCTGAGTGTAAGAATGACGACTGCAATAAGGCAGAAGCCGAAAAAGCAGAGAATTCTAAGGTAAAAGCGCTTGTGTCAGATAGGTTACTATTCCGACGCTGGGTCGAATGGCGAACTCGCATTCGGACGCACGTATTTGTGGTTTCAGCAAAAGGCGGCGTGGCTCGTGACGTAACTCCTGGCGATTTCGACGCTCCGCCGTATGGTGCCGGCAGTGGCCACGACTATGTCTTTACACCTGACAGCAAAGGAATCGTATATCTGAGAAATCCTGACAAGGTTGAAGCTGTTTCGACAAACAGCGACCTTTTTGTTGCGGGTCTTGACGGCAGTTCGCCACGCAACCTAACGGCGTCAAACAAAGGCTACGAATTCTCTCCGGCGTACACACCGGACGGCAAATACTTGCTCTATCGGTCAATGGCGACGCCCGGCTTTGAGGCGGATCGTTCGCGGCTAATGCGGATGAATGTTGCGACCGGAGAGACAGTTGAGTTAACTCGAGGATTCGATCAGCAGGTCGATGAGTTTGTCGTCACTTCTGACAGCAAAACGATCTACTTTACCGCCGCCGAACGCGGGCGTTCGCCGATATTCTCGCTTCCGGTCGAACCTGATTTCAGGCTTCGTATCGCCACACACGTGAAGAAGGTTGCAACCTATGGTTCCGCTGGTTCGCTGAACGTAACTCGCGATGGTTCTCGAATAGTTTTTGCTGCAACGACAGTTACACATCCGACCGAGATATTCTCGGTCGCGAGTGACGGTACGGGCCTTGCTCCATTCACAACGGCAAACGACGCTGGCTTGGCGTCATTCAAACTCAACAAGTACGAAGACGTTGATTGGAAAGGTGCCGTGAACAAGAACGTACACGGTTTCCTTCTCAAGCCAGCTAATTTTGATGCGAACAAAAAGTATCCGATGATCGTGCTGATCCACGGCGGTCCGCAAGGTGCGTGGAACGACGGCTGGAGCTATCGCTGGAATCCGCAGATCTACGCGAATGCCGGCTATATCGTCTTCGCACCAAATCCTCGCGGTTCGACAGGCTACGGACAGCAGTTCGTTAATGAGGTTTCCGCTGATTGGGGCGGCCGAGCCTATACTGACATCATGAACGGCGTTGCCGAAGTCATTAAGCAGCCATTCGTCGATAAGAACCGTATCGGTGCGGCAGGAGCCAGCTACGGCGGCTATATGGTCGATTGGATCTTAGGGCACAATAACGACCCTCGCTTTAAGTTTAAGGCTTTGATGTCTCATGCCGGCGTTTACAATCTCGAGAGCATGGCTACGGCAACTGAAGAGATATACTTCGTGAATTGGGAATTCAAAGGTATGCCTTGGGAGAATCCGGTGAACTATAACAAATGGTCACCACATAAGTTCGCAAAGAATTTCAATACGCCGACATTAGTAACAGCCGGTGAGATCGATTATCGAGTTCCGGTCGATCAGAGCTATCAGCTTTACACAACGCTGCAGCTTCGAAACGTTCCGTCCAAATTGATCGTATTCCCTGATGAAGGTCATTGGATCCTCAAGCATCAGAATTCAGAGTTTTTCTATAACAGTGCTCTGGACTGGTTCAAAACGTACCTGAAACCATAACCGCATGAAGCAAATTAACTTGCGCTACTTATTCACGGCCGCTGTCATACTAACAGCGGCCATTTTGAGCTATTCTCAATCGTCGTTGCCAAATTTTGATCGGCCGCATGATTTTGATGCAAAGCACTATTTGATCAATACGACTTTCGACCAGAAGTCAAAATCGATCACAGGAGAAACGACCGTCACCCTACAGCCGACGAAGAACGACTTTAACGTTGTCAACCTCGATGCCGTTGGCCTCAAGATCTCACGCGTAACGATTGAACCATCGGGCAACACTTTGAACTATGTTACCAAGGCAAACGGAACCGTTTCGATCCAATTAGATCGAACATATAGTACAACTGAAACGTTGTCGATCCGACTCGTCTATACAGCCTCACCGAAGAAAGGCATCTATTTCGTTGAAGCCGATGAAGATCATTCCGCACAGATCTGGACGCAGGGAGAACCAGACGAAGCAAGACACTGGTTCCCTTCATTCGATTTTCCGAGTGATAAAGCGACGACCGAACAGATCTTGACCGTGGACAAGAACCAAACGGTGATCGCGAACGGCGATTTCCTCGGTAAGAAAGACGAATCGAACGGAAAAGTCACTTGGCACTTCAAAATGCCGGTGCCGCATTCGGTCTATCTCGTTTCCTTCATCGTTGGCGAGTATTCGCGGATCGACGATACTCGTGGACCCGTTCCGATGGCGTTCTATACCTATCCGGGACGTGAAACGATAGCAAGGGCAGCGTTCGATCGAACCGCAGATATGATAGCCACATTCGAGCGATTGACAGGCGTTAAGTTCCCGTTCAACAAGTACGATCAAACGGTTGTCGCCAATTTTCAGTTCGGGGGAATGGAAAATATCACTGCAACTACGTACGCCGATCAAGAGATATTCTTTTATGACACGGACTTTGGTAAACCACTTGTAACGGATCTTGTGTCGCACGAATTAGCTCATTCGTGGTTCGGTAATTTGGTCACTTGTAACAACTGGGCCGAGCTGTGGTTGAACGAAGGATTTGCAACATTTATGGAGGCCGCTTACCGTGAGGCGGCGTTTGGCCGTGAGAACTACATCGCTAAGATCCGAAGCGACGCCGGGAGTTTCCTTATGAAAGACATCGTCACGAATCGTCGTCATGGGCTATACAACCTCCGAGCCGGCGAAGTTGAAAAGCTATTCGATGATTCCTCCGTGACATACAGCAAAGGAGGCGTCGTGTTACATATGCTCCGCGAAGAGATCGGTAACGAAGCTTTCTGGAACGGCGTAAATCTCTATCTAAACAGACATCGCCTCGGCAATGTGAGAACTACGGATCTGATCTCAGCTATGGAGCAAGCCTCAGGCAAAAAACTCGATTGGTTCTTCGACCAGTGGGTTTTCAAGTCTGGTGCTCCGAGAATTACTATCGTTCCGACCTATTCCGCCAAGAATCAGTCGCTGACCGTGTCGATAGCTCAAACTCAAAAGGAAGATGCTATAGTGCCCGCAGCCTTCCGATTCCCTTTATCGTTGGCGATCAAGACGTCGAAGGGAGTGATACGAAAAGACGTAAATATTACAAAGCGTTCAGAGCTTTTCAGCGTGAAATTGCCTGCCAGACCAGTGACTCTCGAGGTTGATGATGATATGAAGGTTCCACTCAAGACAGTTAAACTACAAAAGATCAAGCAAGTGAAATAGTTTGACGCAATTACGAAAAGCCCCATCACAACGACGGGGCTTTTCTACTTTGAGAAGACAGGTGGTCTTCGATGTTGAAATAGTAGAGCTTGAAGCTACTTGAATAAATTTACTTCTTTGCAACACCTACGAGGTTAGCTGACGGGCTAGGAACGAAAGAGTATCCCTTCATTTCAATGATTCGCCCCATTCCGAAAGTTTCGGAAACTGGTTCCCCCGCTCTCGACGTACTCGAGACTCGGCGATCAACTTTTCAACAATCTAAGAATAACACTCGCTTATAGATATCACAAGAGAAAATCAGCCAGCAGCCGGAAAAAAGTGATAAAGCATCAAATAAACCACAACTCCTGTCAACGATACGTATAGCCACACAGGAAAAACGAGTCGAGCAAGTCGTTTGTGCTTATCAAATTGCCCTCTCAACCCTCTAAAAAGCGTAAGGATCACGAACGGCGTGACCAATGCTGCGAGGAACGTATGCGACGTTAAGATCGTAAAATAGATCGGTCTAACGATGCCTTCGCCAGTGAATTTCGTAGGACCGAGGCCGAACATATACGTTCGGATCGCATGATGTGTCAGGTAGCAGGCAAGGAAGATCGTCGAGACGATAGCTGCACCTAGCATTGCCTTGCGGTGCGTTTCGCGACGTTGATTCTTAATGTTCCAAAATCCAACGATAAGCAAGATCGCGCTGAATGAATTCAACGCGGCATTCAGATGCGGAAAGACAGGTAACAAGTCTTGCATTTACTTCCAGAATCCTAAGAAAAATACGAGTACGAACCACAAAATTGCGAGAAAGTGCATATACCAGCCGACAGCCTTTGCTATCGCAAGGCGTTGCGAGGACAAAGCATCGTCAACCACCAATTTTCTGAATCGTACGAACACCGACCAAAGTGCAACGATTCCTGCGATCACATGCACCGCGTGAACCGCGGTTAGTATGTAGAAAAATCCCGCATACGGATTGCCGCGAACGTAAAATCCGGCCTGCATCAACACGGCCCAGACAGCTAACTGCGAGGCAACAAACAAAGCTGTAACTCCAAGCGAGGCCATCAGCCATTTTCGCGCTGTAACGAGCCGCCCTGCGTTTGCACTTCTTTCGAACAGAAAATATGAAACACTTCCGACGGCAATTATCGCCGTACTGATCCAAACCTGAAACGGCAACGAGAACGGCTGCCATTCTTGAACATTATTCGCGTGTATAACAACATAGGCCGCGACGAGGCCGCCAAATGTCATCAGAACCACGATCAACAAAAAGAATGTGAGAATTCGATATTTTGCATCGCCGCCATCGGTCACGAGGTTGTCATCGCCTTGCGAATTGAAAGAACGTCCGTCGCCACCATTATCATCACCACCGTTGCCGCCGCCTCCACCAGCGGGACCTGTCGGCCTGAGACGCCCTTGACGAACCTCTTCGGTATCGTCGAGTTCTATCGTGTCGATGGTTCCAGTTTGCATGACGTTAGCGTTTGTCGATGACCATCAGGAGGAACAATAGCGGCAGGTAAAGCACGGTGACAAGCAGCAAGCGGCGAGCGGCCTTGTCTGACTTGCGTTTTGCAGTAACGATACTCTCGACGAGATGCCAAAGGCCCAATACCACGGCTCCCACAAAAAAGATCTCTCCCGAAACACCGAAAACATATGGCGAAATACTGATCGGTATCA
>CALMPJ010000147.1 GCA_937871585.1 uncultured Acidobacteriota bacterium | reverse complement strand
TTCATCCGGTCGCCGGACGTCTGCCCGGCCACATGAATGTCCTGCTCGCCGAGGCTAATATTCCATACGACATCGTCTTCGAGATGGACGAGGTCAACGACGACTTCCCTGCCACCGATGTCGCTTGGGTGATCGGTGCGAACGACATCGTCAACCCTTCGGCGATGGACGATCCCGCATCTCCGATTGCCGGAATGCCGGTGCTTCACGTTTGGGAATCGCGTGTCTGCATCGTCATGAAACGCGGCATGGCCAGCGGCTACGCCGGCGTCGACAACCCGCTCTTTTACAAAGACAACACCCAAATGCTCTTCGGCGACGCAAAGAAGGTTGTGGATGAGATTTTGACGGCGATGCGAGCGTAGAATTTTCTTGACTAGATATTACATCAATGGAATACTATGCAGTGCGAGGTCGAATATACGGATGAGTTTGAAGAATGGTGGCATGCTCTTGATGAGGCCGAGCAAACGTCAGTTGGTTCTGGCATAGAGGTATTGGAACGGCTTGGGACTACTTTAGGCTATCCGTATTCGTCGGATATCCGCGGATCCCGACACTCGCAAATGCGGGAACTGCGTGTTCAGCACAAGGGAAGACCGTTTCGCGTGTTATACGCATTTGATCCTAGACGAATGGCACTACTACTAATTGGCGGCGACAAAACTGGCAATAATCGATGGTATGAACAATACGTTCCGATTGCCGACAATTTGTACGACGAACATCTGGAAACACTGAGAAAAGAGGGCTTTAACAATGGCTAAACCATTCAGTATTTTGCGTGACAAAATGTCCCCCGAAGCGAGACAGCGTGCAACGGAACTGGCCGACGAGATGATACGCGAGATGCGTCTGACCGAGCTGCGTAACGCTCTCGGTGTAAGTCAGGACGAACTCGCACAACTGATGGACAAAAAACAGGCTGCGATCTCACGGTTCGAACGCCGCTCGGACATGCACATTTCTACGCTTAGGGAATTTATCGCCGCCCTCGGTGGTCGTCTGCAGGTGATCGCAAGCTTTCCGGAAGGTTCGTATCACATAAATCAGTTTGAGGAAGAGAATTGACTAGATCGTCATGAAACGCGGCATGGCCAGCGGCTACGCCGGCGTCGACAACCCGCTCTTTTACAAAGACAACACCCAAATGCTCTTCGGCGACGCGAAGAAGGTTGTTGATGAGATACTGACGGCGATGAGGAATTAGGAGATCGGTATGAATAAACTAATTTCGGCTTTTTTCCTTGCTCTGATTGTTGTCAGCGTGGCGTCGAGTCAGGAAAAGTGGAAGAAGATTGAGAACGATTCGTTTTCTTTTTCGCTCCCAGAGTCCTTTAAAAAGACGGACGCTCGCGGGATCGATTCATTTGTCGAGAAGTATGATGGCGGAAGTATCGTGATCGTGTTCGATTACGGTATGTATTCCAACAACTTTCAGGACTGGTCCGACAAGACAAAATATGAATATCTAAAAGTAGACGGAAAAGACGCCCGCATCGGCGTAGCTAAGGAAGAACATCGAGACGGCTTTCCCTATTCCACACAGGTTCACTTCGTTCTTGGCAAATATACTAAACTTAGTATGTTTGCTGCCTGCAAATCCGAAAGCGACGTTTCCATTGCACGTCGGATCTTTGAAAGTATAGCTTTCAAGACCAAGGATAAAGCCAAATAGAAAAGCGGTGATGCGAAGAAGGTTGTTGATGAGATATTGGGCGTGATGCGGGGATAAAAAGCTCCCCTCCTTACGAAGGAGGGGTGGCATTCGCGGCTTTGAGCGAATGACGGGGTGGTTTTTAGTTTATCTACCACGACCATGAGAACGAGAAGAAAGGACGATATCAATTCACTCCCGCATTTGCGCGAGTTTCGCAAGGAATTGAGAAAGAGCCTAACGCCCGCAGAAGCCACGTTCTGGAAACTTGTTAAAAACTCAAAATTCGAAGGCCGAAAATTCGTTCGACAGCATTCCGTCGGCAACTACATCCTAGATTTCTATTGTCCGTCAGAAAGACTAGCCGTCGAGCTTGACGGTTCACGACATTTCAGCGGACAAGGAGCAGCGCAGGATCGCGAAAGAACAGCGTATCTCGAATCGAAGGATATTCGTGTCGTTCGGTTTGAGAATAGGAATGTTTTTGAAGAAACGGAGTGGATGCTTGATATGCTTCGTGCGAACTTTCGGTTCGGGCCTCCAACTCAACCAACCGAATATGCCCCGCATGCCTCGGTTCGCCAAGTAAAAACCACCCCGTCAGTTCCGGCAGAAGACGCCGAAACTGCCACCCCTCCTTCGTAAGGAGGGGAGCTATTGTTGAATTTGTTTCCGCTAGAGATCATCAAGCCGATTCACTTTTCAAAACAGAATCCGTACCTGTGTCCATGATCGCCTCGGTAGGACAAATTTCCATAGCACGTCGCATGTCAGCTTCCTCTTCTGGAGTTTCGGGTTGGCGGAAGATATAGGCCGAGAAATTCACTCCATCGTCTTCAAGGCGGATCATATTCGGCACTTCGTCGGTGCTGGCTGAGCAAAACACACAGGCGTTGGCGTCGATCCAGTATTTGCCGGGAACCTGCTTTGGATGGAGTTTCGGAGAATAATCTGAGTCAATTCCATACTTTATAGAAGTATTCGGATCGATCTCTATGTCACTGATCAAACCTCGATAGAAATTTTCGTCTGTATCAACCATACGATTCATCGCGATATGACACTTCTGTTGGCTCGAACTGACCGCCCGCTTACGCAGGCGGTTCTGACAATTCCATCAACGCCAATCTCTCAACAACCTTTCCGTTTTCCAAATGCTCCCCAATGATCTCCGTCACGTCTTCCGGTTGGACTTGGCCGTAGAGGGTGCCGTCGGGGTGGACCATTACGGCTACGCCGATCGAGCAGAAGCCGATTGAACTACATTCGGTCAGGAGGACATTGCCCATTGGGTTGCGGCCTTTGGATTCTTTGCCTTGGCGGAGGCCTTTTTCAACTAAAATACGGTCGAATTCGGCTTTTACTTCTTGGGCGCCGACGGCGTTGCAGGATTTGCCGGTGCAGACGAAGACCTGACGGTTGATCGGGGCTTTGAGCATTGGTGCGAGCTTTTCGAGCTGCTCACGATCGGTGATGAACTTTGGCTTAGCCATAACACAATGGTAAACAGAGAACGGTGAAAGGTAAACGGGAGATTCTGATTTACATCTTTCCTATTTACCATTTACCATTAACCGTTTACCATTTATTCGATGGCTCTAAGTATCATCATCCACATCTCCGTCGGGACCGAAAAGCGCACTGAGTTCTTCTCGCAGGAACGCATTCGCATCGGCTCGGACGAGACGTGCGACCTGCAGATACACACGCCCAAGGCTGATAAACAAAGGGTTTGGTTCGAACTTGAAAATGCCGACGGAGTGTTTCGCATCGTTGATTTCGACGACTCGCTTGGTTTCGTCATCAACGATAAGCCGATCCGCCGTTTTATCGCGGTGACCGACGGCGACTCGATCTCGATCCCTGACGACGAGATCTCGTTCGCGTTTTTCTCGCTTGAATCAAAATCTGCGCTTATTCGCACAAACCGCGAGCAACCGCACATATCGCGATTCATCGAGGACGCCGCTCTCGAATCCGCTTCGTCAGCCAAACGCGACGATGCGAAAGCGTTCTTACGCGAATTCGTTCGCGAGCTTTCTCGTGAGATCTCGTGGACGACCAAGGCCATAACGCTCGTGCTCGTCATAGCGTTTATCACTGGAGTTTTATATATCGGCTTTGCGGTCAATCGCGAGCTTCGCGTCAGCCGTCAGACGACCGAAGAACAAAGCAATCTCATCAAACGCCTCGAAGACAAGCTTGGCCAAACCGGCGATCAACTTGGAGAACTCGAAAAGACCAACAAAGACCTGATGAAAACGGTCTCGCTCGCGCCAAATCTCCGTGTCGAATACGGCGGCGCTGTTTGCTTGATCGTCGGAGTTTACGATCTGGTCGATAAGCGAAACGGCAAGGTGCTGCGATACGCCGATCCGCAAAGTTTCAAGCCAAATCCATACGAGCCGACCGAGAACGAAGACCCGAGCCGGCAAGATATGCCGCCAAGCATTGGCATCACGACCGATGGCAGCGGTTCGCCGATCGAATACGATTTTATCGGCACCGGTTTTCACGTCGGCGGCGGATACGTCGTCACAAATCGCCACGTCGTCCAGCCTTGGGAAGAAGACGATCAGGTCAAACAAATGATGCAGCTCGGAAATGGCCGTGCCCGCGTCAAGCGCCTCGTGATCTACTTTCCGAATATAGCGACGCCATTCCCGATGAAGGTCAAGCAACTCGGCGGACGTGAAGATATCGCTGTTGGCACCGTCGATGCAGCCGCACTTCCTGCCAATCTGCCATCGATACCGATCGAAACCGACGAGGCTTCGTCCGCGATCGGCAAAACTGTCGTTACGATGGGCTATCCGAGCGGGCCTGATCGCTTACTTGCCATGGTCGACGAAGCAGAGGCCAAATCGATAAATCAACGCTTTGGTAACTCTCGCACAAACCTTATTAACTTCCTCGCGCAGTCGATGAAGATCGTACCGTTGACAACGCAGGGACTCATTACTGACCTCGATGCAAACCGCATCGTCCACGACGCCAAGACTGCCGAAGGCGGCTCCGGAGCTCCTTTATTCGGCCAAACCGGCAAGGTCATCGGTGTGAATTTCGGCGTGTTCACCGAGAATACAGCTGCGAACATGGCCGTGCCCGTGAGATTCGCCCTCGATCTGCTTAGAAAAGCCGGCTGGCGTTCACCTGAAGAAGTGCAGAAGGACGTAGAATCGCAGAGCCAAGTCGCCGCGAATGGCAGCAATTCGAACAGTAGTTCTCAATCCAAACAGTAACAACATTATGATGTCCCCACGGTCTCGACAATTCCGAAAGCTAATGTCCCACAGTTTCGTAGCTATCCTTCTAGTCGGCCTAATTACGTCTTCGCAGAACCTATTTGCACAAAAGGCGCCGGCACCCAAACCGACTCCTAAGAAGATCATGACGATTACCGGCGACCCTGTGTCGCCGCCTCCGCCAGCACCTGCGACAAAGAAGCCAAAAGAGCCGAACACGTTCGGCATCAAGGTCGAGCGATATGTCAGCAACACGACCGTCGCACGTGACGGAACGTCCGTAAAGGTAATCGATTGGACGTATCGGTTCACAAATCCTGTCGGGCTAGCTCGTATGAAGAAATTCGGGCGTGAGTTCAATCGCGATCTTCTTGACGTCAGTTATTCGGACCTTTACGTTCTAAAGGCTGACGGAAAGCGTATCGACCTTAAACCCGAAGCGGTCACAAAGCGACGCACACCACAGGCCGAAGCAGCTCCGTCATATTCGTCGATGATGGAAGCGACTATCGATTTTGGAAACGTCGCGGTCGGCGATGCGGTGAATCTGCGAATGACTGTAACGGAAAGCCGCGTACACTTCGCCGGAAATTTCGATCTGTTCGAGGTATTGAGTGAACTCTTCGAATGGAACGGTGCCGAGGTCACGGTCACCGGCCCTGCCGATCTGGAGCTGTTCACTGACGTTCAAGGGCTAACGGGCGGCTTGTTAGGCACCGAGAATGGCCGCAGAACTTGGAAATGGACGATGCCGAAAACTCCGGCGGTCGAAATGGAAGTTGCAATGCCTCCATTCTCGGAAAAGACACCGCGAGTTCTGGCAACAACATTCCGCGATCACGCCTCGCTCGGAGCCGCCTATTGGAAAGAGGCGTCAAAGATGTCAGAGATCACGCCTGCGATCCAAGCAAAAGCGGACGAGATAACTAAAGGCATCGAGACTCCCGACGAGCAGGCCGCTGCGATCTATATTTGGGTCAACAAGAACATCCGATATTTGTCGCTGGTGGTCGATCGAAGCGGCTGGATCCCAAACAAAGCCTCGGAAATTCTTGCAAACGGCTACGGTGATTGTAAGGACTACACGACGCTTATTTACACGATGCTCAAAGCAAAAGGCATCGACAGCCAGCCGGTGCTCATACGCTCCGAATTCGGCGACTGGTTTCCATCGGTCGCGACGCCGGCTTACTTTAACCACGCGATCTTGTACATTCCGTCGCTCGATATGTTCGCAGATGCCACCGCACCAAACACGCGGCTCGGCTTGATCTCTCAGGAAATAATTGGAAAGAAAGCACTCCTTGCAGGCACACGAAACGAGGTTATTACGACGCACGGCGACAAACCTGACAGAAACCTGCTGCTGAGCGTTGCCGACGTGAGCGTTGAGATTAATGGCGACGTCAAAGTCAATGTCTCGAATACATACACGGGAACGTTCGAGATGATACTGCGTCCGCTGCTGGGCGAGGACAGCTCGGTTGCCGAAATGCTTGTTCCGATCATGCTCAGTATGTTCGGTCTAGACGGACACGGAAAAGTAACCAAAGTTACGGATACTTTTCGCGTTAAAGAACCATTTACCGTTTCAGCCGATGTAGTGTTACCACGCTACACGACGATCGGAAGGTCCGGTACATTTCGCACACCAGACGGTTCAAATCTTGTCTCCTCGCCGATGCTGGGAGCCTACTTCCTAAAGGAAGAACGCATCAACGATCTCATACTTGGATCCGGACGTATAAAAGAAACTTTCCGCGTTAAACTTCCCGAAGGCGTCACGGTCGATCCCGCGTCTTTTTCGGAAAGATCGGCGACCAACGGTATAGTTACGGTAAAAGCCATCGTCAAACTGAACGGAAACATCATCGAGATCGACCGTGAGTTTGTTACACACCGAGAGATAATTCGGGCTCAGGATTACGTGGCGACACGGGGTTTGGTCACAAAAGCCATGGAAACGTTCCATCCGGAACTGAAGTACACATCGGCGAATCTGAACGTCAAAGGACCCGAAGCATCCGTTCGTCGAGCACCAGCCTCGCCGAAGGATGCTTTGGAACGTCTGTTCGAATCTCAGATCGCCAAATACGACTCAGTAACCGCAGCGGAAGCTAAACGACTTGAGGCCAAGCTTGTCACAAACCCTGACGACACCGAGTCGCGCAGCAAATTGATGACGTTTTACAGCGACATCTTTCGCCAAAAGAACACTCGCACAAAGGTCTCGACCACAATTTCGCCGCTTGCAAAGCATCGCATTTGGTTCATCGAAAACAAGCCCGAGCTCGGCGACTCCGACTTTTTCGCGTTCGCTCTAAGTTACATCAAACCAAACTCGGCGGATCATATCGCGATCAAGAATGCTTGGAATAGACAGCTCGATTCGAACACAGACAACGTTCGTGTGATCGTCAACGCCGCTCAGTTTCTGGAAAAGACAGAACCGACCAAAGACTCTGCCAAGAAACTGCTCGAAGATGCAGCAACAAGGCTCCCGAACGAGTTACCTTTGTTTGTGGCATTGCAAAACATCTATCACGAACCTGAGGTCTGGACCTCGTCCGAGGGCGAGACGCCAGAGTTCCCGCGTCTTCGCAAGGAAGTCGAGTTCGGACAACGCGCGTTGGCTCTTCTGAAATCGGAGCGATCGACCGCGAGAGATGCAGTTCGTCGTTCGCTTCTATTGGACATCGGTATCGAAGCAATGAAGATCGGCGAACTCGAAGCTGCAGGAAAGATCGCTCGCGAAATGATCTTGGATTTTGGCCAAGACGACGGCTCACTTGGTTATGATGAGGCTGCTCACGTAGGCAACACGATCCTTGGCCGGATCGAGCTTCAGAAAGGAAACAAACAAAAGGCGATCGAATATCTAATGATCTCGATCAAGGCTCCGCTACGAAAGCAGGATGGTTGGCTTTCCGAGGTGAACATTTCGCTGGCAAAGGAATTAGCGACCGCAGGCGAGCGTGACGCGGTTATTGAGTTTCTCAAACAATGCGAAGAACTACCCTATCTCAAAAAGGAAGCAGCTCTTTACGCAGATCAGATCAAGAAAATGAAGCTATGGCAATCTGAGCTCAAGGCCGGAAAGGTGCCAAACTTCCGTTTCTACGAACCTGTCTCGGGTAAAACAACCGTCCCGTCAGTCAGAGTTAGACCGTGAGCGGTCCTTTTCTCCGAGTTCGGCGATCTTGGACATCAGATGATCGCCGATCTCTTTGTGCGTGCGAAGGCGGTCGGACTTCGAGTAGAATTCGGAAAGATCGACGGGTTCGCCGAACCAGATGCGGACCTTTTCGCCGCCGGTCCAATTGCCTAGGATCTGCTTAGGAAGGTCGTTCCCTAATCCGGCGATGAAGACTGGAATTACTGTCGTTTGAGCTTCGTAGAGCACCTTTCCTATGCCGGGCTGGGCTGGCAATAGGTCGTATGTTCCGCCTGTGAGATTTCGCTTACCTTCGGGATGAAAGCCGATCACATTTGCAGAAGGCTCGGTGCATATTTGTACTAATCGACGCATGGAGAACTTGTCGAATTCCCTCTTCTTGACCTCGCCTTCCTCACGAAAGAACGGCGGATACATCGAAAACCAGCCCATCACAAGATTGACGAACCAGCCTATGGGATTTGTATAGAAAAACTTTGCCCGAACCGGGAAAAACAGGTTCATCGGACGCTTGGTTCGACGGAACAAAACGCTCGAAACGGTGTATAGGTCAAAGAATGAGCGATGATTCGCTACCAACATAAGCGGCTTGGTCGCGTCGGTATTCTCAACATTCTCGATGCCGTAAACCTGCATCAGATTGTACGTCGCTAAGTAGATCCAAAGACTGCCAATATGACGCTGAAAGAACGTCATCAATCGTTTCCAGATGCCCAGATTCATTCGATGAGCAAGGCCGAAACCCGCTCGTTCGATCACGCTTAGCGGAGCCGTCTCGTCCGGCGTTGGAACGAGAGCGACATATGGCACCGATTTCGTCTGCAAAGCTTCAATTTTTGTCGTCGAATCGTTCATCGAGCAAAACGAGATTCTAGCATTTCAGCTTTATTTTTCCGATTCGCCGCGACAAAACTTATTGGACACATAACCGGCGATTGTGTATCATCAAGGTGTTTACTTACCGTATTTTTTTAGAAATTTTGGGCTTGTTTCGTTGCCGATCTTGTGGCCAGTGGATCACAAAACCCTATCCGGCCGGCGTCGCATTCGAAGTACCACACAGTAGAAAAGGAGTTGTATATGTTTTCGAAGAAGCAGTTTTTAATTGCGATCCTCGCGATGGTTTTCACCGCAACGGGTATCGCATTTGCAAATGGCGGTACGGCCAAAAAGGTCTGGCGTCAGATCGATGATACGGAACTGGCACGACGGCCTATGAAACGCCAGCGTGTTCCGACTAACTACGCTGCGTTTACGCTCGACAAAGCGACGATGGATGCAGAGTTGTTGGGAGCACCTGAAGAGTTCACCGCAGGCGCAGCACCAAAGATCATCGAATTGCCGATGCCCGACGGCACAATGGCACGATTCAGTGTCGTCCATGCTTTGAACGTTGAGCCCGGACTGTTGCTCAAGTTCCCCGAAGTTGGACGAACCTACCGCGCTCAAGGTATTGACGATCCGACAGCAACTGCAGCTCTCGACTTCCTGCCGAAAGGCTTTCACGGCATGATCCTGTCGCCGAACGGCACAGTAATGATCGATCCGTACGCTGATGGCGACACGGTCAATTACGTTAGCTTCTACAAACGCGACCTCGCTCGCACCGATGAATGGTCATGCGAAGTCGGCAAAACTGGCTTCGAATCGATCTGGGATGTCGCAGATTCCAAGATACCGGACGAAGCTCAGAACGACGTAATCTCGGGCGACACGCTCAGAACATATAGACTTGCAGCCGCCGGAAACTGGGAATACTGCAATGGTGCGACCGGTGGTGGTGCCAACAATACGGTTGCTAATTGTTTGGCGGCCGCTGTATTGATCATGAACCGCGTAAACGGCGTATACGAGCGGGACGTCGCCCTTCGTATGGTGATGATCGCAAACAATAACACGATCCTGTACGCAACGAACAATCCTGCCTGTAATCCGTGTAGCGGTGCAAACGACCCATATTCAAATACGACAGCCGCTCTAAACGAGAATACGCCGCATTTGAACAACGTCATTGGTTCAGCTAACTATGATATCGGCCACATTTTTACAACAGGAAGCGGCGGCGTTGCGAACTTAGCTGTTCCCTGCGGTGCCAATAAGGGCGGCGGTACAACGGGCCTTCCGAGTCCGGTCGGTGATCCGTTCGCGATCGACTTTGTGGCTCACGAAATGGGACACCAGTGGAACGCGAACCATACATTCAACGCAAGCTGTGGCAACAACCGCTCAGGAACATCGGCCTACGAACCGGGCAGCGGTGTAACCATCATGGGTTACGCCGGCGTATGCGGCAGCGGTCAGGACATCGCGTTCAATAGTATTGACACTTTCCACCTTCGCAGCCTCAATGTAATTACGACGTTTAGCCAAGTCGGTAACGGAAACACATGCGATGTCGAAAGCGCGACGGGTAATACTCCGCCGTCGGTGCCGACAGTTGGCGGCCCGTACAACATTCCGAGAACGACTCCATTTTCGTTGACAGCCTCGGCGACTGATGCAAATGGTGATTCGCTCACATATGATTGGCAGGAGTGGAACCTTGGAACCGTTGCGACGACAGTTCCTAACACCGATTCCGATTCACCTCGTCCGATCTTGAGACCGTACTTACCGACGGTGAGCGGAACACGCACGTTCCCATCGCTCCAGTACATTCGCAACAACGCAAACGTTCCGCCCAACACAACCGGTGGTGCGATGACCGGCGAATTGTTGCCGTCGACGACGCGTGCGATGGTGTTTCAGGTCGTTGTCCGCGACAATCGTGCGAATGGCGGCGGTATCAACTCGAACTCGGTCACGGTCAATGTCGATGCCGCATCGGGTCCTTTTAATGTCACGGCACCGAACACGGCTGTTTCGTGGACCGGCAACTCCGCACAGACGGTAACGTGGGACGTTGCAAACACAAGCAATGCTCCTGTAAGCGCTACGGACGTCAAGATCTCGTTCTCGGCAGATGGCGGTTTGACGTTCCCGACCACGGTTTTGGCGAGTACGCCGAATGATGGGACGCAGACGATCACGGTCCCGAATATTGCTACGACGCAGGGACGCATCAAGGTCGAGGCTGTCGGCAATATCTTCTTTGATATGTCGAACGTGAACTTCACGGTTGTTGCCGGACCGGCTGCGGGCATTCGAGCACCGTTTGACTACGATGGTGACGATAAGACCGACCTTTCGATCTATCGTCCGTCGGTTGGACAATGGTGGTACCAGAAGTCTTCGGACAACGTGGTGTCAGCAGGAACATTTGGTTCGTCAACTGACAAGATCACACCGGCTGACTTTACGGGCGACCAGAAAACCGATTGGGCATTCTTTAGGAACTCGACCGGTGAATGGTTCATTATGCGAAGCGAGAACTTCACGTTCTACGCCTTCCCGTTCGGCACTACCGGCGACACGCCTGTGACCGGCGATTTCGACGGTGACGGCAAGGCTGACGCAACGGTTCAGAGGCCTTCGACGAACACTTGGTTCATCAACAAATCGACCGGCGGCACCGACATCGTCGGATTTGGCACGAGGGGCGACAAGCCGGTTGTGGCTGACTACGACGGCGACGCAAAGACCGACATCGCGATCTGGCGTCCGAGCCTCGGTCAATGGTGGATTCGCCGCAGCAGCGACCTCGTCGTTTTTGCGGCAACGTTCGGCACCTCAACGGACAAGCCAGTTCAAGGCACTTGGACAGCCGATAATAAGGCCGACATGGCGTTCTGGCGACCGTCTACCGGCGAATGGTTCATCCTCAGGAGCGAGGACTTCTCGGCTTCCCATACGGAACCAACGGCGACGTGCCTGTTCCGGGAGACTACGACGGCGATGACCGCTTTGACGCGGGCGTATTCCGTCCGGCATCGAACACCTGGTTCATCCAACGCTCGACCGCAGGCTCGCTGATCCAAGCCTTCGGAGCAACCGGCGACCTGCCAACACCTAACGCCTACGTTCCGTAAACGATCGTAGCATTTAACGAAAAAGGCGGAAGCGACCTCGGTCCTTCCGCCTTTTCTTTCGCCTAAAATTCTTGCTATTTGTAAATGCTTGAAACGAACCTTCCTCCAATAAAGGCTTCCGGTTCGATCTGACTTTGCAGAACGACGCCTTTGTATTTTCCGCTGAGAAGCATCATCGCCGACTCACACAACGGAGCCGCAGTCGTCGTCTGGATCGCACGCAAGCTTTGACCGTTGATCGCAAGAGGCTCGACAAAATATGCCTTCTCTAACATTCGACGGCGACCTGCGGCGTCAAAACCTTCGACCGATACATGGACAACGACAAGGTCGTCTTCGACCGAAGGGATCGCATTAAGCATCACATCTTGCAGCCTATCTGGAAGATCCTCGGACGCCGACAAACCAGCGACTGTCTTGTCAACCCAAGCATAATGTCCCGGATACCGCAGCGTTTTGTAATCAAGCTGCCTTGCTTTGCCAGCAAAGAAATCAGGCAGATCGGCAGCACCGCCGGACGTTAGATCTGCCTCGTACGTGCGAGCCCCGATCACGATCGTTTCTCGGTTCGACAATGCCGGCACCTCGGTGATGGCGCCGTCGCGAATGACGCGCGAGTCTTTCACATACTCCGTCGCAACTCCGATCGGCGACCATGTAAAACCGTAATAGTGCGGTGCATGAGCGTGAGCCGTCAACGCGCCGACCTTCATCGCAACACGTTCGACGCTTTCGTTCTCGAAATTTGCGACGAACTGGTTATACAGTTCCATCGCTTTTACATTGATAAATCCGGGAGCAAGGCCTGTTTGCAATATGAATCCTGTCTCTGCATCCGCCGCCATAGCGATGATCTCGTCGGTTTCGGCAACATATTCAGTCAGGTTGGCGTAGTGGAATTTGTAGGCAACAGCAAATCTAGCCATTCGCGGTGCCTGGCCGCCGGGTGAACAATCGAGCAGCACGTCGGTTCGCCCGAACGCAACCTTCATCGCGTCGTTAATTCCGTCGCGAGACATTACTACAGTCTCGACTGACGTAGTTTTTGATGAGTTTCGCGTTACAAACTCAACCGCCTTTGCCAAACTTGCCTCAGACACATCACCAAGAATGATAGTCACATCAAACTCACACCATTCCCTGAGCAAAAGTGCCGCCGCCTCGCCGATCCCGCCGGAACCGGCAATAAAAATTGTCTTCGTCATAGATTGAACTTATGCAGGAGTAAGTCTAAGTTATACAACATTTTACAAAACAAAAGCCGGCTTTGCCAATCGGCAGAACCGGCTTGGAAAATGCGTATTCGACGCTCGCTAATCGATGTTGAAATACTTTGCTTCCGGATGATGAATGATGATCGCCGAGGTTGATTGCTCAGGGTCGAGTTGGAATTCCTCGGTCAGCTCGACATCGATACGCGAAGGATCCAGCAACTCGAACAGCTTTGTCTGGTCCTCAAGGTTCGGACACGCGGGATAGCCGAACGAAAACCGCGAGCCTTGATATCCTTGGTGAAATAGCTTTGCCATTTCAGGAGCGTCGTTTGCGGCAATTCCAAGCTCCTCTCTGACACGTTTGTGCCACATCTCGGCAAGGGCTTCGGCAGATTCGACCGAAAGGCCGTGAAATAGCAAATAATCAGTGTAATTGTCGGCTTTGAACAGCTTTGCCGAATGCTCGCTCGCCTTTCTGCCCATCGTCACGAGTTGGAAAGCGACGGTGTCCGTCACTTTCTCGCCCGCACTATGGAAATAGTCCGCCAAACAAAGATTCTTCCCGCCGCGTTGTTCGATAGGCTGTCTTGGGAACGTAAATCTCATTCGTTCGGTCTTCAGATCGTCGTTCCAAATGATGAGGTCGTTTCCGTCAGAGTTGCACGGGAAATAGCCGTAAACAAGCTTTGCTTCGAGCAGCTTGTCACGTATCGCTTCGGCCTTGAGCCGTTCGTAACGCGGACGAACTTCATTCGCAACGATCTCGGCATATTCTTCAGGGGTTTTGCGGCCTTGTTTGTACTGCCACTGGCCTTTGAACAACGCGGTTTCGTTGACGAAATCGAAAACTTTTGTGAGATCGGTTATCTCAACGACCTTTGAACCGAAGAACGGAGCGGTTGGTATCTGAGTATTTAAGGACACTTCAGAGCGTGTTGTATGCGCAGTATCGCCCGCCGAACGCGACGAAACCCTAGCGGCCTCAACACCGAGTTTGGCGTCTTCGCCAACCAAGTCCTCGGAATCGCTCACGGTTTGCATTTCGTCTGGCACGCCCGCTAGATCTCGTGAATCTGCTTTCGACTCGTGACTCTCGACTCCAGACTCGCGACTCGTGAGTTCATCCATTGCATGAAGACCATCGAACGCATCACGAGCATAGAACAACTTTCCGTTATAAAGCGGAATAAGGTCGGCATCGACGTAGCGGCGATTTAGTGCGGCTCCGCCGAGAACGACCGGCACGTTAATGTTCCGCTCGTTCATCAGCTCGAGGTTGTCACGCATGATGAGCGTTGATTTTACAAGCAAGCCGCTCATGCCGATGGCGTCGCAATTCGCCTCTTCGGCAGCACGCAGGATGTCGTCGATCGGTTGTTTAATGCCGAGATTTACGACTTTGTAGCCGTTATTGGTCAGAATGATATCGACGAGATTCTTACCGATGTCATGCACATCTCCTTTGACGGTTGCGAGCACCATCGTGCCTTTGTTCGTCGCCTCGGCCTTCTCCATAAAGGGTTCAAGGAACTTCACAGCCGATTTCATCACCTCGGCCGACTGCAGCACGAACGGCAATTGCATCTGCCCCGAGCCGAACAGATCGCCGACCGTCTTCATACCGTCGAGCAGGATGTTGTTAATGATGTCGAGTGGAGGATATCTTTCGAGTGCCTCTTTGAGCGAGTCTTCGAGACCGATCTTTTCGCCTTCGATGATGTGTTCCTTGAGGCGTTCTTCGACGGGAAGATTCGAAATATCAGGCTTGATCGACTGTGCCGACTTGCCTTCGAACATCGTTGAGAACTCAGCAAGCGGATCGTACGTGCAAATGTCGCCCTCAAATTTTCGCCTATCGTAAATAAGGTCGCGAGCCGTGTCGATCTCAAGCTCAGAGAACCGCATCAGCGGCAAGATCTTTGACGCATTGACGATCGCTGAGTTCATTCCCGCCTCAACACAGTCGTGAAGAAACACGGAATTGAGTACAACTCGAGCAGCGGGATTCAAACCAAACGAGAGGTTCGACACTCCAAGTATCTGATTCGCGTCGGGCATTTCGTCTTTGATCTGGCGAATAGCTTTGATCGTCTCATCCGCATTTGCACGGTCTTCTTCGATACCGGTCGAGATCGGCAGAGCTAGCGAATCAAAGAAAATGTCATGACCCGGAATTCCGAAGTCAGTCGCCTGCTTATACGCACGGCGGGCGATCTTGAGCTTGTCCTCCGATGTGCGAGCCATGCCGTCTTCGTCGATCAGGCCGATGACGACGGCGGCGCCGTATTCTTTCGCGAGTTCGAGAACCTTGAGGAATCTCGGTTCGCCGTCTTCGTAATTGGTCGAATTAAGGATGCTCTTGCCGCCTGCGTGTTCGAGGCCGGCTTCCATCTTTTCCCACTCGGTCGAGTCGAACATCATCGGGATCTTAACGTTCGTCGCCAGCCTGAACGCAAGCTCATGCATATCCGCAACGCCGTCGCGACCGACAAAATCGACGTTGA
>CALMPJ010000146.1 GCA_937871585.1 uncultured Acidobacteriota bacterium | reverse complement strand
CCAACCGCGTCGCTCATCTTCACACGGCGAAAGTTCGAGAAATCGATGTCTTTGCCTTCGTAATTCACGATCAGCGAGCCGTTGTTCGCCTTTTTCACGGCGTCCTGCATCATCTGTTCGCAGAAATCCATCATCCCGTTCACGTCCATGTAGGCACAGTAAAACTCGAGCATCGTGAACTCGGGATTGTGCCGCTGCGAAAGTCCTTCGTTGCGGAAGTTTCGGTTCAGTTCGTAGACCTTTTCGAAACCACCGACGACGAGACGCTTGAGATAAAGCTCAGGCGCGATGCGTGCGTAAAGCGGAATATCGAGCGCGTTGTGGTGCGTTTCGAATGGCTTGGCGGCGGCGCCGGTCGCCTTGGGCGTGAGCATCGGCGTCTCGACCTCGACATAGCCATGATCGTCGAGGTAGCGACGCATTCCGGCGATCAGCTTTGCTCGGCGTTCGAAAACCTCACGCGTAGTAAGCCCTTCGTGTTCAACCTGCAGCGACGAAGCGATCAGATCGGCGTATCGATAACGCCGTCGCAATTCAGGATCTGCAATCCCGTGCATCTTGTCCGGCATCGGCAGCATTGCCTTGGCGAGGAACTGCAATTTTTCGACGTGAACCGAAACCTCGCCGGTGTTTGTGATGAACAGATAGCCCTCGACGCCGACGAGATCACCATGATCCAGCATCTGCCACAAAGCCCAGCCGTTATCTTCATCGATCGTGTTGCTACCATCATTCTTGATCAATGCCAAAGGACCTTTTTTGTTCGCATACACCTGCAGCTTCGAAATGCCGTCGGTCAGATGAACAAAATTCCCACGCGTCGGCGTCGTCAAACGACCGGCAATACGGACTGTGCCGAGAGCCTTCAGACCTTCGTTGAGAGCATCTTTCTTATCAGCGGGGGGACGCTCGCCTTCGCCAAGCGAAGCCTTGATCGCAGCCATTTCAGCCTCAGCCGATGCGACCGGAGCGAAGCCTTTCAACGCCGTCAGCGTGTCCTCACTTCCGCTGATGCTCGTGCGAACAAACTTGTTCGGATAAATATTGCCGACCAATTCGGCGATAGCAGCAAGCGAGGCCGTGCGTGCCTCTGTCTGGTCGTTCTGTTCGATGATCTCGGTAAATTCAGGAATATTCATTACATTTTCTGCCAATTCTAAAACCTAGATTAGACCAAATAACTCGTTCATTTGAAAGCCGTTAGGATCGCGGGCAATTTACGGCAAACCTATAACTCCTTTATTTCAACAAATTAACAAAACGGTGACTGTTATGGGAGAAGAAACTACGAACTATCTAGCCTCGATCTACGACGTTTTCAACTACACATTGTTTAGTCTTGGAAACAAAGAAATATCACTGTCAACGCTGCTGGTAATGCTGGTTTTGCTAGTCGGACTTATTGTAATTTCGGGCAAGCTAAAGGACATTCTCGTTGACCGTCTGCTTTCAAAAACACGCCTCGACACAGGTGCACAACAGGCGATCGCGGCAATATCTCGATATCTGGTGATGTTTATCGGCTTTATTGTCGTCTTGCAAACAGTCGGAATTGACCTGACGACATTGAACGTCCTCGCTGGTGCAGTTGGCATCGGTCTCGGATTTGGTTTGCAGAACGTCGCGAATAATTTTGTCAGCGGCCTGATAATTCTGACCGAGCGGCCTATCAAAGTCGGCGACCGTGTCGAGGTTGATAAAATAACGGGCCGTGTGACCAAGATCGGAGCTCGCAGCACAACCGTTCTGACAAACAGCAATCTCTCGATCATCGTACCGAACTCGAAATTCATTTCGGAAAGCGTGGTTAATTGGAGTCTTGCCAACAACATGGTTCGGTTGTCTATTCCAGTCGCCGTTTCGTACAAAGCCAATGTCGATGAGGTCATCACAACACTGAACTCGATCGCGGCGGAGAACAGCGACGTGCTGGATTCACCTGCCCCTTCGGTTAGTTTGACCAAGCTTGGCGATTCGATGATGTCATTTACACTGGATGTCTGGACCAAACGAGTTCATTCTCCCGGCGGCCTGAAAAGCGCACTAAATCTGGATGTCGTTCGCCGATTTGCGGAAAAGAGCATCAGCCTCGAAGGACCGCCGATCTCGGTCGAGCAAGTTTCGTTCGATGTGTCGGATATGAACCATTGACGCTGACCTTTGTCTGTCGCGATCGAACGTGGCAATATAAATAAAAACCGTATGAAAACACCCGTTCGAGCCGTGTTTTCTGCGGCTAGGTGCGTTTGTGGGAACTGATATCGAACATCTAAAGCAGCTTATCAACGCAGGTTCTCGCATCGTGAGCCTCGATGGTCTAACCTCAACATCGGCGAAAGCTCATGTTTTGGCGAAGCTTCGCGAATCAACTGGAAAGCAATTCGCTATTGTTACAGCATCTAACTCCGATCTCGAAAACTGGCTAACCGATCTCGGTTTCTTTGCAGGTGACACAACGACGACGGTTATTCCCTCCTTCGAAACCGACCCATATTCCGGCGTCTCGCCGCACGCGGAGACACAGGAACGTCGTGCATTGTCGCTGTGGCAGATGTCGAAGCAAACATCGCACATTGTTTTGCTTTCGGCAAGATCGCTTGTACAAAAGACGATCTCGAAGAAAGCAATTAGTGAACTTGGTGCCGAATTGGCCCGAGACAAGGATTTCGCACCGGAACTTCTGGTCGATCGAATGCTCGCGTGCGGTTACATTCGCGAAGATCCGGTGCTTGCCGAAGGGCAATTCTCGCTCCGCGGCGGCATCGTCGACGTGTGGCCGCCGGACGCGGAGATGCCGCTTCGCATTGAGTTTTTTGGCGACACGGTAGATTCGATCCGGACGTTTGACGCAGAAACGCAGACTTCGGTCGATAAGCTTACGTCGATATCGATACCACCGATGCGTGAGTTTTCGGCGAGTTCGCAGGACCTGAAAGACTGGTCCTTCTTCGCTGCCGAGCGGTTTACAGACGAAAATTTCAGGCGAAACCTAAAGGACCGGACTGATTTTGCTGACGATGGCGAGACGTTTTCCGGCTGGGAATTTCTGCTGCCGCTCGTCAAACCGCTCGACTCAACCATCTTCGATCACCTCGACGACCATATTCTCGTCATCGACGAACCGACGATGGTCGAAGGCACTTTGCAGGAACTCTACACGCATCTCGCCCGCAGCCGCGAAGCCGTTATCGACAGTGGAGATGTTGGGCTAGAGATCGACGAGCTGTTTGTTATGCCTGCTGAATTACACGAGTTGCTTGGCAAGCGAAATATCATTGAGTTGCGTTCATTGGGACGCACAGCGGCGGCGACAGACGAGGAGTTTGAAGGCACACAAAGTAGCTTGTTCCTCTTCCCAACCGCCGCAAAAGCCGACGAGATCTCGATCAAATCACGCTCGACGCGAAAGTTTCACGGCGACATTCCGGCGTTTGCTGGCGAGTTTGATACACGAGCTCAGATCGTCGTTCAAACACCGGGAATGGCTGAGCGTTTGGCAGAGATACTTCGCGATTACAACATTTACGTTCCACTTGAATCGATAAAGATCGGCGAATTGTCATCCGGTTTCGAATTGCCATCGATCGATCTGCTCGTCTATTCCGAGAGCGACATTTTCGGAGAAACGAACGATAAGGTCCAAGGTGCAAAATCCAAGGTCCAAAGGTCAAAGTCTCGTCTCGGTGCTTTCATTTCCGATTTCCGCGACCTCAAGGCCGGCGATTTCGTCGTTCACGTCGATCACGGTATTGGGCGTTTTGACGGGCTTCAAACCATTGATTCGCAAGGGCAAAGCCGCGAGTACATGCTGCTCATCTATGCCGACGACGCGAAGCTTTTCGTGCCTGTCGAGCGTATGGATCTCGTTTCGCGATATTCGTCGGGCGAGGCGACTTCGCCGTCGCTCGAACGTCTCGGCGGCATGGGCTGGCAGAAAACTAAGGCCAAAGCCAAGCGCGCGATGCGTGACATGGCCGACGAACTGCTCAAGCTTTACGCCGAGCGAAAAATGGTTCGCGGCCATGCGTTTCCGCCAGATGCACCGTGGCAACATGAGTTTGAAGATGCGTTCCCGTGGGACCTGACTGTAGATCAGGCAACCGCGATCGAAGACGTAAAAGGCGATATGGAATCGCAAATGCCAATGGACCGACTCATCATCGGCGACGTTGGCTACGGCAAAACAGAAGTCGCGATGCGAGCGGCGTTCAAGGCCGTGATGGACGGCAAACAGACTGCGGTACTGACGCCGACGACGGTGCTCGCATATCAGCATTTCGAGAATTTCAAAAAGCGATTCGCCGCGTTTCCCGTCAAGGTGGAACTACTATCGAGATTTCGATCTACCAAAGAACAGAAAACAGTCGCCGAAGCTGCGGCCAAAGGCGAGGTCGATGTCGTCATCGGTACACACCGGATCTTATCAAACGACGTTAAGCTGCCAAAACTCGGCCTTGTCATCGTTGATGAAGAGCAGCGTTTCGGTGTCGGCCACAAAGAGAAGCTCAAGCAGCTCAAGAAAAAGGTCGATGTTCTCACGCTTTCGGCAACACCAATTCCGCGAACGCTGAATATGTCTTTGCTCGGAATGCGTGATATGTCCGTGATCGAGACGCCGCCGCGTGATCGATTGGCGATCAACACGCAGGTCGTGCAGTTTAATGAGAACGTAATTCGTTCCGCGATCGAAACCGAACTTTCGCGAAACGGTCAGGTGTTTTTCATCCACAATCGCGTCGAATCTATCGAAGCCATCGCCGCTCTGATCAAAAAGATCGTCCCAAACGCACGCATCGCCGTCGGCCACGGTCAGATGAACGAAAAGGAAATGGAAGACGTGATGCTCGATTTTATCGACTACAAATACGACATTCTCGTCGCCACGACCATCATCGAAAACGGCATCGACATTCCGCGGGCGAATACGATCATCATCAATCGCGCCGACAACTACGGTCTATCGCAGCTTTATCAATTGCGCGGTCGCGTCGGTCGATCGAATAGGCGAGCGTACGCGTATCTGTTGATTCCAAGCGAGTTAGAGCTGACACCGATCGCTCGTCGGCGATTATCGGCGATCCGTGAGTTTTCGGACCTTGGCGCAGGATTCAGGCTCGCGGCTCTCGATCTTGAACTGCGAGGTGCAGGAAATATCCTTGGCGGGCAACAATCGGGACATCTCGACGCACTCGGTTTCGACCTCTACACAAAGATGCTCGAACGCACGATCGCTGAGCTAAAGGGCGACGAGATCGCCGACGATGTCAGCGTTTCGATCAATCTCGGAATCGATGTTTCGATACCAAAAGACTACATCGTTGAGGCAAGCCAGCGGCTTAGAACTTACAAACGTATCTCATCCGCGGTCGATGAAGCTGAACTTCTCGCCATTCGCACCGAGGTCGAAGATCGCTACGGCCGCATACCTCGCAGCGTCGAACATTTGTTCGAATATGCTCGCTTACGCAAGCTTGCCGAACGAACGATCATCGTGTCGATCGATAAAGCCAGTGGAGGAGTCGCGATCAAACTCGGGGAGAATGCGGCAGTAGAGCCCGAAAAATTGATGAGTTTTCTTGGTGACAACGAAGGGGCGTCTTTCTCGCCGGCTGGCATTCTACGTGTTGCAATTGTTGCGGGCGACGATCCTATTCTGGTAGCGATCAGGGCTTTGGAATCGATACGGAAATAGCTCGTTGCAGCTTTGTCTCGGTACAGTCTGATGCCTCGAATTCAATACATGTGAAAAGCTCCGGTACGTTGTCTTTTGTTTGTTTTCGAATATTCTCCCAAACAGGCGATTCGAGATATTTGTCTCGCGTCCAACCGAGGTGACGGCGATTTCGCCAGACGAACTCATACGCCTCGTGTTCGTCCATTCCCTGCACGTGTTTGACCTCATGTAGCAAGATCGCCGCACGTTCGACTTCGTCGCTTGGATAAGTAAAAAAGTCGGAATAGAGAGTGATGATCGCGAATGGGAAATTCGTCGCGGCATATGCGTTCTCTTTGGCGACTGAGGAATTGAGCCAATTATCGGTCGATCGAAATGTCGTGACGTTCCTCAATAAGAACGCTTCGCGGCCAAATCCGCTAGCCTCAACGTGGTCTATAGCGTCTGAAGCTATAACGAACTGCTCGCCTGTCAGGGGCTTTGCTGAGAATACCAGCGACAAATAGAACGACGCTAGTACACCGACGCTTACGAGCAAACAAATGATCGCCCTACGCTTGATCGAACCGTGTTTCGGCTCGTCGATAGGTCGTAATCGGCCGCCGCACGAGGTACATTCCGTCGAGCGTTCGACATTGAGTCGATCACAAATTGTGCATCTTTTTGACATCGAGGGCACGCAGGCGAGATAGTGCCTACGTTGAATATAAACTACCAATCAACAATGTTTTTCAGCACTTTCTTTTTCAAATTCCAATACCAATCGAACCGAAAACGGCTGTTTTGCATCAAATGACAAGTTGCAAATTAGCGTTGCGAACGATATAACCTTTCTTTGGTTTTGAATTGGAGATCAGTCTATTATGCGTAAGTTTTTCGTGAGTTTATTGCTTTCAACAGCGGTGTTTGCTGTTCCTGCTTTTTCACAGGAAACCGAAACGAAAGTTGTCGATGAGGTCGTCGCACAAGTTAACGACGGCGTGATCACTCTGTCAAAAGTTCGTCGAGAACTAAAGGACATCATTGACGCAAAAGTTAACGAAGGTATGAAGCGCGAGGATGCGCAGAAGTTTGGCGACGAGAAGCAAGGCGAACTCATCGCAAATCTGATCAACGAAGAATTGCTCCTTCAAAAGGCCAAAGAGCTCGGCATCGACGACGAAGTTGAGGCAAGTCTCAATCAACGCTTTGTCGATCTGATGAAGCAGTTCAATCTCAAGACCGTCGACCAACTTTACGAAGAAATGCGTCGCCAGGGTGTCGATCCGCAGGAAATGCGTGAGGTTTGGCGTAAACAAGCCACTCGCGAACGCGTGATCGAGCGTGAGGTTCAATCTCGAGAGTATTGGAAGCCAACCGCCACTCAACTCCGTGCGTATTACGACAAGAACAAATCGAAATTTACAAAGCAGGAAACCGTTTCGCTGAGCGAACTGTTTCTCAGCTTTGCCGGCCGGGACGAAGCTGCAGTTCGTCAGAAGGCGAAAGATCTTGTAGCACAACTTCGCAGCGGTGCTGATTTTGCAAAGTTGGTCGTCGAGAATTCCGATCGACCTAATGCCGCAGCGAACAAGGGAAAAGGCGAGACGGTTCCCGTTAAAGAGCTTGATACGCGATTTGTCGAACCGCTAAAGAACGTCGGCATTGGCGGCTATACCGATCCGGTCGAGACGACGGGACTTGGTGTGTCAATAATACGTGTTGATGATAGACAGGCGGCAAGTAACGAGTCGGAGTTCAAAGAGAATGCTGTCCGCATCGCGATGCTTCAAGAGAGTTTTCCTGAAGCTTCGAAGAAGTTTTTGACCAAACTACGTTCCGATTCTTACATCAAGATCAGCGATACGTATCGTCCGTTGGTATCGCCGATCTTGTTCGCAGACGAACGAAAGGAAAAGACGGCAAACTAGAATAGTCCGATCGATCAAAAGTAAAAGCCCTTGCGATCTCTTTCGCAAGGGCTTTTTTCTACCCAAATATTTGCTTTAGTGCTTTTTGAAACACCTCAACCTTTTTCGCAAGCCGCTTAACTTGCGGATGATCTGCCTTATACGAGCGAAGAAGACGGTTCATTTCGGTTTCCAGTTCCGCCTTTCGCAGTATCAATTTCCCTGTCGACTCGGTTAGCCGCTGAGTTGCGGAAGGCGGTATCGTGAACATTCGATCGATCTCCTTGTTTATCGACGCCAATTCGAATCGTGCATCGACTACTCGCGGATTCTCTTCAGTGTAGTCTTCTACAAATGACACAAGATCAGCTTCGATCTCGGTTTTCCTTAACAACACAACGCTAAACGCGGCAGAAGAACGAATCGGCCCGACCTCCGCGTTCTGTTGCGTCTGTGCATTGATATCAGGTGAGACCGCGATCAGTAGACCGAACGCGATCATCGCCGAAAAAAAAATTAGAGATCGAGAACCACGGCTCATTTGATATCGAAGGTAAAGAAGTCCGGAGCCAACGCCTGATTAACGATGTATTTCTGGACCAGGATCCGCCACGTATTCTCCATGACTGATGTGTTGCTATTTGAGGCAAATGTCACCGAGTAGCGATGCGGCAGCGTCAGGCCATCGACCGACTTAAACTCCGAAAAACTTTCAGTTAGAGTCAACTCGGAATTGGTTATCTGGTTCTGACGCCCGACCCTTGGTGAATTCGGAACAACCTCGCGCCTATACTCGGAACGGACATGATGAAATGTCTCTGCGTCGAAGTACAGCCGAACCGTAAAATCCGTGCCTAAGTCGCTCGAAAGATATTCGATCGCATAAGCTTTTCGGTCGTCGATCTTTTTGCTTCCCGCCGCCGAGAGTTTTGGCAGCTCTTTCTCCGCGAGGCTCCAACGATGTGAAAGTACACCGCCGAACAATCCGTCGCTCAAGACCTTCGAATGTTCAGCGAGAAATGTGCCGAGCAGCGACCTTTTGCCGGAATTGATGAACGGCAGGTCAACCTTGCCATTGAAGTATCCGACTTTTTCAAAAGGATACTCCTTCGAATTAAGCGAAATTAGAAAGAAAAGGTTGTTCGGATCCGAAACAACAATTGCCTTGCCGCCGCCTTTTACAACAGGTGACGAGGCCTCAAACTCGCTTGCCCCGGCCGCGATCAGCGTCTTGACCTCGGCTCGCTTCTCAGCCGTGCCGATAGCTGCGAGATGCTTGGCGATGATATCTTCAGCACTTAGCTTTTGAGCCGAAATATTGTTCGCAACCAGCAAAGCTACGGCGAACACCGCAATAATTGACTTCTTGTTCATAAGTTAAATTCTGTAAATACGTTTGATGCTAAACTCCCGCTGAAAGTCGCCCGTGCGGCTCGACAGTCGGTAAAACCGGAGCTTCGCACGACAGCATTTCGATATCGGCGTCAGATTCGACCTCACCGTCACCGAACGTCGAGCGTTCTTCGAGCGTAGCGAAATACGTGTCGATGTTGTCCAATATCTCCTGTGCCGAATGCGAATGATACAGCGTCTGGCGAAATTGAGCACCGCCGACGAGCCCCTTCGTAAACTGGCCGGCAAGCTGCTTCATTTTGCCCAAAGATACTATCTCGGGCATTTCTTCACGACAAAGTCCAAAGAACTCGAGCAGCACAGCCTTCTTTTCGGCAACGTCAGGCTGATAAGGTTCGCGGCCTGCGAGAACGTCAGCAAACTGTCGAAATATCCACGGATTCTGCATCGCTCCGCGGCCGATCAGAATGCCGTCAACGCCCGTTTCACGCCACTTTTTCATGCCATATTCGATCGAAGTGATATCACCGTTGCCCGAAACAGGAATGCTAACGGCCTCTTTCACTTCGCGAATTCGGTCCCAATTGGCAAGGCCTTTGTAGCCTTGTTCGCGTGTGCGGCCGTGAACCTGAATGTGCTCGACGCCGCATTGCTCAGCCATTTTAGCAACATCGACGACGTTGATCGTCGATTCGGTGTAGCCTGTTCGCAGCTTGAGCGTAAGCGGAATTGATATCGACTTTTTGATCTCTTTCAAGATCGATTCAAGCAGTTTTGGCTCTTTAAGCAAACCTGAACCGCCACCGTTTTTCACAACTTTCGGAGCAGGACAGCCGCAATTCACATCGAGAATGTCGGCACCGACTTCTTCGGCCATTTCGGCCCCCATCGCCATCCGTTCGGGCCTTCCGCCAAAGATCTGCACCGCATACGGCCGTTCATCCTCGTCAAAACGCATCTGACGCTTCGACTTTGGATTGTTTCGAGTTAGACCCTCGACCGATATGAATTCAGACACAACAAGCCCCACACCACCTCGACGCTTGATCAAACGTCGAAACGTATAGTCTGTGACGCCCGCCATTGGCGACAATATCAGCGGCGGATCGATCGCAATGTTCCGAATGTTAAACGGTTTCATCTAAAACTCAATAAACCAATCGAGACGGCAAAAGCCGCCTCGACGCTGCTGCCGTCATATGCAGCTTACTTCTTTTTCCGGGCAACGATCATAACTACAATTCCGATCACGGCAATAAAGAACGAGAAAAACAGAACTATGAGACCGGGAATGATGCCAAGCAATGCTTCGTCAAAGCTCGTTCGTCCATTGGTCAACGGTACAAGCGCAGCTGAGATTCCTGCGACAGCGATGCCTAGAAGAATACCAAGTATTCCGATTCCCAAAATGATCTTTCCGATCATAGTTCTCCTTTCCCGAGACGCCGCCCGAGTGTTATTTCTTCGTCAACTCAACGCCTATCGCTTCGAACGAAACCTCAGTCACTGTTCCGTCGGCGTTGATCTTGTCGAATTTTGCACCATCGTCTTTGATCAGGTGATCGACATGGTCTTTCGGCAGGATCTTGGTCTTGAAAACACCTTGGGTTTTAACTGCGAGGCCTGCGGAATTGAGTGGAATAAAGAATTTGTGGTCGCCGAAAGTGACGCGAACAGATTTGCCGCCTTCTTTGTCAGCCATTTCCATCCAGCAGCCTTCTTTCTTGCACGAACGAACGATCACGCCCGAGATCGCGACGGTTTTGTCAGCGAACTTGTTCGGGTCCTTCATCACCTTTTCGATCGTCTTTTTCTTCACGCCCGAAGCCAACGCATCGCCGCGTTTGATCGTTTCGCCGGTCTTCAACTCAACAGGAGCATTGTCTTTGCTCTTAACAACAGGCTCACCTTTGCTGTTCAATTCCGATGCGTCATTTCCGGTCTGTGCGAAAGCAAAGCCTGAAACGCCCAAAACAAAAACTAATGAGATAAGTACTTTTTTCATAATTACTCAATTATAGAAGAATGAGCCACGAATGCACGAATAGAGAAAATTCAAATTAGAGCATTCGTGGTTTCTCTTTTTCCGCCTCAAACACGACGCGACCATTTACAATGGTCATTGCAACTCGCGCACTGCGGATCGCTGAACTCGGCATCTTGAAAATATCGTTCGACAATATTACGAGATCTGCCAACTTCCCAACCTCGATTGTTCCCTTCTCTTTTTCCTGAAACTCGGCATACGCTGCTCCGAGCGTGTACGCGGCAACGGCTTGATCGACCGTCACTGAACTTGAGCCCGAATTCACAGCAGCGTGAATTCCTGTGATCGGATCGATGTCGATCATCGATGCGTCTGAGCCAAACGCAAGGTTCACTCTGCGAGAATATAGCATTCGAAAATCGTCCGAACCCAAGCCAAATAACGCCGGCTGCATCGACATTATGATGTCGTTTCGCGTAACGCGTTGGTGATCGACAGCACGCATTCTCGTTGCATGTTCGATGCGTAAACGGCGGTCGCGTTTGCCATTTTGGGCAATGACGTATTCGAAAGCTGAGAGCGTGTTCGCGTTCGAACGCGGCCCGATTGCGTGTACCAGTACCTGTAAACTAGCTTTGTCCGCCGCGGCAAAACGCTTACCGAGCAACGTATCTTCGCCGTCTTCGCCCTCAGCCATCCATTTAATGCAACCGCCGCGAACCATTGCCGTATCGCTTTTTTCGGGCAAACCGACCTTCGGATTCTTTTCCCAATCCGACAGCCCGACGCAGTCGTAAACACGCGTCAGGAGTTTGCCTTTGCGGTCGAGTTCGTGCAGCGTCGCACGCAGATCGTCCGACTGCACATCCTGAATGCTCGTCACGCCAAGCGACGCCGCATACTTGCTCGCCGCCTCGATGATCTCGGCCCAATTTGTCGCGTTATTTGCCGGGATGGCACGTTTAATTCGCGGAATATCTTCGCCTGTGAAAAGGCCATAAGTTTGAACCGGCACCTTTGCTTGAAGCATCGTCCGCGAGTTCACCAACACCTTATTTGGATCGCGAAGATAGATAAAGACAGGATGATTTGGCGTGATCGCATCTAGTTCGGCCAACGTCGGCACATATCTTTCATCAAGCTTCCCGCCCAATATCCAACGCCCTTTTGGCAAGAACCTTGCAAACCTCGCTATGCCATTCAGCACACCAGCCTTGCTCGTGGCCCGCTGATTATCCAGATGCGAAAACCAATTCCCAACTCCCGTCAGATGCACATGCGAGTCATTAAACCCCGGCAATACAAGGCGTTTCTTAGCGTCAATAACTCGCGTCGAGGCCGTCTGATATTTTGCGATCTCCGCGTCGCTGCCAACCGAAACGATTCGTCCATTACGAATCGCAACGGCACTAACAACAGTCCGCTTCGCATCCATTGTCCGGATCGTGGCGTTTTTGATGATGAGTTCAGCCGAAACTTGCGCGTTCGAGAACGAAGCCAGCATCAATAAAACTAATGCGGGCCGAACGACGTTCATTTCTTTTCGAACACGACCTTGCCGTCAACAATAGTCGTCAAGACTGTGACCTGACCGATCTTCGTTGGGTCGATAATGAAAATGTCCTCTGACAAGATTACGAGATCAGCGAGTTTGCCGATTTCTAGTGTGCCTTTCCATTTTTCTTGGAATTCGGCGTAGGCTGAGCCGTAGGTGAAGGCTCGGACGGCTTCGTCGACGGTTATCTTTTGCTCGGGCAGCCAGCCGTTCGGGTTCTTGTCATCAAGCGTTCTGCGTGTCACGGCGGCGTAAACTCCGTAGAGCGGATTGATCGGAGCTACTGGCGAATCTGAGCCGAACGCAAGCACGCCGCCGGTGTCGAGCAATGTTCGGAATGCGTAAGTTCCCTTTAGTCGTTTGTCGTCCAAACGCTTCCACGCCCAGCGGCCGTCATCGATGATGTGGAACGGCTGCATTGACGCAACGACACCGATCTTGCCAAATCGTGCGATGTCTTCCTGACGAAGATGCTGTGCGTGCTCGATGCGAAAACGTCGGTCGCGAGCACCATTTGTCTTTTCCAAACTCGCAAAATAATCTAGGATCACAGCGTTCCCACGATCGCCAATTGCGTGAATGTTGATCTGCAAACCGGCTTTGTCGGCGGCCTCGATATCGGACTTCATCGTCGTCATCACATCGCCCATCGGCAGGCCCGACGTTTTCGGATCGTCTTTGTAAGGCTCGAAAAACCAAGCCGTCGTCGAACCTAGACTGCCGTCGGCGTAGCCTTTCAAACAGCCGACTCGCAGCATCGCGTTGCCAAAAGCATAATGAATTCCGGTGTTCGACCAGCGTTTGTAAGCATCAAGCGGCGAGCAGCCATAGACACGCGTTTTTAGTTTGCCTTGACGCAATACTTCTTGAAACACGCCAACGTCTGTGCCCGTGGACATATCCTGAACGCTGGTGATGCCAAGCGATGCGGCGTGTTCTGTCGCTGCGACTGTCGCCTCCATTTTCTCTTCGAACGAAGGTTCGGGAATGACCTTGTAAAAGTATGACATCGCCGAATCTTTGAAAACTCCGGTCGGATTCCCGGCCGAATCGCGAACGATCTCGCCGCCCGCAACTTCTTTGGTGTCTTTATTTACGCCCGCAAGGCGCATCGCAAGACTGTTCGCCAACGCCATATGGCCGTCCAAACGATCGATAAACACAGGATTGTCCGGCGAAGCTGCGTCGATCAACGCGGCGGTCGGCAATGCGTTTGGCGTCCAGTTCTCGTGGTCCCATTTTCCGCCGAGTATCCAGCGGCCCTTTGGTGTTTTCGCGGCAAAGGCCTTGATACGAGCGACAAATTCCCGCGGCGTCTTTGCATGTCTCAGATCAACGCTTGATAGCTGCGAGCCTGTTTCCATGAAATGCACGTGGGCGTCGTTGAATCCGGGAATCACGGTCTTGCCGCCGGCGTCGATGACACGAGTATTCTTGCCAACAAGCGACGCCGTTTCGGCATCAGAACCGACGGCGATGAATTTGCCGTTTAACATAGCAATGGACCGAGCGACCGTACGCTTTGCGTCCATCGTGCGAATATTTGCATTTTTTATGACGAGATCGGCGGCAAAGCCTTGAGCGAAACTCGAACCGGCGAGCATCGATACGACAAAAACGAGACAGACGAACTTTTTCATAGAAAGATAATTCGGGAAACGTGTATTCTTAATTAACGAAGCGATTATAGCAATGAAAAAGCCCTATCTGCACATAATTTCGATCAGCGTAGTCGCAATTGGGCTGACTTTCATCGCGTTCCTATATTGGTCGCAACCCAAAACGCTCGCCGAAGTCACGACCAAAGGCAGCGTCGCGATCGGCACGTATTCAATCGACAAAGCCGAATTCGACCGCGGTACCGCTTTGTTTCGCAGCGAAGACTACATAGGTTCACGAGTAGCTTTCGACAAGGCCGATCCGGAAAAACGCGACGCCGCGACGCAGTTCTACATTGCCTACAGCTATTATCGCCAAGGCTGGGGACGCGTTTCGAATGACGACGCAATGTTCGCCGAGGGCCTAAAAGCCGCCGACCGTGTGATCGCGATCGATGCGAACTATCGTTCGACCGACGGTTCGTTAACGATGAGAACGGCGACTGAATTAAAGAAAGAATTCGAAGAAGGCCTCAAGCTAACGGTCGATGATCTGAATCCGTTGAAGCTTACGAGAGAACGAAAATGAGCGACGGAACCAACATCATTGAAGTCGAAAGTGACATCATCGTCGCCGCACCTGCGAATAGTGAAGGTTCGACATTGCGATACGTCGTTCTGCCGTTGCTTTTTCTGACCGTAACACTACTCGGCGGACTTAGGTTCGGTGAGAAAGATAGTGCGTTCATCTTTCTCGTGCCGCCGTTGCTGTGTTTGGTATTTGCGGCTGCGGCAATGGTGCTTTTCGTTCGTTCGGGATTGTTAAGGCTCGACGGTTGGCTGTCCGAACGTAAGTCGACACTTGAGAATGTGTCTAATGCGGCAATATTAGTAACGCTGTTTACCGCAACGGTTCAGATATTCAATTCGCTAATGCCTGAGCAAGGCCTGCCGTTTTGGGTGATCGGATTTTGCTTTGTCTGGACGCTGTGGAACAACTTGTTTTCGGATTTCGACGCGGCAAAACTTATGAAAAGTCTCGCCGCAATGTTCACCTTGGCGTTTGTAGCCAAATATCTCGTGCTCGCGAATCTCGTTGGACCAAGTGAGGGAAATTGGCTCCAGCGTATGATCGAGAATCCGGGAAAAGAGACTTTCACGTGGCTACTAGATCTGCCGAGGTATGGTTCGGGGACTGGTTACGTACAGTTCTTTGCGGCAGTTCTTTATTTGGGCGGCTTGTATCTGACGCCGTCGTCGATGGACGAGTAGTTACGGTTTATTTAGGTCGATCTCGACGGTTTGGCCGTCACGAACCACCTTCATCTTCTTCCCAGCAAACTTACCTTTGTAGCTTGTTTTCTCGTTGACGGGTTTACCGTCTATCGATTCGATCACGTCGTCGGCACGAAGTCCCAGCCGATTTGCGGCACCGTCCGGCGTGACGGAAACGATCTTCATTCCGTTAGTTGCTCCCTGCGAATCAACTCCGATTTGTGTCAGAACGTCTTTGATAGGGATCGAGATCGCCGTATCAAAATCGCGAGGCTTCGGAACCGGGCGTGTATCATTGCCAATTCCGCTAGGGTTTATCGTTCGTCGCGGTGTTATTGCTTCTTCGTATGAACCGCCAACATTCGGCCCGCGACTCGGAGACGACGGCACGACCATCCCGTTATCCACATCAGGAGCCTTGACGATCATTTTCTCCGAATTCGATGACTGCGATGGCGAGCTTGCTACGATTTCCGGATACTCATTTACCAACACGGCGGGCGGACGAGACTGTTCGACGTTCTGCTGCGATGCGACATTCGAAGTTGAAGGAACATCGGGCCGAAAAACAAAATACGAACCGATCGCCAGCAGCAACACTAGCGGCGTAGCACCAGCCAAGACAGGCCAAAACCACGAACGCCTATCTGCCGGTTTTCCTATCGCGATACGCGAACGCACTCGCACGTCAAAGTCTCCCGGCGGCTCGACGTGTGGCAGCGACGCCAGCACTCTGCTCACGCGTCCTTCGTCTTGGTTGTTAAATTCAACGCTCATCACTAACAAAATATTTCTCGAGTTTGTCCTTAAGCAGCCCGCGGCCGCGGCTTATTCGCGACTTTGTCGTTCCCAGGCCAAGCTCCAAAATGGCCGCAACTTCTTCGTAACTGTGTCCCTGAACATCCCGCAAAACGATCGGCAATCGATACTTGTCCGGCAGGCTTGCGATGGCCTTTGCGATCACCTGCTCGCGTTCCTTGTCGATCGTCTCGTCCTCAGGCAACGCACGTGTGTCGGGCGGCTGAAACTCCACATCCTGATCGTCTTCGCTACTGAACAAGCCGGTCAGCGAGACTAGCTTCCTTCGCTTCCGCCGACGCAATTCACTGATCGCGAGGTTGCTGGCGATGCGATACAGATACGTCGAGAACGCATACTCTTTGTGGTATCGATCTAACGCGAAATAGACGCGAACGAACGATTCCTGAGCTAGATCGACTGCCTCTTCGTAATCGTTCAAAAATCTGTATAGAAAATTTGTGATCGGCCCGCGATAGCGTTCGATTATCTCGCCGAACGCCGCCTCGTCGCCGCCGCGAACAGCGTCAACGATCTCGTGATCGGTTCGCTTGCGGTCAGCCATTGTGAGAGTGGCCGCCTCCGCAGCTTGAGTTCCGGTCGAATCGTAGGCCATGCATCCATACTTTTCTACAACAACGAGCGTCGTAAAACAAAAACCGGCCCGCGTTATTGAACACGCCGGCCGGTTCGAATTGTTGCAAAAAACTAGTTTTGGTCAAGATTTACGTTAAACATCTCTTCGTCGATCTTTTGTCCAAAGGTAATGGTGCCGATGTCGGTTTCCTCGACAACCTTGTTTCCGGCCATTAGAACCGTGCGGTATGGAACCAACGTTCCCTGTGCGTAATTATAATTATAGAACTTGCGTTTGTACTTGACGCCCGCTTCTTCGTACGTCAGCATCATCACTCGAAACGATTTTACGCTGACGTAATAACGTGTCGTACGTTTCTTATTATCAGTGACGTCGATCATATAGAATTCGACGCCGAGTTCCTTTTCCTTTCCGGCAAGGGCGATCGTCGAGCCGTTCTCTTTATAACGAAGCAAGCCTTCGATGCTTCGATACGCCACATTCTGAAAGGCATTCGCTGCTTCGTCGCTTGGCGGCAGCACAGTGTTATTGAAGATCAGAATGATCTTGTCGCTCGATGTCAACAGCGAAAAACGGGCGTTTGGCACTTCTTGGTCGAGCCGAATCTTATCTTTCCACAGGTCTGTTCCGCGCGAAATATATCGTGTATATGTGGCATTCTCGACGCGGCCGTCGGCAGCCGTTACCTTTGACTTGCCGCGTTCAACAACCGTCTTTCGGATCTGATCAAGCCGCTCGCGTCCGCCGCCGAGACCGTAAATAAAGATCGCTGATTCAACGACCGGTTCCGGAGTAACGGGAGCAACGGGATTCTTGGGGTTAGTTAGTTGCGCAGGCGTCGGCGAAGCTGCCGGTCGCGCGGGAACTGGCGAAGGCGAAGGGCTTTGTGCCGCAATGCCGATCGCCGAAACCAGGAATACAAACAAGACTAAAGTCGGAAATCTGAACTTCACTAATAATTCCTCACCAATTTTGAAAGGGCTTGACGCAATTGCGGATTTTAGCATAAACAGTACTGAACAGGCATTTCGCAAAAACGCAAAGCTAGAAGATTGATGAAATATTGTGTTTTCAAGATGCTTGGCTAGAATAAAAGCCGTATGTTTCACGTTGCACTATTCGAGCCTGAAATTCCGCCCAACACCGGCAATATCGCCCGTTTGTGTGCGGCGACTGACACACATCTTCACATTGTCGGCGTGACCGGCTTTCGCATGGACGACCGAACCCTAAAACGCTCCGGACTCGATTATTGGGAGTTCGTTACGCTCAGCCGCCACATCGATCTCGACACGTTGCGTGCCGCTTTGCCAGGATCGCGGCTATGGTTTCTAACGACAAAGACAGATACGAGCTACGCAAGCGTCGAGTTTTCCGACAATGATTGTTTCGTATTCGGGCCGGAAACAAGAGGGTTGCCGGAGGATCTATTATCCGCCGAAAGTCAGAGTTGTTTGACCATTCCGATGTCCAATCCGAATGTCCGCAGCCTAAATCTTGCGACGAGCGTTGGCATTGTTTTGTTTGAAGCGATCAGACAAAATTCCTGACCGACAAATCATTACATTTTTTTCTTAATTCGTAGACAGCGTTTTCTCGATTCCTTTCGTCAAAGAATTGCCAAAGGAGATATCTCGACTATTGGAGGTATTTGAAGATGAGAACAACAGGAATTAAGAGTTTATTAGTGTTTGCGTTGGCCGCAATGTTTGCGGTTTCAGTTAGTGCTCAGAGCTTTGTCGCAAAGTCATCCAACAATGCACGTACCATCGAGCAGCAGGTCGCCAAAAAGCTTCGCGGCCTGACCAACTACAGCGTGTTCGACCACATCAGCTACAGCGTAAACGGTTCTACCGTAACGCTTTACGGCAAAGTGTATTCGCTTGGCACCGTCAACCAAGCCGAGAACGAGATCGAAGATATCGATGGCGTCTCGACTGTGATCAACAAGATCGAGATGCTGCCCCCGTCGCCCGGCGATGACAGAATTCGCCGCGAAGCGATCCGCTTGTTCGCGAATCGAGGCCCGGCACAGTACTTCAGCGAAATAAATCCTGAAGTCCGGATCATAGTCGAACGCGGACGTCTCACACTCGAAGGTAACGTGTCCAGAAAAGGAGATAGCGACCTACTCAACCTGCTGGCCAACAGCATTTCGGGTGTATTTGAGGTCACGAACAATCTGACCGTGAGCAAACGATCTGATCGCTAGTTTCATGCAAGAAAACTGATAGGTAAGCCGGGCCTAAACGCCCGGCTTTTTCGTTTTTGCAATTACCTTCCCAATCAGTCATCATACTTGTTTGCCTTTGGGCCGGAATTTACGACTATGATGAACACCGACAAGATCCGCAATATCGCAATTATCGCTCACGTTGACCACGGCAAGACGACTTTGGTCGACGCAATGCTGGCTCAATCCGGAACCTACCGCGACAACGAAGAGGTCGTCGATCGCGTGATGGATTCGATGGACCTTGAGCGCGAACGCGGCATTACGATCATGGCGAAAAATACGTCAGTTCGTTATGGCGATTACAAAATTAACATTCTCGACACACCGGGCCACGCTGATTTCGGCGGCGAAGTTGAACGTGTTCTGAAAATGGTCGATGGTATCGTCTTACTCGTCGATGCCGCCGAAGGCTGTCTGCCGCAAACGAGATTCGTTTTGCGAAAGGCCCTCGAACTCAAACTACCGGCGATCGCTTTGGTAAACAAGATCGACCGTCAGGATTCGCGGCCCGAAGAAGTTCTGGACGAGATCTACGACCTTTTCATCGATCTCGGCGCAAACGATCAACAGATCGAGTTCCCGGTCCTTTATTCGATCTCGCGCGATGGTATAGCAAAGAAAGAACTCACTGACGAAAGCAAGAACCTCGTCCCGCTGTTCGATCAGATCATCGAGACCATTCCCGCTCCTAACGCATTGCGAGAAGACAGCTTGCAGTTGCTGGTTGCAAATATCGACTACAATCCGTTCGTCGGACGGCTTGCGATCGGCCGTATTTTCTCCGGCGAGATCGCAAAAAATCAAGAGGTTGCGGTTTCAAAACGCGACGGTTCGCTTGTAAAGACTCGCGTAAAAGAGCTGTTCGTTTTCGAAGGCCTCGAACGCACGACAACCGACAAAGCCGGAACCGGCGAGATCGTTGCCCTTGCAGGATTTGACGATGTTGAGATCGGCGAAACGATCACACTGCATGACAATCCAAAACCGCTTCCGGTGATCAATGTTGATGAACCGACGATCTCGATGATATTCGGAGTTAATACTTCGCCGTTCTCGGGTCTCGACGGCAAGTTCGTTACGTCGCGTCAGATCAAGGAGCGTCTCGACAAAGAACTGCTCGGAAACGTGGCTCTTCGTGTCACCGAAACCGAAGCGGCGGAACAGTTTAAGGTCTCGGGCCGTGGCGAATTGCAACTTGCTATTCTCATCGAAATGATGCGTCGCGAAGGCTACGAACTTCAGGTTTCTAAGCCCGAGGTCATCACTAAGAAAGACGAAATCACCGGCGAAACGCTCGAACCGATCGAGTTAGTTGTCGTCGATGTACCTGACGAATTCATCGGCGTCGTCACCGAAGCTATGGGCCGCCGCAAAGGCCAGATGACCAAAATGATCAACAACGGCTCGGGGCGTGTAAGACTTGAGTTCGAAACGCCGTCACGCGGTCTGATCGGATTCCGAGGAGAGTTTCTCACCGAAACGAAAGGAACGGGACTTCTCAACACGCTCTTCTTACGCTTCGACAAATGGCAGGGAGAAATGCGTTCGCGGCAAACAGGCAGCCTCGTTGCTGACCGAATGGGCGAGACAAACACCTATGCTCTCTACAATCTACAAGAACGCGGCACGCTATTCGTTAAACCGCAGATCAAGGTTTACGAAGGAATGATCATCGGCGAGAACGCTCGTTCGGTCGATCTCGACGTTAACGCCATCAAAGAAAAGAAGCTCTCAAACATGCGAACAACGTCCGCCGACGAAGCCATGCGACTCGTACCGGTCCGCGACATGTCGCTCGAACGAGCTCTCGAATTCATTGCAGACGACGAACTGATCGAGGTCACGCCAAAGGCGATCAGATTAAGAAAACGCGTCCTCAAATCTAACGAACGGCCAAAGAAATAGTGCAGTTTATCGACAGGATTCAGCTCACCACAATTTTGGAGACAAAATGACTGAAATCCCAATTTATTCAGTTATTAAGCCATTTTTCCGATTTTTTGGAGAACCTCTCACCAGATGTCTCCTTAATACCCTTGTAACATAAGCTCTATTCGCGTTGGAATGCCATTTGCCTAATAAATAGGCGTCTCTAACGCTACATTTAGATATCAAGGACCAAATAGGAGGAAAAACGATATGTGCCATTGTTCCAAACCGTTCAGGTTTCTATCCGCAATGTGCCTTTTGTTAGCGATGTCGATCGTTATGGCCGCTCAGGTCACGACCGGCGACATCAACGGAACCGTCGAAGACGGCTCGGGAAAAGTAGTTCCCGGAGCCACGGTTACCGTAACAAATACTGCGACCAACAGGTCGCGCTCAACAGTCTCGAACGATAGCGGTGACTTCGGTGTCACCAGCCTTCCGCCGGGAACCTACACGGTTACTGTCGAAGCCCAAGGCTTCAGCAAATCAGTAACAAAAGACGTCGAACTCGGCGTCGGTAATACTCGAACGCTTAAGATCGAGATGAAAGCCGGCCAGATCACCGAGACGGTCGAGGTTGTTGCTCAGGACACGCTGGTCGAAACCAGTCGTTCTGACATCGATACTTCGGTCAGTCCAAAGGAGATCGAGGGCCTACCGATCATCAACCGAACATTCTCGAATTTGACGATCGTTGCCCCTGAGGCACGTCCGGTCGGCAACTTTGACCCGACCAAGACGCGTATCGGAACCGTTGCATTTAACGGCGGCGATGGCCGTGGCGTCAATGTGAACGTTGACGGCGGCGACAACAAAGACAACGTCGTTGGCAGTTTGCTGCAGAATTTCGCGTACGAATCGATCCAGGAATTTCAGGTCCTGCAGCACCGCTGGACGGCGGAACAAGGCCGCGCGGTCGGCGGTATCGTGAACGTCATCACCAAGAGCGGCGGCAATCAGTTCCGCGGTTCGGTGTTCGGTAATTTCCGTCACCAATCGATGATCACTCGCGATTTCTTTGACAAACAGGCTCTTCGCGACAATCCACAGTACAACCGCCAGGAATACGGCGGCAGCATCGGCGGACCGATCATCAAGGACAAGCTGTTCTTCTTCGGAGCGATCGAACGCTTCCGCGAAAGAACGCAAACGCCGATCTTCAACGGTGCAGTTGCTGCATTGCGTGCAATTCCGGGCGTACAATACGTCGATTTTATCCCGAATCCGTACAACGATACGTTGTTTACTGCCAAGATCGATCACAAGATCAATACGAAGCAGAGCATGTTCTATCGTTACTCATTTCAGGACAACAGTTCGCCGAACGATCAGGTCGCAAACCCTGCCCGTACGGATCTGAGCGGTGGAAACGAATCGACGAACAGGCTTCACAGCCTAGCGATCAACCACACTTTCCAGGTCAAATCGAATCTGGTAAATGTGTTCACCTACCATTTCCAAGATTTTGTTAACGAGATCCTACCGAATCCTACGGGCATCGGCCTCGCTCTCAACTTCCCTAATGGCATTTCGATCGGTCAGAACGCAAACACGCCGCAATCGACAAAGGAACGTAAGAATCAGTTCCGCAACGACACAACGTGGATCAAAGGCGATCACACGCTCAAGTTTGGTACCAACTATATCAATACAACGATGGACGGGTACTTCTACTTTGGTGTTCGCGGATACAGTTTGACTTTCAATACTCCTGCCGATCAGATCATGGCGACTGGCGGATTCAACCAGCCCGGACTACTTCAATCCCTGACTTATTCGGATGGTGCAAGTTCGCATTTCCAGAAACTGCATCAGTTGGCGTTTTACGTCCAGGACGACTGGAAAGCAACCCGAAAGCTGACGCTTAATCTCGGTCTTCGTTGGGATGCAAACATCGGTAATCTTCCGGCACAGGATCAGAACCGTACGATGCTCATCCTAAAGAATGTCAATCACCCGATCGCTCGCGGTTTGACGACCGATCAGGAAGCGTTGACGCGTACTACACCGAGCTGGACCGAATTCCAGCCGCGTATCGGTTTCGCATACGACCCAACTGGCGACGGCAAGACTGTTATTCGCGGTGGATATGGTATCTTCTACGACCAGATCTTCCAGAATCTGTCGCTGTTCTCAGCCGTACAATCGCAGCCTGCGATCTTCCAGACGGCGATCAACCTGCAGGCTCCAGATCCTGTCCTCGCTGCATTCCGTTATGGAACCACTCCATTGCCAACGGTGCCTGCAAATGCGGACTACTCGAATCTGTTTACTGGCTCAGTTGGACGTATTAACGACCCAACCGCGACGGAGCCCTACATTCAGAAGTTTACGTTGGGATTCCAGCACGAGTTTGGGAAGAACTGGTCGGTTTCTGCTGACTACGTTCACACCCTCGGCCTATTCGAGCCGAGATTCCGCAATATGAATCCGCTTAATTCAAAGGTTTGCGATCCTCGCTTTGGCGGAAACTCGACCGTGCGCCCTGAATGTCCGTCGGGAATAACTTCCCGTATTCTTTCCCCGGCGTTTGTTGCAGCGGGCTTGCCGTCGAACCGTCTCGCTCAGATCCTGATGTTCTCAACGAACAACAGGTCGCTGTTCGATAGTTTTACGACGACATTGAAATATCGATCGAGAAAGTACGTCTTGAACTTTGCGCACGTGCTCGCAAGTTCACGGGCGTGGGGTGGACAGCCAACCGCGTCTTACTCCGGAACCGGTATCGCCATTCTGGATGAAGAACAGTTTCAACCGAACGAATTTGGCCCCACGCGTCTTGACGAACGTCATCGTATCGTTATGAGCGGTGTGCTTAATCTGCCGTATGGTTTCCAAATAGCACCGGTGATGCAGTTCGCAACCGCTCGTCCGTTCTCGCCGATCCTTGGATACGATGTTAATGGTGACGGTTTGCTAGCTATTGATCGGCTTTGTGCGGGCGTGAGCCCTCTCGCGGTTTTTCAAGTTCGGACAAACATAGCTGCCGTTCAAGCTTTGAATCCTCGCGGATGTACTCAGGCCAAGGTCAATAGCCAACGAAAGGGCTTTGTGATCGTAAATGGCACTGCGGAAGAAAGAAGTGGAAACTTCTTCAACACTGATGTTCGCGTCACGAAGAATTTTAGATTTGGCGAAAGATTCAACCTTGCTACTTTCATCGATCTGTTCAACGTGTTTGATTCGACCAATCTTTCGTGGAATGGCCGCACCGGCTTTACTGCGACTCCGGGTTCGGCGACTTCAACATTTATGTTGCCGCAGTCGCTCTTTGGCCCCGGATTTGGACCGCCGATCGGTCGCCCGTTCACGGCACAACTCGGTGCTAGATTCACGTTCTAGTTTTCTAGAGCTTGAAATGGAAAGAGCCGTCATTCATTTGGCGGCTCTTTTTCTATTTCTTCATCTTCCAGTTCCGGATCGTAATCCTCATATCCATGCGAATCGTCGTAATAATATGAAGGCTTTGTTTCCTCGTTATTTTCCGGCTTCTCTTTCGGTGGTTCGCACATAAATCATTTATAATGCTCGCAAAGACGATTCACAAACATCAGATTTGAAATTCGAAAAATGAGATCATATCGAAGAACCAAGATCCTCGTGCTGGCTACCGCATTGGCATTGGCCGCAAACACGGGCGCGCAGCAACAAACAAAAGCGGACAGCGAATACCAGATCGGTGCGACATTGTATATGCAAAAGGCCGCCGAGTATCGTGCCTTGGCATATCAAGCGTTCAATCTTGCACGCTGGCAATTGGACAACGACCTCGACAAGAAAAATATCAAGAGGTTACCAAAATCTGAACGTACCCGACCGCGTGCGATCATCGTCGATATTGACGAAACCGTCCTCGACAATTCGCCGGCTCAGGCAGAGCAGATCAAAAAGAACATACCATTCAACCTCAACGACTGGTACGCTTGGGGCGAAATGCGAAAGGCGAAGTCAATTCCCGGCTCGGTCGATGTTCTGAACTACGCCGTAAGCCGCGGCGTCAAGGTCTTTTATGTCTCGAATCGCGACGAAGTTCAGAAGCAAGCAACGATCGACAATCTCAAGAAAGCCGGTTTTGCCGACGTTGGAATTGACAATGTTCTGCTTCGGCAAAAGGACGACAAAGGTCAGAACATCTCGACCAAGACGCCCCGACGCGAATTCGTCGCGCACAAATATCGCATAGTTTTCCTGATGGGTGATAACCTTGACGACTTTTCCGACGTATTTGAACGTAAGTCCGTCGCCGATCGCTTCGGTGAAACCGATAAAGTAAAAACCGACTGGGGCAAACGCTGGATCGTTCTGCCAACCGCCATGTACGGCACTTGGGAAAACGCGATCTACGAATACGGCCGCTTGACCGACGAACAAAAGAAAGAAATTCGCTCAAAAGCGATGGAATTGCCGTAGTGTCAGAACCGCCTGCGTTAGCGGGCGGCCAGTTCTGCAAACAATTAAAGTTCTAAGATCAACCATGAACCGATACATCAGCACCATATTTATTGTCATTGCAATCGCGATAGTCGGCCTCGCTCCTGAGCTAGAGGCCCAAAACCTTACCGTCCGCGAGATCATGGCTGAGCCTTCGATCGCGGGCCAACGCGTCGAAGGCGAGAAACTGTCGCCTGATGGGACAAAAGTCATTTTCCTTTGGAACGCCAACGGCAAATTGCCACGCGACCTATATATGGTGCCCGCCGAAGGCGGAACGCCGCAGATCATACTTAAACTCAGCGATCTGCCTGCTGCTCCGGCTCGGCTCGAACGCGAAAACAAGCTCGACTACGGCCTGAACACACGTGACGAATTCGTTCGTGCCCGCGAAAATGCTCTCGGCAATTTCGAATGGTCGCCGGATTCAAAGAGCTTGTTGTTCACGCAGAATGGCGATCTTTACGTCTTTCCGATCGGCGGAAAGCCAAAGCGGTACACTAAAACTCAGTCGCCCGAGTTCGGCGCTCGTTTCATCGACAAGGACCGCATCATCTACAGCCAGAGCGGTAACTTATTTGTTCTCAACATTTCCGATGCGACAACAGTTCAGTTGACTCGTGAAGCGAATCCCGCGCAGTTCATTTCCGTGAGCGGCGGAGTGGTGTCGAAAGACGGAAAGATGATCGCCTATACCGTCTCTGATTCTTCAAAATTTAGGCCGCTGATCGTGCCTAATTATCAGGGCGAGTTTACTGAGGCACCGACATTTCGGCGTGGTTGGTCGGAACAGAAGCTGTTTGTCACAGCCACTGATGGAAGCCGTGACATGCCGTTCGAGATCAAATTGCCAAAGCAGGAAGGCGTCGGCAATTTCCGTCAGATCAAATGGGCAGCGGACAGTCGAAGCCTTGTCGTAGATCGCGTTGATAAAGATACGAAGCGGCGCCAATTGTTCTACGTTTACAATGCCGCGAGCAAAGACGAATCGATCATAACGGTCGCCGACGAGACTGATGACAAATGGCAGGCACCGAAATCCGCGATCGTTGAACCGCATCCTTCGAATCCTCTACAGCTAATTTTCTATTCGGAAAAGACCGGTTTCAATCACTTGAATATAGCAAACATCGATCTGCCCGCTAACGCAAAGGTTCGCCAAGCTACAACCGGCAATTGGCAGACCGAGTGGGCAAAATGGACGCCGGACGGCAAGAATATCGTGTTCATTTCGACAGAAGGAAACACAGCGGAGCGTCGGTTTTTCCACTATGATATGGAGAAGAATCTTCATTTCGAACTCGGCTACGTCGGTCAGGGAATGATCACAAATCCGCAGATTGCCGAGCAGGGCGACCAGCCGATGTTGATCTTTGGCTTCTCGAAATGGAACGCTCCCGAGGAACTGTACGCGATGCCCGCGTGTTTCACCTGTCGAGGCATTCCCGGAGCGACAAGACTTTCCAGTACGACGCCCGAAACCTTTTCAAAGCGAACTTGGAACACTCCAAAATTCATCGATATTCCGTCACGTGACGGCAAGGTCATCAAGTCGAAGATTTACTTGCCTGCGGGACACGACGCGAAGAAAAAGTATCCGATGGCGATATTTGTTCACGGTGCGGGCTATCTCCAAAACACGATCAACGGCTGGAACAACTACTATCGCGAGTTTATGTTCAACCAGTTGCTCACGCAAAAAGGCTACGTCGTGCTCGACATCGACTTTCGCGGTTCTTCCGGCTACGGACGCGATTGGCGGACAGATGTTTATGATTTTCTCGGCGGCAAAGACTTTGACGATCACATCGACGCGATCGATTTCATGGTTAAGAACTACGGTGTAAACCAAAGCAAAATAGGCGTTTACGGCGGCAGCTACGGCGGCTTTATGGCAGGAATGCTGGCTATGCGAGCACCCGAACGAATTGCTGCGGCGGCGGCGTTGCGGCCTGTGTTCGACTGGAAGAACTACTATGCGTCGTCTCCAGGCTACACGGCCCAGCGTTTGGGCTTCCCGGATAAGAATCCAGAAGCTTACAAGCGTTCATCGCCGATCACTTATGCCGACAAGCTCGAACGCCCGTTGCTCATTCTGCACGGAATGGCCGACGACAATGTCCACGTACAGGACAGCGTCCAATTAATTGAAAAGCTAATTCGCCTAGGCAAAACGCAATACTTCGACGCGATGTTATATCCAAGCGAGAACCACGCCTTCGTCCGCCCCGAAAGTTGGGCCGACGAATATGAACGAATTCTCGCGTTGTTTGAACGACACCTAAAATAATAAGCTGAAACTTTAACTACAGATCAACGCAGATCGACTCGGATTCGTTTATACGATTCGCGTTTATCTGTGTCCATCTGCGGTAAATTTTTCCTTCTTGTGGCAAAATAGCTCTTTATGCGTATTTTGGTAACCGGCGGAGCCGGATTCATTGGTTCGCACCTTTGCGAACGACTGTTGAACGAAGGCAACGAGGTCATTTGCCTCGACAATTTCTTCACGGGCAGAAAGGCTAATATCGAGCATTTGCTTGGCAATACGTCGTTTGAACTCATTCGCCACGACGTTTCCGAGCCGATCTTGCTCGAGGTCGATCAGATCTACAATCTCGCGTGTCCGGCGTCGCCTGTTCATTACCAGTTCAATCCGGTGAAGACGGTCAAGACCAACGTGATGGGTACGTTGAACATGCTTGGCCTCGCAAAACGTGTGAAAGCCCGTATTTTGCAGGCCTCAACAAGCGAAGTTTACGGCGATCCGCACGTGCATCCCCAGACCGAAGATTATTGGGGAAACGTAAACCCGATCGGTCTACGATCTTGCTATGACGAAGGAAAGCGGGTCGCCGAAACGCTGATGATGGACTATCACCGTCAGAGCGGCGTCGATACGCGTATCGTGCGTATTTTCAACACTTACGGCACCAGAATGCTTGAGAATGACGGTCGCGTCGTTTCGAATTTCATCGTTCAGGCACTTCGCGGCGAACCGCTCACGATCTATGGCGACGGTTCGCAAACGCGATCATTTTGTTACGTAAGCGACCTCGTCGAAGGCTTCGTAAGGCTTATGAACACAGAAAGCGAGGACATTCATATGCCAGTAAACTTGGGAAATCCCGGCGAATTCACGATGAACGAACTCGCCGACGAAGTTGCTAAGGCAACAGGCCGATCGATCGAGATCGAATATCTCGAGTTGCCGCAAGACGACCCGAAACAGCGTAAACCTAACATCGAACGAGCGAAATCATTGTTGGACTGGGAGCCGACTGTTCCGTTGGCAGAAGGTCTTAAGAAAACCGTAGATTATTTTGCAAGAGTCGTAGAACAGGCTGCCTAGCCTGTTCTTTACTTTAGCGATAAGATTATTGTAGAAAAGCAAGCTATGAAGATACTAATCACCGGCGGTGCCGGATTCATCGGCAGCCATTTGGCGGATAGTTTATTGGCTGAGGGCCACGATGTGACGGTCATCGACGACCTTTCGACCGGCAGATATGCGAATATTTCGCACCTCGAGGGCAATCCGAATTTCCGACTGATCATTGACACCGTTCTAAATGCCGGCCTGATGGAGCGACTAATTCGTGATACTGACCGTGTCTACCATATGGCGAGCGCCGTTGGTGTGCGGCTCATTATGGAGCAGCCCGTGAAGACTATCGAGACGATCTTTCACGGTACAGACGTGATCCTGAAATTCTGTTCGCGATATCGCAAACGTGTGCTTATTCCAAGTACTTCAGAGGTATACGGCAAAGGCGTTTCAGTTCCTTTTACCGAGGAAGACGACCTGCTGACAGGTGCCACCGACAAGCACCGTTGGGCATATGCCTGCGCGAAAACGTTGGACGAGTTTCTCGCACTCGCACACTGGAAAGAAACGCAATTGCCGGTCGTTGTAGTTCGTCTGTTCAATACAGTAGGTCCGCGACAGACAGGTCAATACGGGATGGTCGTGCCGCGATTTGTGCACGCGGCGATGAAGAACGAGACGATCGAGGTTCACGGCGACGGCACGCAATCACGCTGTTTTGGCCACGTCGCGGACGTCGTCGGAGCGTTGACCAAGCTACTCGAAACGCCGGAGTGTTTCGGTCAAGTCATCAACCTCGGCAACAGCGAAGAGGTTTCGATACTCGAACTTGCAAATCGTGCGATCGCTTATTCGAACAGCACAAGCGAGATCAAATATGTTCCGTACGATCAGGTTTACGGCGATGGTTTTGAGGACATGGCACGGCGTGTTCCTAATCTCGAAAAAGCCAAGCGGCTGGTCGGTTATCAACCAACCAGAACGCTCGACGACATCATCAAAGATGTAGCGGCCGAGTTTCAACCGGAACGGGCTCGCAAAGAACAGAATGCGTAAACTTGGCCTGATTTTCGCTAGTATTTTCCTGCTTTCTGCCGCAGCTTTCGCCCAAACCGGCGTTAAGGGAAAGGTTCGCGACCCGAACGGCAATGGCATCGCCAAAGCCACGATAGACGCCCGGCAAGAGGGCCAAACGGTTCGAACCACGACCAGCGATTCTAAGGGAAATTTCGCTATCAACCTCGCTCCCGGCCTTTATAACATCGGCTTCGAAGCAAACGGTTACAGCCTCGGCGTGCTGTATAAAATCGAGGTAAAGAACGGCAAGATGCGTGACCTCGGCGACCGGCTGATACTGTCGCGTGATCGCGGTTCGCTTGTTTTGGTCAGAGGAATTGTCTTCGATAAGGACCAGTTCAGCATCGGCGGCGCGAAGGTCGAACTTTATATCGTAAATGACGACGGCTCTGAAAAGAAGGTCACAACAGTGTTCACGAACATCAGCGGCGACTTTGCGTTCCGAGGGATAGATGTCGTTAAGAAGGTTCGCGTGAAAGCGTCATTTCGAGGATTCAACGCCTCAAAAGACATCGACGTTGATCAACCTGAGGTTTATCGAACCGCGATCGTCCTCGATTACCAACGCGAAAGGCCTAATTGATCGTCTCGCTAATTTCATCAGGCGGGCGTGTGTTTTCGAGATTAGCCTGATCGGTAACGATCAATGGAAACTCGTCCAAAACAACGGCATTCGCGATAGTCTGCACCCAATAAGTTCCCGCATCGGGAAATACTACATTCACAAAAAAGCTAACATTGTCCGTAAAGCCGCCCGGAGCCAATTCGAGCATCGTCGGCTGCGAGGAAACGACGAGGTTGTTTTTGTCCGGCGACAAGATGCGAACTTCGGTCTGATGAGAGCCTTGCCCTTTCCAATGGTTAACGACCGCGAACTTGATCAATGAGACGGGCAGTTTCTCGACCATGATGTTCTGAAAAATGCCCATCATCGAGATCTTGTTGCCCATTTCGATACGCACGTCGTCGCAAAGCAAGGTATAGACGAGTTTTAAATTAGGGATGTCCATAGTTCGTGACTAGATTTTTACTTTTCAACGGCAACAGGTCAAGAGTATAATCAGCGAAAAGAGGGGAACATGCTCACATTCGCACTGTTAGGATTGGCATTTGCTCTGATCGGCGTCGCCGGACTTCAGATAATGTATTTGCTGTATCTTGATCGCGTGATGCGTGACCGTAAAGACCTGATCAAAACTCTCGAACGCCAAAATAAACGGCTTCGCACTCAGTTGCAGCAAACTCGAGCGAAGCGTGACTCAGAATCTAAAGTTTCCGGCGACGAATGGGCAGAGGTCATCGATTAGCTTCCGACGTTTAGTTTCGCAATGGTCGCTCCCCAACTGCCGGAAAATTCGGGTGCGTTTTTGAACGACTCGACAAAATCGGTCTCAGACAAGACTTTTCTTACGATCTCTCGCTGAACACCAACGCCTTTGCCGTGAATAATGCGAACGATCGCGAGGCCTTTCTTGTGAGCCTCGGCAAGATACACTTCTACAACATCACGGATCTCGCTCGGATGAAACGAATGCAAGTCGATCGAATCGGTGATCTCGATCTCGATCGGTTCGTCTGGCAGTGATGCAGCGTCCATTACTTCTTAACAGGAACTTGCTGATATTGGACGATGTCCTCAGGCGGCGTTACCTTCATTCGGTTTCGATCTTTGAAGACGGTGAAGACCTTTGTATCCATCGATCCCGAATTGCTTCGAAGCTGAATAGTAAACGTCTTGTTATCGCCCTTGCCCTCGACCTTTAACGGCAGGCGTCCCCAGACCTCTGTATTATTCGGATTTCGCCAAACCGTGTAGTATGCCTGATCGTATTTGTCGAAAGCTAGGATCAAAATGCCGTCAAAATCAGGCTCGACGCCATCGATCGGTTTTACGACGTTGGTTCGCGTTAAGATCACCCAACTTCCCGGAGTCGATGCTTTACCAACTCCTGCAGTGTCGCCATCGAGCCGCTGCCAGGTGACAAACTTCTTATTGTTCTGTTGAAAGAAGACAATGTCGGACGGTACTTGCAGTTCAACTTGACGCCCGAACAACCAACCAGCCGGAGCCGGCGAAACCGAAGGATCCAGCCGCACCTGATACCAAATATCGTACTTTTCCTGTAGATTCTCTGGCTCGTCTTTTTCTTTTGCGGCTTCGATATCGGCGTTCTTTGTCTTCTTGCCTTGCTTTTGGGTTCCTTTAGGAGCATCGTCGATGTCGGGAGCCTCTTGTTTCGGCACGAATTTCCACGCCATGATGTCGAATGTCGAGCCTTGCGTTAGCTTGAACAACACATTCTCCGGCGTCATGTCCGGAGCCATTCGCAAATTTGAAGCACTGCGGATCACGCCCGAGGCCTGTGGTATTTGTCCCTCGTATTCCTCAGCAAGTTTTCTCGATCGATTTAGTGTCTCGCTGGTAATGACGTTCTGCGCCTCGACCCAGCCTTCGGTAAGCTCAGAATCACGGGCCCGAACTCGATACCAAAGAACTTTTTCGAATTCGAACGAATCGAGCACATCCAAGGTATCGCCGCGTTTGATCTCAAGCAGATCTGCCGCAACCACCGAATACGAAGTACGTATCTGAGCCGTCTTAGCGATCACCGTCGCAGTATCGGCGACGCCGAGCGCATTAGTTACGCCACCGATCGCCGAATCGATCGCCGTACAAGACAGGCTCGCGAAAGCAAGCACCAACACCAAAACAAAACTGAGAACACGCGTGATCATTTCGAATCTTTCACCAACTTACGCCACGAATTATAACCCAATTTGTCGAGTATTGCCTTTTGCCGCGAGCTAAGTTTTGCTTTAACTTCAAGCTTCGTACGGCCAGCGACAGTTGTCAAAGACAGGCCCGCATTCTCTAGCAGCGCCATGGAATTTATCAGAGCTTTCTGCTCGTCGCCGCGATTCGACGTAACATATTGATCGACGAGCGGCCTGAGTTCGGGATATGAATTGAGTAATTTGAGAACTGCATCATTGCCGTCAACGACCGGTGATCCGAGCGGATGCTTCTGATAAAGCTCTTTGACAACGTGATCGGTATTGCGTTTTCCGTTCGACGAAATATTTAGTGCCAAGTCGCAGAGAAACGCGAACCAGAGGCCTTTGGCGTACATTTGACGCTCGAAACCGCTGAATCGGCGTTTCGAAAGTTCTATCAATCCTCGCCGCGCGGCTAATTCCTCGCTTCCCTGAAACGCGGCTCCAAGCGTCCCGAGCATGTCGTCGAATCGAATAGTATTTGAATCAACCGCGAGTCGAAGCGACGAATACAATGCGAAACCCTCATAAAACCAATCGTATCTGCCTCTTAAAGCAACGCCATTTGGTATCCAGAAGTGAAACAATTCGTGTCGCATCTGCTCATCGAGCTGCTGCAGAGACTGCGATTTGAATGGCGTTCCCGTCGTTGCGATCAATGCCGTGCGACCGCGTGTATCCGCTTCCCATTCACCGACAGAAGCTATGGGACGAAATATCGCGATCAAGTATCCTTCGGCTCTAAGACCTCCAAACCGACCGAAGTACTCCTGAATGATGGCCCCACCTATGATCCCCGGTTCGTACCTTTCGAACTGAAACTCACCGTTGGTCAGTATCTTGAAATAACTGCCTCGATGTTCCATGCCAACATAATCCCAGTCCTTGCCGACGAATACGACAGCACTGTCGATATCGTCAACTTCGAGTTTGTCGGGCGGACTTATTTTGGCGGTGGAGAACGTTTTCCAGCCTTCTGGCAAATCGAGACGTATCTCGGCAGCACGGTTATTTCCTGACGGTAGAAACTCCTGCGGTAGCAGATCGCCAAGCATAAGCACGCCGTTACGATCACGAATCCATGACGAATGTGCGTCGGCTCGAATATTCTTGGTTGAGGTTAGATCTACCGTGTATGAAAAACTGTTGATGCTCCCGGTGGCGATGCAACAGCGAGGCGAAGTGACAAGAAGCAGTTCTTTTCCCGCCTTGTCTCTTGCAGAGGGTGACGAAATGCGCTGAGCGGACAATGAAACGCCCGCCATACTTTCTGCGAATGCGAGTACGTGGGATTCGTTCGCGGGTCGAGCTGTTTCAAATCGGCCAGTAACTCGCACTTCATTTGGGCGTTTTCCATCGATCTTGAGCTCGACGTGCATCTCCTGAGCCGCTGCGAATGTAAAAAATTGTAAAGTTAGCCCCAAAACGCCCAAAATTCGGCGAATCGATTGAAACTTTTTTGACATCGCTATTGCAACAGGCATAGACTCTTGTTTTGCTTGACCTGACTATTTTGAACCTAGATTCAGAATAAGGAATTGTATGAGCCTAATCAAAGTCATAATTTACGCTCTCGTTCTGGTGTTCGGTTTACTTTTCTTAGGAAGGTTCTTTTTCTAAGTCGGTGGCTTGGACCAAAGACAAACGATATATAATAGATGGACGCCAACCCGCGTCTTGATGTTTTGGATGGAATAATAGCGGCTGAATTGGCCGCTTTTTTGTTTTTATATGACCGAATTGAGAAAGATCAAACGTGCCCTCATCAGCGTTTCTGATAAAGCGGGACTTTTAGAGTTTGTCGGCGAACTCGCCAAACACGGCGTCGAAATAATCTCGACCGGCGGTACTGCTGCACACATTCGTAATAACGGCTTCACAGTCACAGATGTTTCCGAAGTAACAGGCTTTCCCGAAATGATGGACGGCCGTGTCAAAACGCTGCATCCTAAAATTCACGGTGCGTTTCTCGCTCTTCGCGATAACGAAGATCACGTCGCCTCGATGCTGGAGCACGGCATCACTCCGATCGACCTCGTCGTCGTAAACCTTTATCCGTTCGAACAGACCATCGTCAAACAAGGCGTTTCACTCGAAGAAGCCGTAGAAAACATCGACATCGGCGGCCCGGCGATGATCCGCTCGGCGTCGAAGAACTGGCGAGATGTCGCCGTCGTGACAGAGGTCGCAATTTATCCCGAGATCGTCGCGGAAATGGCAGCTAACGACGGTTCACTTTCGCTGGAAACACGTTCGCGGCTTGCAGCGTCGGCGTTCAAGGTAACTTCGTGGTACGACGCTGCAATTGCGAGCTATCTAAACATTCCGCTTGCAGGAACCGACGGTGTTTTCGGATACGGCTTCGCTGGGCCTTCGATCGCAAAACCGGCAAAGACAACAACGCTTCGATACGGTGAAAACCCGCATCAAGACGCATCTTTAATTTCGATAGGTGAGAACGGTATAGCCAACGCCGAGCAGCTTCATGGCAAGGAGATGTCGTTCAACAACTATGTCGATGCCGATGCGGCATGGGCGTTGGTCAATGACTTTGACGAAACTGCGGTCGCGATCATCAAGCACACAAATCCGTCTGGCGTCGGAGTTGGCTCGACAAATCTCGAAGCCTACAAACGTGCACTCTCAACCGATCCGGTCTCAGCTTTCGGCGGCATCGTTGCACTCAATCGCAAGGTCGATACCGAAGTCGCCGCCGCTATCATCGAGGTCTTTTCCGAGGTCATTATCGCTCCCGACTACGACGACGATGCTCTCGAGATCTTCCGCTCGAAAAAGAACCTGCGAGTCTTGCGAATAGACGAATCCAAAATCCAAAATTCGGAATCCAAAATCGAGTACAAACAGATCTCCGGCGGCTTCCTCGTCCAAGACGCCGACGTTCATCGCCTGTCGCTGGACGAACTGAACATCGTTACCGAACGCCAGCCAACCGGCGACGAGCTAAAAGCGATGCAGCTCGCCTGGACGGTCTGCAAGCACGTCAAATCTAACGCTATCGTTTTCGCCAACGGCGTGCAGACACTTGGCGTAGGTGCGGGCCAGATGAATCGTGTAGATTCTGTTCGTATCGCGGCAATGCGTGCAGAAAGATTTGAGTTCGACCTCGGCGGCTGTGCTCTTGCTTCCGACGCCTTTTTCCCGTTCCGCGACAACGTTGACGAGGCCGCAAGATTTGGCGTCAAAGCCATTATTCAGCCAGGCGGCTCGATCAAAGACGACGAATCCATCGCCGCCGCAAACGAACATGGCATCACCATGGCGTTCACAGGCATCCGTCACTTCAAACACTGATGCGGAAGCCCGCACGAAGTAAGGGCATTTTCTATTGACAATATATAGTACAAGTGTTTAAACTACGTACAATTAGGACGACTAAGGAGCGCTCGGAAGGTTTGTGATGGAAACCTCTCGGGCGTATTGTGCTTACGAGGATCATTATGAAATACGCGGCTTTATTATTGGCATTTGCATTCACGATCTCGTGCGGCTCGCCGGCGCAGAATAACTCGGTTGCTAAGGCTCCCTCTGGTTCGCCCGCGGCACCAACTGCTCCGACAACGGCACTGCCGCCGCCATCGAAAGAGGCATTGCTCGAACAAGACCGAAAGCTTAATGAGGCGTTTATCAAGTCTGATCCTGCCGTTTTCGAGCAGATGCTGTCAGACGATTTCGTTTCGTTCATCAGCGGCAAACGCGGGACCAAGGGCGACGAACTTCGCATCATCGCAGGGGGCCAGTGCGAGGCTAAGTCGTGGACGCTCGACGAAGCTCAGATGACGATGGTCGACGCCGACACGGCGGTCGTGACTTATAAGAGCGTCGTTGACGGTTCGTGTTCCGGCGAGAAATTCCCGAGCCCTCTGCGTGCCGCGACCGTTTGGGTTCGCAGCGGCGACGCGTGGAAATCCGCGTATCACAACGAAACACCAATCGTCGATCCCGCGACGTTCACGCCGCCGCCCGCGAAACCTGCGGAAAAACCCGCTGCAGGCAAGCCAATTCCCGCCACGTCCATCGATCCGAACAAGCCGAACGAAAAGCGTCCCGAGGTCGCCACAGATCAGCTCAAGGATACGATCGCCGGTCTCGAACGCTCCGTTTGGGAAGCATGGAAAGCCCGCGACGCCGCAAAGCTCGGCACTTTAATGGCGAATGAGATCGCGTTCGTCGATGCATTTGGCGGCTATCAGGGTTCAAAGGACGCCGTGATCGCCTCGTGGCTCGGGTCAAAGTGCGAAGTTTCGTCCGTCGATATCGGCACGCCTGCCGTTTCGCTCATCAGCCCGACGGTCGCGGTTCTGACATTCAAGGGCACCGCCGTCGGCACATGCGACGGGCAGAAACTGGCGCCATTTTGGGAAACGGCAGTTTACAGGCAAGAAGGCACGACGTGGAAACTCGCTTTCGGCTTCGAGACGTTCGCCAGATAGTTTTTAACTACGTCAAACATAACGGCGGCTCTCGTAGCCGCCTTTTTCGCGCGGTATTTCGGCTTGACTCGATTCGCGAGTGGTGATTAAATTGGCGCGTTTTACCAAACATCTTGACCAACTAGCGACGCTCGAACGGTCGCTATCACAGGAGAATTACGATGAAACGTCTAATGATATTCGCGGTCGCAATGTTTGCGGTCGCTTGCGGCGGAACCGCCACCAACAACTCGGCTCCGGCGGCGACAAAGGCCGATGCTCCGAAACCTGCGGCATCGGCGCCAACGGCTGAGACGATGTTCGCGATGGAAAAACAGGCGACCGAAGCCTGGATCAAGGGCGACAAAGCCTTCTTCGAGGGAATGATGTCCGACAAGTTCGTCTCGTTCGAAATGGGACATCGCGGGAACAAAAGCGATACGCTCGGAATGATCGGCACGTTCAAATGCGAGATGAAAACGTGGGACCTGACCGAGCCGCAAATGTCCAAGATCAACGACGACACTTACGCGATGACGTCCAAAGGCACATACGACGGCAGTTGTACCGGCCCGGACGGCAAAGCGATGAAGGTGCCGAGCCCTGTTCGGGCCGTGAGCATTTACGTGCGCGACGGCGACAAATGGAAAGGAGCCTATCACGGCGAGACGATGATCATCGATCCGAAGAACCCGCCGCCTGCTCCTCCAAAGGCTGCTGCTAAGCCCGAAGAGCCAAAGAAAGACGCCGAGACTGCTTCCAAAGAAAAGGCAAATCCGCCGCAGCCCGGCCCTAACACCGACGCTCTCGTCAAAGGCCACACTGCCGGCTGGGAAGCTTTCAAGAACAGGGACGCGAAATGGTTTGGCGACAATGTCTCGTCAAACATGGCTCTCGTCGATCCGATCGGCGGCTATATGTCGGGCAAAGACGCCGTGATCAAGAATTGGACAGATACGATGAAATGCGAAGGCATCACCAAAACTTCGGTCACTGACGGTTTCGCTACGGCACTATCGCCGACCGTCGAGCTGCTCACATCCAAAGGCACCGCCGACGGCAAATGCGACGGCCAGCCTCTCGGCAGCCTCTATCAAATGACCGTCTATGTAAAAGAAGGCGAGGCCTGGAAACTCGCCTTTATGCAGGAATGGCCGGCGATGTGATCTTACGTCAACGGCAATAAAGAAAGGAGCGGACTCTGCCGCTCCTTTTCCATTTCTCACCGAATCGTTCTCACCTCAAGAGTTCTGCCGTCCGAAACGAACGTGATAGTCCCGTTCACTGCCGTGTTGAGAAGAGCAGCTCCGGCACCTCGCCAACGGCCAACAACTTCTTTGTGCGGATGGCCAAATTGGGAACGGCGGCCGGCGGAGACAACGGCGTACCGGGCATTGACGGCGGCGACAAACCCGGCGGTCGATGAAGTCTTGCTGCCGTGATGCGGTGCCTTTACAACCGTCGAGGAAATCGTTCCGCTTGCGAGCATTCGGCGTTCGGCGCCGGCCTCGATGTCGCCGGTCAACAAGAACGACTGTTTGCCGTAAACCAATCGCATAACAAGCGATTGATCATTGTCCGACGCAGCACCCGCGACCTCGGCACCAACTGGCGACACTATCTCGACACGAACTTCACCGATATTAAAAGTATCGCCGCGACTCAGCCTTTCTAACGGCACATTCCGTCGCTGTAATGCCGAAATCAATGCATCAAGTTCAGTATCTGTCGGCGAAGCTCTGCCAAATATTGCATTGCCGACATCGAAGTTATTTACAACATCTTCGAGGCCCTGAACATGGTCTGCATCAGCGTGCGTCGCGACAACATAGTCGATCCGCGAACGTCCCTCAGACCACAGAAACTCCGAAACGACGCTCTCGCCAATGCTGCGGCTGTCGCGTTCGAAACTATTATTTTTGTTGTAATCGAATCGTCCACCGCCATCGACGAGCATCGTTTTTCCATTTGGAAACACAATAAATATCGAATCGCCTTGCCCAACATCGAGAAAACTAACGTGTAATTTTCTGTCGTGTGTTTGAACGCTGAAAGGATGAACGACTACCAAAACCACCAGCAATACCATCGCGATCAAAGACGGCAAAACAAGACGATCGAACCTGAACCTTACCTGCCCCAATTTCAAGAATGGTGCCCATCGCAATGCCGCGAACGCTAGAATCAAAACACCCGTGCCGAAAACGACGTATAAGACATATCCGTATGACAGATCCGGAATTCGCGTCGATGGAGATAGATAGGCAGTGAACCTCGGCAATGAAAGCATCAATGAATCTATTGCATCTGCTGCCAAAAAGAATGGTCGGCCCAACACATCTGCGACTGAGCCGAGCGTCGCTGCGACGATCACCAGACATGTTTCGACGGCTAACAATGGTCCAACCCACAAGTTGTTAATAACCGATGAGAACGCAATGCGGTGAAAATAAAGCGCCGACAATGGTAGCATTGCGGTTTGGACAGTCAGCGAAACCACTACAGCCTCAAACGTGTATCGCAATATTCGCTGCATTGAACCGCCCAGAACCCCGCCGAAGAATGCCGTCTTACGGACGCCTGCCGACCATATATTTCGCTTGCCATCGATCTTCCATATGGTCGGATTCCAATAGAGAGTCTCGCAGAACGATTTGGTCAACATCGAGACTCGCGGCGGAAATGGCTGTTCACTCGAAGGCGTCCATTCGCCTATCGAACGCAGTTTATCGAGCAATGGAACCGCGATCGTGACGATCGCGAAAACGCTGACGATCGTAAGTTGAAACGACGGCCCGAACAGATCGGACGGCCGCCAAACCAATAGCAACAGGCACGTTGCTCCAAACAAATTCAACAGATCGGCCTTGCGATAGATAGCTATTGCGAACGCAAATGCTGTAAACATAACAGCCGCACGCGTAACAGGCACATCGGCTCCGACCGCCAAAGTGTAAGCCCATACGAACCCGACCGTCACACCAAACTGAACCCAACGCCGTTTTGTTGCGCGTCTCATCACAAACATCAGCAATGCACCGACAATGGTGATGTGCATTCCTGAGATAACGAGAATGTGGAACGTGCCGCCTTCGCGGAAGAGATCGGCGGTTTGTTTGTCGAGGTAATGACGGTTGCCGAGCAAGCTCGCGTTCATCACGCCCGCAGCTGAAGGGCTAAGATTTGCGTTCAGCGATGCAATGATACGGTTTCGCCACGCCTGACTCTCCGCCATCGGCGAATACCGCGAGCCTTCGGCCAGAACCGCGAGCGTCGATGCCCTGTTTATCGAACAAGTCGCGTCGATGCCCATGCGATCCAACATCTCCCGAGTCGGCATCACGCCCGGCGTCAGGTATTCGTCTTCGCGTTTCAACTCGCATGCAATTTCGACAGAATCGCCATACTTGATCGCCGTCGCGTCGGCTCGTTCTTTCGGAACATAGACACGAACATTGCCCGTCGCGCTTTGGGTGTCGATAGCTTGTGATGCGATCGTGAGAATCGAGGCGTCGGGAGCAGATTCGTTCGAACGGACAATACCGCTGATCTTAACGCTTGTGTGAGATTCGATGCGACCGCTGTCGTAGATCGTGCGAATGCGAGTCGGCGAGCTATTTGCGTATTGTTCAGTGGCGTAAGCAACCGCGCCAGTCGCCACAAACGCCGCTGAGATCAAAAAAGTCGCCGCCAAATGTTCGCGTGAGAAATACGCCGCCACCGACAACGCCGCAACAACCATCACCAACCAAGCCATCGGCACGGACGGCCCATATCCCGCATAAACGATCCCAACCGCAAAACAAACCGCCAACCACAGCATCGGCCGCCGATTCCACGCGGGATGTTCATTGTCGGGCATCGAGCGATGTTATTCGGAAATTATGGTCGCATGCAACCGCGGACGACAAGTTTCGTGCATTTAGTGCATTTCGTGGGCAATATCAATCTTCGCCCAACGCGCCTTCCGCAATATCCTGCAGATCCTCATACGCTTTCGGCAACACAGGCCTTGCGCGTGTAGAGCCGTCCATTTCGCCGATGTAGCCTTCGCGAACCATGGCGTCGAGGATGGCGGCGGCACGGCCGTAGCCGATGCGAAGGTGGCGTTGTAGCAGCGAAGTCGAACCGCGTTTCGCCTGAACCACGCATTTGAGAGCGTCGTGAAACAGCGGATCGCGGCGTCCGGGCAGATCCCCGTCGTCGTTGGTTTCCTCTTCACTCTTGACGATGGTCTGGTCGTATTCGGGCTTGCCCTGAGCCTTGATGTGATCGACGACCTTCTTGATCTCGGCCTCGTTTACGAACGCCAGAAGAAATTCGCCGACGCGATCGCCACTTACGAGGAATTTCTTCGCATCTTTCCCAACAGCAACGAAGCCACGGCGGTGAGATCCTTCATTGTCCAGCTAAAAAAGGACATGAACGAGAACTAGGCCTTGCTGCGGGAAAGTGTATTGCATTACTAATACATTGACTCTGCCCGTAAGCCTCGCACCGGTTGTGTTCGCCGATCTACAATGGGAAAATTCCATAAAGCAACAAAT
>CALMPJ010000145.1 GCA_937871585.1 uncultured Acidobacteriota bacterium | reverse complement strand
ATCGATCCGGCCAAAACGCAAAACTGGCGGGCTCGGGCCTTCCTGATTGGTGATCCCGCCCCATTCGATGCGCCCCAGCTATTCCCGGCTACCAACGACCAATTCATCAACGGCATTTCCAGCGGCGGGGGGGACCGGAAAATTCAACGTCCAAACTCACCCCGGCTGTTCTTTGGCCGCGACAACGAATTCGAATGCTTCGTCGTGGGTGACCTTCAACGGTCCGACGACCGGAACCGGCAACGGTACGGTCAACTACACCGTCGCTGCAAATACCAGCTACATCCGCGTTGGAGATATTATGGTCAACGGCACGCAGTATGTTCTCGGTCAGGAAACCGGTTCGGGAACCTGCGCGACTGTCACACCGATCACCTACGGAACGGTTATTAACGGTGCTCTCGCGGGCAGCGATTGTAACCAAAGTGGACGAAATACCGACCAATACTCGTTCAGCGGAACGGCTGGTGAACGTATCATGATCCGTCTGAGTTCCTCCGATTTTGCGGAAGCTTTGATCGTGCACAACTCGGCGAACACCACGATCTTCGCTACCGCAACCGGCGGTGCCGCGACCGACGCACGCGTTCCGAACAGCTATGGTTTCTATACGCTGCCGGTGACGGGAACTTACATCATTTCGGCGACGAATTGGGGCAACGGCGGTTCGCCGACCGGTAACTACACGTTCACGCTGCATTCCGACCGAACGGTTCCCGGCGTCACGCCGCCTGCCGGATTGATCGGCTGGTACGCTGGCGAGGCCGATACTCGCAATCAGCAGGGCAACAGCCCAGGAACATTCAACGGCACGGCGACTTACGCGACCGATTACGTTGGGCAGTCGTTCAACATGAACGGCACCGACCGTTACGTCGAAGTTCCTTCGGCAAGCGAGCCATTCAACGTGTCATCGATCTCGGTCGAAGCCTGGGTAAATACGACAACGACCGCAGGCAACCGAACGATCGCGTCGAAATTCAACGGTTCCGGCGGTGCAAGTTGGTCGCTCGATATGGAAGCCGGCGGAGCGATGATCTTCACAGTTTACGACGGCACGACGGCTAACTTCCGTGCTTCCCGAACCGTTGGATCAGCAGCATTCCTGACTGCTAACGAATGGAAACACGTTGCTGCCACGTTCGACCATACAACCCAAGCGATCGCGCTTTATGTCAACGGTGCCAACGCCGGGGATCTGGTTGCCGGTTCGTCGCCAAACATCGGCGGCATCGGCCAGAACAGCGTTCCGGTTCGCATCAGTGCAAAGTTTAATGGCTCGATGCAAGGATTCTGGTCCGGCCGTCTCGACGAGATTTCGATCTATAATCGAGCGATCACGCACGAGGAGGTCGAATCGATCATCGACGCCGGTCGTATCGGCAAGATCAAAACGGCGGCGATCAATAACCAGACCTCGGTATCGCTCGGAACTTCGACGATCAATTTCGCAGTCGCGACGACGGGAAGTGCGACGGAAACTCCGATCGATGCAGGAGCATTGCCGGCACCGCTACCGATGGGTCAAAGCCTACACCTCGCGTTCAACATTTCGACAAACGCACCCTTCACCGGAATGGCGACCGTTTGCTTCGCGGTTCCGACTGTAACACCGACCGAATTCGCGACGCTCAAGGTCTATCACCTCGAAGGCGGCGTCTGGGTAGATCGAACGGCTCCGGGCAACGTCTATCCGACGCTGTGTGCCAACACGCCGTCGTTCTCGCCGTTTGCGATCGCTAAGCCGCTTGGGCCGAGCTCGTCGAATGTCACTGTCGGCGGACGTGTACTCACGGATAGCGGCCAAGGCATCAAGAATACTCACGTATCGCTGTCTTTGGCAGACGGAACGGTGTTGAGAACTCGAAGCTCGTCGTTTGGCTATTACCGTTTCGACAATATCGAATCAGGCCAGACTGGCATTTTGTCGGTTCATTCAAAACGATTCGTGTTTGCTCAGCCGAATCGTGTGATCACCATTTCCGATGATCTAAATGATCTCGATTTCATCGCCGAACCGTAATTGACCCTCGATCTGGCGACTTTGGACGGGCTGCTTTGGTAGCTCGTCCTTTTTGTTTTGACCGCACTACGCTAAGATTTACTCTTTATGGCAAAGGTATATCGCGTAGGAATTTTGGGTGCTACGGGCACTGTTGGACAGCGTTTTGCTCAATTGCTGGAGAATCATCCGCAGTTTGAGATCACGGCGATGGCGGCGTCGGATCGTTCGGTCGGGAAGCCGTATTCCGAGGCTTGTGCGTGGAAACTGCCGGGCACGATCCCTGCGAATGTCCGCGATATCGTCGTTCAGCCGATCGAGCCGCCGCTTGATTGCGACATCGTTTTCTCGAGTTTGCCGGGCAGCGTTGCACGAGAGACCGAAGAGGCTTTTGCTCGTGCCGGTTATCCCGTGATATCGAATTCTTCCGTCTATCGCATGGACGAAGACGTGCCGCTGCTTATCGCCGAGGTCAATCACGACCACGTCGGGCTGATCGATATTCAGCGTGAGCGTCGCGGTTTTGGCAAAGGCTTTATCGTTACGAATCCGAACTGCGCTGTCGTCTCTTTTGCCCCGCCCCTGGCGGCATTGCACCGCAAATTCGGCGTCGAATCGTGCGTTGTCACGACGCTGCAGGCGATCTCAGGAGCAGGTTATCCGGGCGTTGCGTCGCTCGACATCACCGACAACGTCTTTCCGTACATCGCCGGCGAAGAGCCAAAGGTCGAGATCGAAGCTCAAAAGATCCTCGGCCAATTTGCCTCAGGCAGCATCATCAAGGCGGATTTCGCGGTCTCAGCGCAGTGTTTCCGTGTGAACGTGGTCGATGGCCACATGGTCTCGGTCCGCGTCGATCTCAAACAGACAGCGACGCTCGAGGAAGTAGTCGCCGCCATGCGCGAATTCCCGTCGCTCGACCTCTATTCGTCGCCAAAGCAGTTCATCGAGGTCACCGACGAGCCTTCGCGGCCGCAAACACGCCTCGACCGCGATAACGGCAACGGAATGACCGTCACCGTCGGCCGCGTCTTCCCCGACACAGTTTTCGACTACAAGTTCGTGTCCTTAAGCCACAACACCGTCCGTGGTGCCGCAGGTTCCGCTGTGCTCAATGCCGAGCTGCTGATATCGAAAGGCTTGATCTAACGTCACGTCAGTGAAGTTACGCGTCATGCAAGTGCGCACGAATGTCATGCGAGTGCGCAGAAATGTCAGAGCATTGTGACGGAACGAGAAGCGTGTGCAAAATAGCGAGAATCTGCTGAAACAAAAGGTCTTTCTCTTTCAAGAAAACAGAACAGTCGTGCAATAAAAAGTCGCGGTTGTGAGAAACCGCGACTCGCTAAAGTTCAATTACGACAAGGCTTAGAGGCCGCGCGGCTTGGTGAATTTGAGGCCGCTGATCTGTTTGTACTGAGGCGAGCCTTGTCCGTAGAGCGACTTGACGTAAAGTTTCACAAGCCGAGCGAGTTCGAAGATGCTTGTCGCGTCGGTGTAGAGAACTTCGTCGCGAGAGATGCGATTGTTGCTGAGTGTGGTAACGCTGTTTGTAACGTTTGTGTTTGCGACCTTCATCGCAGCAGATTTCGCCTGCATCGCGGCGACTGTCAGGTCGGCTTCGTTTGGGTTGAACTGCGGCGTGTTCATGCAAAGCTCAATTGCGGCGTCAAAATGCTCGACGACTTGCGTATAGCTGCGTTGAGAAACTGAGTTGTGAGCGGCTTCGTTTTCGGGAGTATTTGGGTCGTCGATCTCGATCTTGCCTTTTCTCGCACCTTTGACCTTTCGTGCAAACCCTTTCATGTCTTCAATTGCGTTCGTCGGAGCACCGCAAGCGGCATACGACGCACTTAGCCGCGTCATGAATTTACCGATGCCTTGAAACTCACCTTCACGGCTATTTACCTGAACTTTCCAACCGATCAAACCAGTAGTCACGCCATCGATCATAGCCTGAGCCGACGCCAACGCCGCAGTCAACTGTGCCAAAGCAATCGCCGCATTGCTCGGCTTATAGTCGCCACCATAGCCCGTCACAAACGAGATCATCGTCTCAAAATTAGCAACATTCTTAGCATGTCCAGTCTCAGCCATAATTATTAGTCTCCTTTTGTGGTCGTAACGGACAACAAAAAAAGCTAAGAGCGGCTGTCCGTTAGTAGAATTGTTTGGTTTGGAACATCGGAAATTTAATTCAGGTTCGAAGATTTGTCAAATCGGACACCATAGATTTTGGGTCAATTGAACTAGCTCGATATTCTTGACTTCTACGGCCAATGGTTGTAACGTCGCGATATCAGTAATCGTATTACCATTTAGTTGCCATTTTGTGAATAGAGCGGAGTACTCTCAATGACCTCCAATCCTCAGACAAGATTTCCTGTAATTCATCAGCGGTTATTCGTTTATTTGACCGATTGCGTGGAGTCATTTCTTTCTGTAATTAACGGAAGAGGACGAATAGTTGCGCATTCTTATTTACATTCAGAGAAGTACCCAACAATGAGAGTTTCTAGATTGTTATTTCTATTTGGCGCGATCTTGTTCGCTTGCATTTGTGCTCCAGCGAGTCTTTCGGCAGCTACACTTGTAGTTTCGAGCAATGTTGATTCGACCAACGGAACCTGCGATATCAATTGCAGTCTTCGAGACGCTGTCAGTGCCGCAAACGACGGGGACACGATCACCTTTGGAACTCAGTTCAACTCACCGACAACAATCACGCTCCTCCAAGGCCAAATACTCATAGCCAAAAGTCTGACAATAGCCGGACCAGGCAGCAGCAGCCTCACGATCAGCGGAAACAACGCCGGACGAATCTTCAGAATCTCCGACGGAGCAGTAGTTTCTCTAAGCGGAATGACACTTAGAGACGGACGGATAGGTGCGAACATTAACGATATTTATGGTGGCGGCATTTGGATTACCGATAGTTCGCTTACTTTGACAAATGTTGTGATAAGCAACAACACAGCTCGATTCGTTAGTACAAATCCGCCTGCGCAGTTTGGTTACGGAGGAGCAATTGCGAGTTTTAGTAGTACGCTTACAATCCACAACTCTCTTATTTCAAGTAATTCCGCTCCCCTTACGGGCGGAGTTTACTGTCGAGACGATGGATTTCTGAACGTTTCAGGCTCAAAATTTACCACAAATTCAAGCACTGCAATTCGACTTGAGGGTGGGCAAAACTTATCCGTTGGCAGCAGTCGGTTCGAAGGAAATGGATCGGCGGTTTCTGCTAGTTCATTCAACCGAGTAATTGTTGTTAATTCGACGATCACAGGAAACGTGGCTGGCATTGCCATCGAAAGCGGCAGTGAGCTAATTGTTGATCGGACAGTTATAGAAAATGGTAATGCTACAAGTTCACCAAATGCGTCAGGAGGCGGAATTTTCAATAAAGGGGTCGCAACGATATCTAATACGCGAATCAACAATAATAGTGTTAGCGGGGATGCAGGAGGTGTTTGGAATAATGGCACGATGTATCTTTTTGCATGTGCGATAACTAATAATTCTGCACTTCGATCTGCCGGCGGAATAAAGAATTCGGGTCGATTGTTTCTTACCAATTCAACCGTTAGTGGAAATTCTGCTGACTTTGGAGGCGGCTTTGGCAGTAGCCCAGGCGGAGGAATAACCAACGGCAGCGTATTCGGAGGAAGTATACTAATTACCAATTCGACAGTTGCCAACAATCGGTCAACCGGGCACGGTGGTGGAATTATGCATGACAATTCTGGTTCCGTATCAATCCGAAATTCGATCGTCGCTTCAAATCATTCGAATCAAAGTAGTCATGATGTTTCAGGGACATTTGTCTCTCAGGGTTTCAACCTTGTAAGCAACATAAACGGAAGCACAGGTTGGCTTGGTACAGATATTTTGAATGTGAATGCCCTACTTGCTCCACTCGGCAATAACGGCGGTGGCACTCTCACGCACGCGCTTTTGCCGATGAGTCCAGCAATTGACGCTGGGAACGACGCAAACGCAATCGACCCAACTACATCCTTCGCCTTTTCGAGAGATCAAAGAGGAGAAGTTCGTTTCCTTGGAAGCCCGAATCTCAGGGTTGATATTGGAGCATTGGAGTCGAATCTTTCTTCTTCCCCTGTTTCACTAAGTGGGCGAGTCTTAGGTTCGAATGGTGCTGGGATCAGCAAGGCTCGTTTGAATATCAACAACAATATCGGCGGAGTTATTCAGGCAATGACTAGTTCACTCGGCTACTACAAATTTGAGAATTTGACGCCTGGTACCACCTACACGATTACTGTTGTTCATAAGAACTACCAATTTCCTTCGCCGCAGTCGATAACGATCGAAAACAACCGCAGCGATCTCGATTTTGTTGCAAATCCCTGACATTTCGAGTTCAGTTCAATAGGGATACAAGGTGAAAATATGAAAACTCCAACTATCGTAATTTTGTTTGTTGTAATTGCTATTGTATCTGTTTCTGCACTGGCTATATGGAAAGGTAGTTTGTTTCCTACTCAAACAGACAATATTGCTACGTCTGAAATTCCTTCGAAACCCACAACTTTGAAGAAAGGACCGAAAGGTGATGGACCAGGTCTCGCCCATGAGTGGCGTAGGTTAGCGTGGAAAGACCAAAATGGTAGCGTTGCTATTAACGGTAGAGCTGACGCATTGAATCAGCGAGATGCTCACCTCGCTCAACAGAAAGTAGGAGAACGATACGTGCCGGGAGCGATTTCGAACTTGGTTTGGACGTCGAGAGGCCCACAAAATGTAGGAGGACGTACAAGGTCCTTAATCGTACACCCAAGTGACTCAAACATACTGTGGGCTGGAGCTGTTAGCGGTGGTGTATGGAAAAGCGTCGATGCTGGACAAAATTGGATCCCGCCCAATGGATCGCTTACAAATTTTGCAGTTAGCTCGATGGCAATAGACCCAAATAATTCCAATATTCTTTACGCCGGAACGGGAGAAGGATTTTTCAATGGCGACGGATTGCAAGGTGCTGGACTATTCAAATCCGTAGATGGCGGACTGAATTGGGCTGTTCTGCCATCGACAGAGCCAGACCAGCAAAACGCATATGACTGGGGTAGGATTGATCGACTATCCGTTGCACATGATGATAGTAACAAAATGCTTGCAGCCACAGGAACGGCTATTTTTCGAACTACCGATGGCTGGGCAACTTGGACAAGGGTTCGTGATAGGAAGTCGTTGTATGTTGCTTTTGCACCTAACAACTCCAGTAAGGCAATCGCAGAGGTCAACGAAAACGATGTTCACAAGGCCTTATACTCTACAAATGGTGGAGCCACGTGGACGTCGGCCTCCCTTGATGGTAGTCCATTTGAGATTCAAGGATGGTTGTCGAGAATTGAGCTTACTTATTCTAAATCAGATCCGAATATCGTTTACGCGGCTTTTAAAAACACTTCCGTTCAAGGCGAGCCTGTTGTCGTCTGCCGTTCCACCGATGGTGGTCAAACTTTTGTATCGAAAGCGTCACAAACCAACATACCCGCAGGTTTAGGTGTGTCTTGGTACAACAACACCATTTGGGTATCTCCAAGCAATTCAAATTTTGTAATTGTCGGAGGAGGATCAGAGAATCTCCATCGAAGTACGGATGGTGGCGACAATTTTGTTCAGATTGCTGACGGATATATGATTTCTTCGAATCCGCATCCTGACGAACATTGTATTGTTCCGGATTCGGGCTTTAACGGTACGACAAACAAAACTGTTTATGTTTGTAACGATGGTGGTATTTACAAAACAACGGATATAACGACAGCATCGACAAATGGTAGCGGATGGACTCAACTAAATTCTTCGTACCAAACCACTCAGTATTATGGTGCTGCGGGAAATGGCAATTCCGAAATTATTTATGGCGGCACACAAGACAATGCCACATTGAGGCTGAAGCCAGATAGTCAGAATGCCATATTTACGTATGGCGGCGATGGTGGTTTCTCAGCCGTAGATCCAGAAGATTCTAACTACTGCTATGGTGAACATATCGGCCTACGCATTCATCGCGTCATAAACTGTACTAGCTCTTCGCTTCAATGGTTCGATGCGAAAGATATTCACAATGGAATTTCAGATGTGGCGAATGGTTACACAAGTTTCATATCTCCGTTCGTGTTAGATATGAATAATCCAAACCGTATGCTAGCTGGAGGTGCATCCCTTTGGCGAACATCGAACGTAAGGGGAAACGGTAACCCCAACGACCAACCGACATGGGTGAATATAAAAGGAAATTCAAGTAATACGAGAATATCTGCTATTGCGATCAGCCCAAGTAATTCAGACTTTGCATGGATTTCTGAAAGGAATGATAGCGGAGGAGATGAAGGACGACTTTACAAAACTTCAAACGCTACCAGTGAATCAGTTTCATGGACAACCGTTGACGATAACGGTTCAACAAATCCGCTACCGAACAGGTTTGTAACCCGAATTCTAATTGATAGAACTGATTCCGCAAAAGTATACGTCGCGTTTGGCGGCTTCACCGATGGAAATCTCTGGAAAACGAGTAATGGTGGTAGTACGTGGCAAGATATTACCGGCACGGGACTTCCGAACGTTCCGATTCGTGGAATAGCACAACATCCCAATAACAGTAGCAAGCTTTACATTGGAACAGAGATCGGTGTATTCACATCTGACAATGATGGCTCGACTTGGGCTCCAGTATTGAATGGACCTGCGAACGTTTCCGTTGATGAAGTGAGTTTCATGAGTGGTTCAACGACACTGCTTGCAGCAACGCATGGTCGCGGAATTTGGACGACTAACGTTGATTCTTCACCGGCAAATAACACGGCTCCTTTCGACTTCGACGGAGACAACAAGACAGATCTTTCTATATTTCGTCCGACGCCCGCAGAGTGGTGGTATTCTCGAAGTTCAGACAATGGTAGTGCGGCCTTTCAGTTTGGTGTAGCAACCGATGTCTTAGTGCCAGGAGATTTTTCTGGCGACAATCGGGCGGACGTTGCAATCTGGCGACCTTCGAATGGTAACTGGTATGTTTTGCGTAGCGAAGATATTACTTTCTTTGCATTTCCATTTGGAACGAACGGTGACGTGCCTGCACCAGCGGATTTCGACGGTGACAATATCTATGATGCAGCCGTCTTTCGACCTTCGACAGCAACTTGGTACATAAATAATTCTTCGAATCCGACTCCTACTATTCGGCAGTTTGGTCTTTCAACTGATCGTCCCGTACCCGCCGATTTCGATGCCGACGGACATGCAGACTTAGCAATTTTCCGACCTAGCGTTTCCGAGTGGTGGGTGTTGCAACAGTTGGGAACTGAGCAGGAGAATCTATTGGCGTTTCAGTTTGGTACCGCAGGTGACAAAACGGTGCACGGTGATTACACAGGCGACGGAAAGGCCGATGCTGCGATATTTAGGCCGTCTAACGGATATTGGTATATTCAACGAAGCGAGGATTTTTCCTACTACTCCGTTCCTTTCGGTACAACAGGTGATATACCAGCTCCGGGAGATTATGATGGCGACGCCAAGTTTGATACTGCGGTCTTTCGTCCTTCGACGGCGACTTGGTATGCACAGCGTACAACTGCCGGAACATTGATCCAACAATTTGGCTTGTCTTCGGATGTGCCTGTTCCTAATGCGTACGTAAGGTGATCAACTTGCATCCTTAGACACGTCTAAAAAACCAACGAGCTGCGAGCAGAAATGCCCGTAGCTCGTTTTATGTAATGAACATGACCGCCTTATCCAAATCGCTACTGACATCGCGGTGATTATACAATAAAATCAGAATTACATGATCGAACGATATACATTGGCGGAGATGGGGGCGGTTTGGGCACTGGGGAATAAGTTTCAGAAGTGGCTGGACGTGGAGATCGCTGTTTGCGAGGTGCATGCTGAGGACGGGACGATACCGCAGGAGGCTTTGGCGGAGATCAAGGCGAAGGCGGCGTTTACTGTTGAGCGGATCAATGAGATCGAGAAGACGACCGACCACGATGTGATCGCGTTTACGACGAATCTGGCCGAGAATATCGGGCCGGCGTCGCGGTTTGTGCATTACGGGCTGACTTCGAGCGACGTTGTGGACACGGCGAATGCGTTGCTGCTGAAAGAATCGTGCGACATTCTGCTCGCCAAGGTCGATGCATTGATGGACGTGATCAAACGGCGTGCGTATGAGTTTAAGGACACGCCACAGATCGGGCGGACGCATGGAATTCACGCCGAACCGACGTCGTTCGGGCTGACTTGGGCGTTATGGTACGAGGATTTTAAGGCGAACCGCGAACGGTTGGTAAATGCTCGTCAGGCAGTTTCGAAAGGCAAGATCTCGGGTGCCGTCGGTGCGTTCGCACATCTGTCGCCGGACGTTGAGCGTCGTGTCTGCGAAAAGCTCGGCATTGAGGCGGCGAGGGCTTCGACGCAGGTCATTCAACGCGAGAGTTACGCCGAATATATGTGCACGCTCGCGATCATTGCGTCTTCGCTTGAGAAGATCGCGTTGCAGGTCAGGCATTGGCAGCGGACCGAGGTTCGCGAGGCTCAAGAGGCGTTCAAGAAAGGCCAGAAAGGCTCGTCGGCGATGCCGCACAAGCGAAATCCGATACTGTCGGAGCGTATCTGCGGCATGGCGAGGACCGTTCGTGCGAATGCGGTCGTCGGGCTGGAGAACGTGGCTTTGTGGCACGAACGCGATATTTCGCATTCTTCGGCAGAGCGAATTGTGCTGCCGGATTCGAGTGCGACGCTTGATTATTTGCTCGCGAAAGCGACTTCGCTTCTAGATACGCTGGTCGTTTATCCTGAGAATATGCTCGCGAATCTGAACTTGACGCGTGGACTGGTCTTTAGCGGGCAGTTGATGCTCGCCCTCACGCAAAAGGGCGTAACTCGCGAAGATGCATACGTTTACACCCAACGAAACGCGATGAAGGTCTGGGACGAAGGCGGCGATTATAAGGAACTTGTAATGAACGACGCGGACATTTCATCTCAGCTTTCACAAGATGAAATTGCCCGCGTCTTTGACCTGAAACATTACCTGCGGAATGTGGAGCAGGTGTTCGATCGCGTCTTTAGTTAGACCAATTATCCGCAAAATTCCCGATGATCGGCAGTTTGAAGATCTTGCCTTGGAAGGCGTTGATCATACAGATAATTAGGCCAACGAACATTGCCAATGCGAAAGCGATGAATAGTATGTAGAGCACGAAGATCAGCATTGCGACCGACGGATGAGTTGCCGCTGCGAGCAGCATCAGTACGAACATACAAACAAAGAAAAGTATGTAACCGACAATGATCGATCCGAGTATCAATAATGATTGAACAGCATGAAATCGAGCGAGTTTATTGGTTTTATCGGTCGCAAGGATGGCGATGCTAAAGATAAGGTTGACAAGACAAAAGGGCAAATATGCCAGTCCGGCCGCGACATTTACGTCCATACCGAACGCGGATTTAGGTTGGTTATCCATTGAGGTTCTCCTGAAAATAAAAATGGCCGAAGCCGCCGCAACGGACGAGCATTCGGCCATCGAGAATGAAAACTAACTAGTTCGACCAGTTGTCAGCCATGCCGCCGATGATCGGCAACTTGAACATTTTGCCCATGAAAGCCTGGATGCAAGTGAAAATCACCGCGATCAAAAATCCAATGATAACGACGAACCAAAGCAGTCCGGCGACCATGGTCAACGCACCTGAGTTCGTTGCGGCTGCAGCACCGACGATCACAACAACTATAATGTATGTCACGATCCAAAGAGCTACCAATAGCAGCGACTGGAACGCGTGGAAGCGAGCGAGTTTATTGGTCTTATCGGTAGCAATGATGATGATGCTCATGATAATGCCGATGAGACAAAACGGAATATAAGCAAGGCCTGCGGCCACGTTCGCATCTAGTCCTAGTGCGGACTTTCCTGAGTTATCCATAATCTTTTACAGTTCTCCTTTGTTGTGTATCGAATCTAAAGTATTGCCTGTCGGAAATTTAGGTGAAATCTAACATAACCCTTTGATAAATTCAACAAACTCGGTCAGAATCTACAATTTATTTCGGAGCGATATCAGAGTTCTTTATGAAAGCCAAAGTATTTGTAACACTAAAACAAGGCGTCCTCGATCCGCAAGGCAAAGCTATCCATCATTCAGTAGAACTGCTCGGCCACAATAATCTTGCAGAAATTCGCCAAGGAAAGTATTTCGAACTAGATTTCGCCGACGGTGTCTCAGCAGACGATGCCCGAGCAACTGCCGAAAAGATCGGTAACGATGTGCTTGCGAATCCGGTGATCGAGGATTACACGGTCGAGGTGTCGTAATGAAATTCGGTGTAATTCAGTTTCCAGGCTCAAATTGCGATCACGATGCTTACCACGTGGTTTCGAAGCATGTCGGGCAGCCGGTCGATTTTGTTTGGCACAAGGAGACCGATCTGAGCGGTTATGACGCAGTGATAGTACCCGGCGGATTCTCGTATGGCGATTATCTGCGTGCCGGGGCGTTGGCTAGGTTTTCGCCGGTGATGGGCGCGGTCAAAGAACTGGCGGCAAACGGCGGTTTTGTTTTTGGTATTTGCAACGGCTTTCAAATATTGTGCGAGGCAGGGCTGTTGCCGGGAGCGTTGCGACGCAATGCAGGGCTGCATTTCATCTCGAAACACGTAAATCTACGAGTCGAGAACGGCGGCACTCCATTCACCAGCGAAGTCGAGTCCGGCAAGGTGCTTTCGATCCCGATCGCACATGCTGAGGGTAACTACACCTGCGACGACGCGACCTACAACCAGCTTGAAGAAAACGGTCAGATCGTGTTCCGCTATTGCGACGAAAACGGCGAAATAACCGACGCCGCAAACCCAAACGGTGCCCGCTCAAACATCGCTGGCATCTGCAACCAAGACCGCAATATCCTAGGCATGATGCCGCACCCCGAACGTGCCTGCGAAGAACTCCTAGGCTCCAACGACGGCCGTGATATCTTCCGTTCGCTGGCAAAAGCAGTCGCTGCGGCCGCCGCATAAAAACGTAAGACAGGCTGCCGAGCCTGTCCATCTCCCGTCGCAATTTGCGTAGATCTGTAACAGCTAGACCCAAAGTGGTACCGGAAAAGTGTCAAAGTGGTAGAGTACATCCCGCATAGTGGTACAGCACTTTGCCCGAAGTGGTATAGGTGTTTTCCGACGCTACTTTCTAATACAACACTGCCCATCATGCTCTTCGCGCCTCGCGCTGGCACTTTGCCCGACACCCACCATCACACCGCCCACCATTGCGTCAATGACCGCCGTTATCGTGGTCACTCTGCGAACAAAGCGGCATCGAATCTGCGAAGACAGAACGGAAAACGAGGTTCCGAAAGTGATAGAAATGTTTTAGTTGAAGTTGACCCAAGGAAAATCGCATAATCGCATGCCTGACCCCATTTTTCCCAAGTCGAGTCCGGCAAGGTGCTTTCGATCCCGATCGCACATGCTGAGGGTAACTACACCTGCGACGACGCGACCTACAACCAGCTTGAAGAAAACGGTCAGATCGTGTTCCGCTATTGCGACGAAAACGGCGAAATAACCGACGCCGCAAACCCAAACGGTGCCCGCTCAAACATCGCTGGCATCTGCAACCAAGACCGCAATATCCTAGGCATGATGCCGCACCCCGAACGTGCCTGCGAAGAACTCCTAGGCTCCAACGACGGCCGTGATATCTTCCGTTCGCTGGCAAAAGCAGTCGCTGCGGCCGCCGCATAAAAACGTAAGACAGGCTGCCGAGCCTGTCCATCTCCCGTCGCAATTTGCGTAGATCTGTAACAGCTAGACCCAAAGTGGTACCGGAAAAGTGTCAAAGTGGTACAGTACTTTCCGCAAAGTGGTACAGCATTTTGCCCGAAGTGGTATAGGTGTTTTCCGACGCTACGATCCAAAACAACACCGCCCATCATGCTTTTCGCGCCTAGCACTGACACTTTGCTCGACACCTACGATCACACCGCCCACCATTGCGTCAATGACAGCCGTTATCGTGGTCACTCTGCGAACAAAGCGGCATCGAATCTGCGAAGATAGAACGGAAAACGACGTTCCAAAAGTGATAGAATAGTTTTAGTTGAAGTTGACCCAAGGAAAATCGCATAATCGCATGCCTGACCCCATTTTTTACAGATTTAAGTCGGTTTGAACCAGGGAGTCTTCCGTAACCATGAAAATGAAACTGCTTGTACTGTCGTTGTCGCTCATATTGTGGCTTTTAATGGTCATGTTTCATTTGTTTTGGTTCGTTCGGAATGGGCTTTCAGGCTCCGTCGACAGTTACGCAAATGACTAGCGTTTTCAGGTATTGATGTTTACTTTGTCTTTATTGCCATACTACATTATTGGATTAGGTTTTTTCCTAATTATTGAGTTTAGTATTCTAGCGGCCGTACCGAGCAAACCGTCAAAGTCGGAGGAATTGGGGGCAGACCGATAGTGTATGGGTCAAGGTAAGAACGGAGGTAGGAACGGAGGTAGGAACGGGTCAAACCTGCACTGGATGCACTGGATGCACTGGGTCAAGCCTGCGATTCTGCGATTCTTTCGAAAGGCGACACGCTTGTCCCCGGAGATTACGACGGCGACGGTCGCAACGACGCGGGCGTCTTTCGTTCGTCAAACTCGACGTGGTACGTCAACCGCACCACCGCCGGAACGCTGGTCAAACAATTCGGAAAAAAGGGCGACCAGCCGCTGCCGAATGCTTACGTAAGATAAGAGTTTAGCCACGAACTAACATTAACAAGACACGAACAGGAGTAATTCTAGTTCGTGTCTTTTTCGTGATTATTCGTGGCTAAATCCTTCGACTCCCAAGACAGGCTAGGCAACCCGTCGTACTTATTTTATTCCAGCGTGTTGATCTTGACGCCGCCGTTGGTGGTTGTTACTCGGACTAGAGGGCCGCCGCCGTTTATGTCGGCTGCTATCTTCTTTGGGCGTGGGCGATAGTAGCCGTTGTTGTCGGTCTCTTTTTCGGGCTGAAGTCCGACGATGTTGCTGTTGAAGCCGCCGTTGACGGTGCCGGCTTCGACGCGGGCGGCGAAATTGGCGGGGACGTTAAGCATGACTCCGCCGTTCGTGGTTTGAACATCCATACCGCTACCTTTCCAGGTGTTTCCAGTGAGCGAAACGATGATGCCGCCGTTGATGGTCTTGCCTTTGACCGAGCCTGCAACGCCGTAGAGATTTACGCCGCCGTTCTTTGTCGAGAACTCGATATTTCCTTCGACATTCTTGACCGCGATGCCGCCGTTACTGGCCGTGAGGTTTACGCTGCTACTGCGCGGAACGCGAAGTTCGAACGAAACTGACCAACCGTTTTCCTCGCTGGCTCCGTCGGGCTGGATCGTGCCTGCGGTCGAGATGCGGATGCTGTCGGCTAGAGCCTTTGCTTCTTCTTCGGTCTTTCCGTATGTGTTAATGCACGAGCGAACGAGAACGTCGCTACGGTCTTCGCCGATAACGGAAACGCCGCCGTTACGCTTTGCGTCAACGTTTATCGTGCCGCCGGCTGAGATCGTGGCTTCACGCAGGTCGTTGTAGGACGAACGCTTTTCGCCGCCCCAGTAGTTGAAACTGCTATTGTCGCAGAAATTGCGATGAGCTTTAGCCTTCTCTTTGAATTCTTTGGAAACGACGTCCTGAGCGAACGCCTTTACGGCGGGCCGGCCGATGAGAAGTGGGATTTGAGCGATAGTGGCGGTTTGTTGGTTCCGGTCTAGGAAATTTATAAAAATGGGGGCTCCGATTTTGTTGA
>CALMPJ010000144.1 GCA_937871585.1 uncultured Acidobacteriota bacterium | reverse complement strand
AGCCTTCTTCTTCTGCTCGTAAAGGAACTTGCCGTAGTCGATGATCTTACAGACCGGCGGATTACCGTTCGGCGAGATCTCCACCAAGTCAAGCCCGCGTTTTCTAGCCTCCTGGATCGCGTCACGCGTATCCATTACGCCAAGCGTCCCGCCATCGTCGAGCACTACGCGTACGGCCGGTACGCGAATTCGCTCGTTGGTGCGATGCAGCGGTTCACGCTGTCGCGGCCTAAAATTCCTTCCTCCAAATCTTCTTGCGATACTTGCCTCCTTTGGCTAATTCCTTTGGTTAAATAGAACGGCTCTGTTTCTCGGCCGTTACCTTTCCTATGAACTCCTCTAGCGAAATTGCTCCGAGGTCCCCTTCCTTGCGATGACGAACCGCAACCGTATTGTTCTCAAGCTCCTGATCGCCAAGAACCAACATATACGGCACTTTCTGCAACTGAGCATCGCGTATCTTGGCACCGATCTTATCGGAACGCGAGTTAAATTCTACACGAAATCCTGCATCTTTGAGAGCTTTAGTAACGCCCTCTGCATAATCGTTTATCCGATCTGTGATCGGTAAAACTGATACTTGCACAGGAGCCAACCATAGCGGAAACGCTCCGGCGTAATGCTCGATCAACACGCCGAAGAATCGTTCGATCGAACCGAACAATGCTCGATGTATCATGAATGGCCGATGCTTGTTGCCGTCGTCGCCGGTGTATTCTAGTTCAAACCGCTCCGGTAAGTTGAAATCCAGCTGAATGGTTCCAAGCTGCCAGATACGTCCGATCGCGTCTTCGATCTTGATGTCGATCTTTGGACCGTAGAATGCGGCTTCGCCTTCAATTCGTTCGAACGTGATATTTCGCTCGTTCAACGCACTTGCAAGCTGTGCTTCGGCATTTTCCCAATCTTCGTCCGAACCAAGATAGCCTTTGTTCTCGGCACCACCGCGAACCGATAGCTCGAATTTGACCTTCTCGAAACCGTACGTATCAAAAACCTTGATGGCGAAATCGAGACAGTCAGCGACTTCGGAATGAACCTGATCTGGTCGCACGAAAAGATGAGCGTCATCGACCGAGAAGCCGCGAACACGCATCAGGCCGTGAAGGGTTCCAGACAGTTCAGCGCGATACACTGTGCCCATTTCTGAATATCGCTGCGGAAGATCGCGGTAGCTTCGCGGATTCGATTTATAGATGCCGATGTGGAACGGGCAATTCATCGGCTTGAGGCGATATTCCTCGTCCTCGATGCTCGTCGGGGCATACATCGAATCCGAATAGTTACCCTCGTGGCCGCTGGTTACCCAAAGATTTCGTTTTGCGATATGCGGAGTAAAGACAAAGCTGTAACCACGCTTCTCGAGTTCTTCCTTGAGCAGCCGCTCCATTTCGTTGCGGATAATGCCGCCCTTTGGATGCCAAAGTATTAAGCCCTGGCCGTAATTATCGTCGATCGAGAACAGGTCAAGTTCGCGACCGAGTTTGCGATGATCACGCTTTTCGGCTTCTTCACGTTGCTTGAGCCACGCGTCTAACTCTTCCTGAGTCGCGAATGCAGTTCCGTAGATACGCTGCATCTGGTCGCGTTCCGCGTCACCTTTCCAGTACGCACCCGAGATCGCCAAAAGCTTGAAAGCTTTGAGTTTTCCGGTGTGCTGAACGTGCGGCCCTAAACAAAAATCGATGAACGGCGAACCATCGATATAGTAAACGCTCGCGTCGCCTTCGACCTTGTCCGAGATCAATTCGCACTTGAGTGGCTCTTCGCGGCCATTGAATATCTCAAGGATCTCGCCTTTGCTAATGACATCTCGACGATATTTCAGGTCGCCCTTAGCCATCTGCTTCATCTTTTTCTCGATGACTGGCAGATCGTCTTCGGTCAGATTGCGCGGTGCGATAACGTCGTAATAGAAGCCGTAACGAGGGTCTTCCATCAGTGCGGGACCAACTCCAAGTTTCGTTCCCGGGAAAAGGTCGAGAATTGCCGCGGCAAGCAAATGTGCCGTCGAATGGCGGATCAATTCAAGGCCGTCGGCTGTCTCAGCAGTGATCGGCTCGATCGAGAGTACTTCGTCTGTCGCGTCAAGTTCTCGATTCAGATCGACCTCGACGCCGTTGACCTTCGCCGCCAACGCGCCTTTGAGCGCGTCGCGGTCGAGAGCCTTGAAGGCATCGATAACCGTCGCCGGTGCAGGTAATTCCGCTATATTTTCGCCAAATTTGACTTGCATCACTTTAAACTCCGTTACAAACAAAATATGAGCACAAAAACCGAGGTTCTCATGCCAATTAGTTCTATTTGTCGCCCCTTTCGGGTAAAGTTTCGGAGTTTGAAAAACGTCCTACTACAAAATGATCAGATCCGATAAGAGCGACTTTGCCGTGCGCATTTCCGCAGAAACCGCGATTGTCACGCCATTAGAGGCGTGTCGTAGTAGTTGTTGTTAAAGCAAAGTTCTTCGAAAGCATCTTATCGAAAGTTATGTAAATGGTAGGCACTAGCAGAGTTGAACTGCTGACCCCTACCGTGTCAAGGTAGTGCTCTACCACTGAGCTAAGTGCCTAGGTCCCAATATCGCCCAACAAAAAGCGAACCTAAAGAATGCCAAAACACTTTAGTTGTGTCAAGGGAAGTATAGGAAAATACACGAATTACGCGGTTCCGCTATCCACGATGCTCCAGATCTGTGACTCCGGAACAAACATTGGTTTCTCAATTATCTCGAGCGTTAAAACTTGGGCGGATTCGTTGTAAGTAGCATGCATCTTGACGCCAAGCGGCGCGTCAATATCAACGTCATCGCCCGGCGGAACTGTTACGCCGTAGCCCTTCATCTTTGCTCTGAACTGGTCGAGTCTCTCACGAGAGACGTTCTCGATCTCTTTTACTTTCGCCATAAATGTCGTGTTTATTATACGATACCGGTGCAGAAACGGTGCATTGCGATCGCGACGAGCTTTGTCGTACGGTCGTCGTTATCATATTTGGGATTTACCTCGCTGAATTCAATGATCTTAGTATTTGCAAGCGAAGCTGCGTACTTAACGAGTTGAATAAATTCTCCGGCTCTCAAACCAAGCGGCGACGGTGCGGACGTTCCGGGTGAATCGGCCGAGCGAACAGCATCCATATCGAAGCCGAAAAATGTGCTCAGGCTCGAACTGTGGCCGATGAATTTCTGCCTGATCATCTCTTTCAGTTCGAGGTCGGCCTCAGCCCGCGAACGAAGTTGCTCCAAGCTGATTCGATTAACGCCCAGTGAACGAATGTAGTCGTAATAAATTGGCGAAGCAAAATGGGTTTGATAGCCGACCTCATAGAATAACGTAGGTTCGAGTAGCTTGCCGTCAAGTAACTGTCTATATGGAGTTCCGCTATTCCTCTGTTCGGCGATGCGAACGTCAAGTTGTGCGTCTATGTTAACGCCGATCCAATTCTTGGCACCAAATACCTCGGCCATCGCGCAGCCGTCGGGATATGAGATATCGTTCCCGCCGCCTAATACGATGACGCGTTTTCCGTCCTTTAGTAGTTGAGCGACGATCGCAGTTTGGTTGTCGTGTGTTTCTTCGAGCGTGGGGCCGAGTTTGACGTTGCCTATGTCGAATATCTGCTTCTTTACGTTGTAAGTCGTTAACTTATAGAACTGACGGCGAATTGCGTCAGGAGCAAGTGCGGCGCCTTCGCGGCCATGGTTGCGGCGAACGCCTTCGTCTTGCGGACAGCCAAGAATTACGATGTCCGCAGCGTCATAGTCTTCGAAATTGGTGCCAACAACTTCTCCGAGGCGAGGGTCATTTACATCACCTCGGGAAAAAAATATTTCGGGATCCGGACGCGTAGTTAACTCGAAGATGTTTCCCATTAACTAGAGTATTTGCCTATTTGACCAGCAAGTCAATACTACAATTGTTTGTTGAATTCGATGACGGCAAACGTTATGATTTCAGCGACTTACACAGATCCTCGGAGGTAACTAATGTTCAAAAAAGGCCGCATATTGCATAGCTTGGCAAGCGTGATCTTCGTTTTCGTTAGCTCGGCCAGCGTCTCAGCTTACGACAATGACACACACTACTGGCTAACTTACTATCTGGCTGTGAAGGCTGGATACACGCCTTTGCAAGCGGAACAGATCGCAAGTGCGAATGTCAGCGTGGATTTTGACGACGACACGGAGCCGGTAACGCCGGATCTGAACAGCATACTGGGAGCATATAGGTACAAGGCCGTTTTCAGCGTAGTGCGTTCAAAGTATCATGCGTTGCCGTCAAAATCCGACATTAATGCGATAACCAACCCCAAGGTGATCTATTGGTGGGATCCGCAGCGTCCTAAAGACGCCGCTACTCTGAGCGCAATGGAGTATCTCGTCACCAAACGGAAGAAGGAATTCTGGGCCGAAACCATTTTAGCCAAACAGAATCCCGGAATGTTTCTGCATTTTCTACAGGACACATTCGCTCATCGCGATTTTGCCTCGTTTTTTGGTCACGCAGGTTATCGCCGGATCGATCACTTGTCGTCAGATCGAGTAAAGGCGAAATCAATGGCACTCTCGACCCTTCAGTATTTGATCGCGTTTCGACTCTCTAGTGCGAGTAAGGTTCAACAGGAACGCTGGCAAGACCCCGAAGAGCTAAAGATCACTGAATACCTGTCGCCCGGACAAATGTCGGATATTGAAAGCGTAGTGGGCGTATTTTGCGATGTTAATCCTTCGATAGGTGTTGAAGAAAGTGCGATCGTAAAGAAATGGCCTTCGCTTGAGGAAGACAGTAAGACGGATTTTTCGACACCGTCTGGTTACTTATTGCCCGCAATGTATGAGGCTTACAAAGAAAACACCGCGCCGGATTCGCGACGTGCAAGGGAAGTTGTGATCAGTAGTCTGAGGCTGAAAGTAGTCGGCGTGCCCGAGATCTGGCTTTACGATTACTCGCAAGCGGGAGTCGCAAAGCGCCGAACGAGTTTCGCTCGAGTGTACGAGAAGTACCAAACGCCTATCGCGTCAACACACGATTATCCGGCGAAAAATGAGAGCGAAAATACAAAACGTAAACGCATGCGTAAGATTTCGGGGAAGAAGCGAAAGCTCTGCATGCCATACGAACTTGTTTCGGATGCGACAAAAATGGTCGCCCCGTGTGATTAATAGCTATCGGCGTAGCTCTCAATGCCCGCCGCGTTCAATTCCGTTATCATATAGCCGGATAGTTACTAATTCGATATGGCATCAGGTATTTTCGCAGTATTGGACGACATCGCGATGTTGATGGACGACGTTGCCTTGGCAAGCAAGGTCGCGACGAAGAAGACCGCCGGCATTCTCGGCGACGACCTCGCGGTAAACGCTGAAAAGGCAACGGGTTTCGTGTCCAACCGCGAATTGCCCGTGCTGTGGGCGATCACGAAGGGCTCGTTCGTCAACAAGCTCATCATCGTACCGCTGGCGTTCGTACTAAATGTGATCTATCCGCCGTTGATCATCGCTGCGTTGCTAATTGGCGGCGTTTATCTGGCGTACGAAGGTGTCGAAAAGATAATCCATTGGATATTTCACAGGCACGAACATACCCACACTCACGCTGTCACTGAGCCGCATCCTGATGATAGCGAAGCCGAGGAAAGAGCTAAGATAAAATCTGCGATCTCAACTGATTTCATTCTCTCAATCGAGATCGTGATCATTGCTTTGGGAACCGTGCTCGAACGTTCGCTAACGATTCAGATCATCACGGTCTCATTCGTTGCACTCATCGCAACTGTTGGCGTTTATGGACTTGTAGCGTTGATCGTTCGAATGGATGATATCGGCTACAAACTTATTGGCCCTACAGATGACGACGGTGTTCCCATACGCAAGGGCATTATGCCCAAGATCGGGCAGTTTCTCGTCAACCTGCTGCCAAAGGTCATTCGATTCCTAAGCGTGGTCGGCACGATCGCACTCATCTTAGTCGCGGGCGGCATCTTTGCCCACAACATTCATTTCCTACACGAATTACTGCCACAGGTTCCCGCGATCATTAAGGAAACTGTCATCGGGATCGTCGTTGGGCTGATTGCGGTTGGAATTGTGACCGTCATAAAAAGGGGCATCTCTTTAATTGGCAAGAAAGAGACGCCCTCAAAGAACTGAATTGTTTTCAGCTAGGAGTTGTTTACGACATTGGAATTTTCACATCGTTATTTGTGGCGAAGATTTTAGCTTCGTCGTATCCGGCATCAACGTGTCGGATCACGCCCATGCCGGGATCGGTCGTTAGGACGCGTTCGATGCGTGTGGCGGCTTCGGGTGTGCCGTCAGCAACGATCACTTGGCCGGCATGGAGCGAATATCCGATGCCGACGCCTCCGCCGTGATGCAGAGACACCCAAGTCGCACCGCCGGCGACATTGATCATAGCGTTGAGATATACCCAATCGGCGATGGCGTCGCTGCCGTCTTTCATTGATTCGGTCTCGCGGTTCGGCGAGGCTACGCTTCCGCAGTCGAGATGATCGCGTCCGATCACGATCGGTGCCTTCAGCTCGCCGCTCGCAACCATTTCGTTAAGTTTAAGACCGGCTTTCGCTCTGGCTCCGTAGCCGAGCCAGCAAATGCGTGCAGGCAACCCCTGAAACTCAACATTCTCTTGCGCCATCGTCAACCATTTGGCAAGGTGATCGTCTTCCGGGAAAAGGTTCATGATCGCTTCGTCGGTGAGGTAAATGTCCTCTTTGTCGCCGGACAAAGCGACCCAGCGAAATGGGCCTTTGCCCTCGCAGAACAGCGGCCGAATGTAGGCTGGCACGAAGCCTGGATAATCGAAAGCGTTTGCCACGCCGTTGTCTTTGGCACGCTGACGAAGATTGTTGCCATAATCGAACACGATCGATCCGCGATTTTGGAATTCGAGCATTGCTTCGACATGCTTGGCCATACTGTCCATCGCGGCCTTTTCGTATGCGGCCTGATCACGAGTGCGGAATTCTGCCGCCTTATCGACATCGTATCCAACCGGAATATAGCCCATCATCACATCATGAGCCGACGTTTGGTCAGTGACGACATCAGGCACAATGCCGCGTTCGAGCAATTGCCAGTGAACTTCGGCGGCGTTTCCACAGAGCGCGATGGACTTGGCTTCTTTGGCTGCAACTGCGGCGTTTACTTGAGCAATTGCGTCATCAAGGTCTGTTGCTGCGACGTCAACTTGCTTCAATTGCAAACGTCTCTCGATGCGCCATGGATCCACGTCTACCAAAAGCCCAACACCACCATTAAATGTGATCGCCTGAGCCTGAGCTCCGCCCATTTCGCCGAGGCCGGCGGTAAGGACAAATTTGCCCGCGAGCGTGCCCCAGCTGTGTTGCCGAGCAAGAGAACCAAACGTCTCATACGTACCCTGCAAGATTCCTTGCGTACCGATGTATATCCACGAGCCAGCCGTCATTTGGCCGTACATCATCAGGCCGTCGCGCTCATACTGGTCAAACTGCTCCTGAGTCGCCCAATGCGGAACTATGTTGGAATTTGCAAGCAATACACGCGGAGCATCGGTGTGGCTTTTGAAAATGCCAACAGGTTTACCCGATTGCACAAGCAGCGTCTCGTCCTCATTCAGTTCTCGCAATGACCGCAGGATCGCATCATAAGATTCCCAATACCGTGCACCCTTCCCGCGGCCGCC
>CALMPJ010000143.1 GCA_937871585.1 uncultured Acidobacteriota bacterium | reverse complement strand
TTCGAACCGCCCTACGCGCGGAGCGATCGCCCCCGTGAATGCACCCTTTTCGTGACCGAACAATTCGCTCTCTAGCAGTCCCGTCGGTATCGCCGCACAATTTAGTTTTACCAACGTCCTGTCCCGACGCTTGCTTAGATTGTGGATCGCGCGTGAGATGAGTTCCTTTCCTGTTCCGGTCTCTCCATATAGGAGCACGCACGAATCGGTTGGAGAAACAGTCTCGATCTGCCGGAGGACCTTCTTGAGCGCCGGGCTGTTGCCGACGATCTCCTCGAAGTTGTACTCGCTCTGGATCTCCTCTTCGAGATAAAGTTTTTCACTGGCGAGCCGATTCTTGAGCTTTTCGATCTCATCGAACTTGATCGCACTATCCACAGCCCCCGCGATCTGATTTGCAATAAGTTGGAGGGTCTCGTCACTCCCGGCCGGGAAGGCTCCTTCGATGGTGTTGGCTACAGACAGAATACCGATGGGCTTATCGCGCGAGACTAGTGGTACAACACACACGGATCTCAACCCTGCCTCGTAAGCGAGTTTAACGAACGGCGACGGAAACTCGGCTAAGTCCAGCCGTTGGCGCAGCACCGGCTTTCGCGTCTTAATGGCGAGTTCGTCGGGCGTATCCTCCGCGGGAAAGAATTGTCCCTCTTCCTGAAACGTTTTGTTCGGATCATCTAGGGCGAGGATGCGGAATTGGTTAAGTTCGGGATTGTAAAGTCCGATCCCCGCGTATTTGTGGCTGATGTTCCTGCGAAGAATGGAAGAGGTGATCGTTAGTACATCCTTTAGATCCAGCACCGCGGAAAGAGTGTTGCTGATACCCAGCAGCATCTTTAATTTTTCATTGTCGTTCGAGGCTTGGGCCATTGCTAATCCGGATATTTTATAGCATTGATTCACCAGTCCCTCAAGGGGGAGATTTGTCAGGAGGGGAGCGATTTCCGGGAGCGAGGAGAAATACAGAGGTGTTGATATGTATACAATGGCTGATAGTGTCTATCACGCTCCGGAAGTGTCCGCCGAACGACTTAAAATCCTGTGTCCTTAGGGACGTACGGGTTCGATTCCCGTCCCCAGTACCACCACTTTTTGCGGCATGCAATGTGCAATTCTAAGGTCGGAGGTTTCCGGACTATGAGACTTACGACTATCGCTTCTTTGTTCATTCTCATTTTTGTATCAAGTGTATTAGATGCACCGGCCCAGAATCGAACGGTTCTTGCCGAAGTGGAGCGCATCTCTGGCGACAAGTTCGGGTTTGCCGTTCGGACGCCGATGGGAGCAGCCGTCTATGGTGTGAAACGTCCGTCGGCGAAGACTTTGGCGGCGATCGATTCTGGATTGACCGACCTATTCGCGATAGCTCGTAAGAACAAATATCGTAAACGTCTAAACTATTCAGATTACACGATTTACATCGCTAATCCGGATCGAACCAAGAACATAGACGGCAACTATTCGCCGGACATTGCGGTCGGCGCAGCACAATATGCAGGTTCGGTTTACGACAAAGGCGGCTATATTTACGCGTCCGGGATGATCGTGGCTTTGAATCCGTGTGCGTTTCTGATCGCTGAACATACAAAGGAATTCAACCGAATCTCCGAGGTCGTACGATACGAAGGCGAGCATCTCGTTCTGTACCACAACGACCGTCAGCGATACTCCGAAACTGCCGATCATAGCAAGGGCGGCGGGCATCCGATATTGAACTAACCGCATTCTATATCGTGTAGAAACCGACGAAACCGTCGTTCGTCGCAGACAACTAATCGCCCGTTTTGACCGTCAAACCTCAGTAAACAACCGTTTGAACCATCGAGCCGGCCTTGGCACGGCCATTGCAAAATGACAGTCGGGCGATGCCCGTCGAGTCACGGAGGTGATGAATGAGGGCAACCGTTAGCGTCCGACGAACCGCGTTTCTGGCGGCACTGATCTTTGCAAACTTTACTATTGCGAACGCCCAAGTCGATTCGAGTTATAGAATCGCGAAAGGCACGAAGCTCACGCTGTCGATGGACGTTGAAATAAACTCGTCATCGGCGGCAAAGAACGATACGTTCGTGGCTCGTTTGTCCGAGAGTTACTCACTGGACGGCGTGGTTCTGCTGCCCAAGGGCACTAAATTCGAGGGAACTGTCATCGATGCTCAAGCCGCAGCCGCTGGTTCCCGCGACGGCAAACTCAATGTCTTAATCGACAAGTTTTGGGTCGGGAATGAAATTCGGCGAACGGTATCGGCGACGACTGTGACGAAGTTCAAGCCCGAATCGCGGCGAACGCTCGACATTCTGAGCTTTGCCGGCGGCACATTAGCAGGAGCGTTCATCGGATACGCTGCGAAACCGAACGGTGGTGCTCTCATCGGAGCAGCCGTCGGAGCCGGAGTCGGCGGAGGGACTTTGGCAGTGCGAAAGGGACGCGAGTTGAGAATCAAACAAGGGCAGAAGTTCGAGATCGAACTTACCGAAGACCTCCTGCTGCCCGCAATGGAATATTAAGTTTGGCCGTTGGCGAGAACCGTCGGCCATATACGAAAAAGCCCGGTGCGAAGGGGAGAGCGCATCGGGTTTTTTCTTTTACTTCCTTGTCCTGGAGTCTGCGACTAGCATGCGCACTTCGGCTGCAAGTGTCGGAGCGTGAAACGGCACGCCGTCGCGTATTGTCCATTCGATGCCGCCGGTTTTTACGGCTTTACCGTCTTTTATTTCTTCGGTGCCTAGCGGCGATAAGACCTTGAAATTCTCGAGCGGGTTGCCGTTTACGACGATCAGATCGGCTTTGTAGCCGACGCGAATGCGGCCGAGTGAGTCATCTTTTCCCATGATCTTCGCACCGTTAGATGTTGCGTGTTGGATCACTTTTAACGGATGAAAGCCGGCTTCTTGATGAAGTTCAAGTTCGCGGAGCAGGCCGAAGCCGTACATTTGGTAGATAAATCCTGCATCTTCACCAGTACCGATGACGCCGCCTTTTAGCTCGAACTCGTAAAGTGCTTTCATCCAAATTCGATAATTCTCCTCCCAAAATGTTTCGTCGGTGGATGCCCAGCCGATGAAATACGAGCCGTGATTTGACGGATTCGGGCGGAAATATTCTTCAAGAACAGGATGCAAATATTCGGCAAATGCGGGGTTTGTCTGAGCTCGCTGCAGATCGCGGGAGGCTTCGTAGATGACTAGTGTCGGGTCCCAAGCGACGTTAGCATCGACCATGCTTTGCAGAACTTTGTCGAGCTTTGCCGGATCGGCTTCACGCCAAAGGCGTCCGGCGTAGCGGAACCGATCGACCTCGTCGTTGTAGTTGTAGTTCGAAGGAAAATTCTGCCGTCCGCTCGTGATCGCGGCGTCGGGAATGCCGTACCAATGCTCGATGCTGGTCGTGCCGCCTTTGATGTCGTCCCACGCGTTCGTCTCCTCGACGCCTACGTGGTGCATGACACGCATGCCCTGTTTCTTGGCTTCGTCCATCATCGATGCCATCAGGTCGCGGTCCATAGTGTAGAGCTTTATGCCCTCGAAGCCTTGAGCCTTAAGATTGCGAACACGCTGGCGAACTTGAGCTTCGGTATTCAGATTCGCCGCAGGAAATCCGCCGTACGGAATGATGCGCGGTCCGACGAGTGTTCCGGCAGCGATCTGGTCG
>CALMPJ010000142.1 GCA_937871585.1 uncultured Acidobacteriota bacterium | reverse complement strand
CCGACGCCATCCGCGACGCTTGGGCCGCCGTCCAAGATTCCGCCGCCGGAACCGATCTGCTTGATGACATCACGATCCTAATTGAGCCAGGGCGAAGCATCATCGCGGACACGACGATCTGCCTAACGACCGTCCGAAACACAAAGTCGCGCCCTGTTTCGGAATCCAAAATCCAAAATCCCGAATCCACAATCGACAATTGGCTCCTAACTGACGCGGGCTTCAATATTCTGCTCTCGATGGAAACCTACAAATGGTACTACCATCTGATATCCGCGACTCGACCAAACGAGCCGCATGACACGCCGTACAAAGTTGCCGGGCCGCTGTGTGACGGTGGCGATGTTTATTTTGATATCGAGGGACAGAATCGACTGCCGGATCACCGAATGCTGCCCGACAATGTTAAGCCCGGCGAGGTTCTGGCGTTGCTAAATTGCGGAGCATATTCTCTGTCTCAGGCAAGTCAATACAACGGCCGGTTCTTACCGCCGGTCGTCCTAATTCGCGAGAATGGAGAACTTGAACTGATCCGAAGACGTGATACATTTGCAGATCTTATAAACAACGATATTTAATCGTAGAACGGAGCAAACATAGTCGATGATTATTGAATTTCAAGCCGATGAGGTCGAAGTCGGACCTGCAACAGGTGCTGTGATCAACGCCGGTTTTTACACTGAGGGAAATTATCTGTCGTTTCAGAGGATGATAGACGAAGAGCTTGGCAATCGGTTGCGTATTCCGACCGACACGCATTACGCCGCTCGCGACGATCAGTCGTACGGCGAATATGGCGTACTTGAAAAGGTAGTTCTCTCGAGGACGACTATTGAGGTGACTGCCAACGAGACCGGAAAAGAGATCATGCAATGTGATGGTGTAAAGGTCGGCTTTGACGTGGACAACGAAAAGTTTGCCAACCTCAGGGAGCGGCTTGGTCAGATCTTTGGTGAAATACTGACGGTCGTCGAGTAGACCGCCACCTAAAATCGACCGCCGATCATTCGTGTAATGGCATCTTTCTCAGCGTCGCCAATTTGATAATTGTTCTCCGAGAAGATCGGCGCGATCGCAGCGACTAAAGTAGCTCTCGCACTTTCGTCGCGAACCTGAGCGATGAGGTCAAGATTAGTTAGAGTTGTCTCGCGAGCTTTTGCTTCTTCACCAAATACCGCATAACGTCCGGCTGCACCGTTTAGCAGTTCCGAACGGAGCACGTGTTGAGGAACTTCGTCGGTCTGAGCAACCGCCTGGTCGATCAAAGCGACGGCATCTTCGCGAATCGCTTTGTCGCGTTTCACATCGCTCATGGCGAGCAACGCAGCGACTCGACCCGATGGTTCCTCGAAAACATCGAGGACTTCGCGAGCAAGATCATCCTCATTCTGAAGCACCAAAACCTGAGCTATCTGCGATATGGCAGATGCCTTTTCGTTCGGATCGGTGACTTCGGCGGCGGCATCGAGCCCGCGTTCGTGTTTGCCAAAACCTGCGAATTGAGCCGCGATCGCGGCCATCAGGCCGTTCTTTGCACGCGTATCACGTGTCTCGATCTCACGCTGCGACTTAAGTATTTCAAAAGCTTCTTCGAGGTCTTCGAGTGCGGTTTCCTTTTCGTCTTTCTTCCAAGACTCGCGTGCAAAACCAACAAGCGAAGACGCCATTTGCGTCTTGTCGCGAATCTCGTCTAGGGCCTTTTCGGCTAGGTCTTGACTGTTCGAATGTAGAAAACCGAGTGCGCAATTTGAAAAGAAAAAATCGCGATGAATGTTGTCTAGTTCCTTGGTCTGTTGAAATGCCGTGTCAAATGCCTTGATCGCCAAATCGTTTCGTTTCGCGGCTACAAAGCTGTTTCCGATGTCGCAAAAATAGCGAATTCGCTCTTCGTCGTGCTCGATCTCGTTCGTATCTCCAAGTGCGATCTCAAGACATTTCACGGCGTGATGAGGCTGCGATTCAGCGATTGAACGCAATGCTGAGACTCGTGCAGTCGCAAACTCGATCAAATTGATATCAGCGAGTGCTGCATCAATATCGGTTTCCGCCAGTTTCACTGCCAACGCCGCATCAACACCGTCTCTATGTCCAAGTTGCGCTGCTATCTCCGATGCAGTTTCACGCTGGCCGGCGGCGGCTTTAATCAACGCGATCCGCTCAAGCGAATCTTCGCGCATCGCCGATTCTTCGATAGCGTCGGCAAGCTGTAGCGCGTACTCATCGTCATCGAGCCGAGCACATTTCTCGGCAACCAGCGTCAGCAGTTTGTCTCGCGAAAACGGATCGTCGACACCATTTGCAAGCTCCGCAGCCAGATCGACCTCACCGCGTTCGAGGTACGCCGGAACGATCGCATTCATCGCCTCAGCACGGCCGTCGGCGCTCGAAG
>CALMPJ010000141.1 GCA_937871585.1 uncultured Acidobacteriota bacterium | reverse complement strand
CATGTCCCACAGCGTCGAGTTCCAAACTGTGCCGGAACGGTGAACCGCCGTGCTTCTCAACAGGCCATATGAGGTTGTGCCGCTGGTTCCATATGAATCAAATTCGATCGGATTCAATGTTTTGTCAAAACTGTAACGATAGGCACGAATGCCGCCCCCGGACGCCGACTGTCCCAAAAGGTAAGTGCCGATGCCGTATCCGCCGGTCTTAGTGTCTGTCGCTTTCTGCGTAAACATCAGCGCGTGGAAATCGCTCCAGCCTTCGCCCATACCGCCGCTTTGAGTGTTGTTCAATGCATTAGCATTCGCCGGGCCGCCGGTTAGTCGATTGGATACGCCGTGACCGTATTCGTGAGCGATCACGCCGTTGTCGAAATCGCTGTCGCGACGAGGCGTGGTGTTAGTCCACTCGTACATCTGCATTCGCGGCGCCGAACCATCAACAGGCGTTCCGAAATTGGCGTTGTTAGTGCCGCTGCCGTCTTGAGCATCAGCCTGAACAGCGTCGTTACCTAAACCACCGCCGCCGTAATTATTCGTCTGAAAATTCCCTGCCGCCGGTGTAAATCCGTAGAAATGATGAACATCGTGAAGAATATTGTTCCAATAGAAAAGATTCGTAACTGCCGCGTCGCTGCTCTCAATAGGTGTCAAAGCAGGATCGAATACTGCATTGAAATTCAGTCCGGCTCCGCCATCAGGACGTGAACCTGTGTCGGCAACGTCGTTTGCATCGCGATCGAGATGAGCGTCTACGTTGTTGCCGCGGGTGTCTGTGAATTCGCCTCCTGCAACTCCATTCGTATCGTGCCAACCGAATGGCGACGCGGTCGCGTTTGCAGGATTAGTGACGGTTCGGATAAAGCCGTCGTTCGGATGTTCGCTCGGCAATGCTGCAACAGTGTACGTGTCATTATCGACCCAATCCGATTCCGAGGTAAATTCGCCGGTCGTCGCGTCGATGCTGAGGTCGTACCAATGCTGACCGTCCGGCGTCCGGATAATGAGTCCCCAAGACAGCTTAGCGGCTCCGTCATTCGACGGAACGTAGCGCAATTCGGCCTTGATATCGTCGAGCGAAATGGCTTTTGCACGAATTACGATTTTTTCGCCTTTGTCGTCGCTACTGACAAGCTCGGTCGATGATGTCGAGCTTAGTTCAAGCAACTCAGCCGCACGAACGACCGCCTGCTCCGCCGAAAGATGTGGCTGGCGCGTCAAACTTCCCGTATCAGCAAACGCCTTTAGCCCCGGAACAAATCCGCCGCCGACGGCGATCACTTCGCCCTTTGCCGTGACGTGAATGCCGATATCACCGTTCAATACTTCGAGGCCCGACACCATTTGCCGCAGATAGATATGCGTTATTCCGGTGTCCTCATCGCGATACATGCTCGAAACTTTTGCGTCCGAGAGATCGTCGGGCAGCAGACCGAGCGAGCCGGAGCTTGTCCGCAGATGTTGGAGAGCGATGTCGAGCGGCTCGCCTTTCGTCGGGCCGGTTAGGAAACCTTCGGGATTTCGCAGAAAATGTGTTTCAGGATAGAAGAACTCGCGTTTTTGGCCATTCACCGCAGTCTCGTCCGGCAAAGCCGCCGATACAAACGATCCGGGAACATATCCAATGGTAGCGAATACGCCCAAAGTAAAGACCAGCGTCAATACAATGCCAAGCAAACGACGAGTGCGGTTATTCTTCACAAATATCTCCTATCAAGTAACGCATACAGCAAAACCATTTCGGAATTGCAAAAAGTCGAAAAATTTAAAGGAAGGTTTTAGTCCAATAAGTATAGCCTGGACATCCTCTTTAGAAAAAAAATGGGACCGCCGTTTTAATCGTATACTCCGTCGTTTATTCTATTCGTATGTCATCCAATTTCGCAGACGATATTCTAAACCTCGCTCTCGAACTCGCGACCGAATGGGGCGAGAACTTCCGCAAACCCATTCACGATCGCCTCAGAGTCTCGCATCCGAACCTGACCGATGCCGAGATCGACGAACTGTCGACGATCGTACGCCATGCCGAATCACGCATTTACGCTCTCGCCGAAGACGAATTGGCGGGCAAGATAGCGGAAGGTGACATTACGTCGGCGGCCATTCGCGACTTTTCGTGGCTTTCGCCAACCAATGCCGGACGCCTAAAGAACATAGGCATGTACTACGCCCGAAGGTGATCTTTGGGCTTCCACTTTTTCCCTTTTTCACATTTTCCCTGTAAACTCTTCGGTTTGGCCTCGTTGCCTGAGGAACACTATGCTCCAAGCCGGAATTGTTGGGTTGCCCAACGTTGGAAAATCTACATTGTTCAATGCTCTGACCGCCCAAGAAGCGGCGCTCGCGGCAAATTATCCGTTCGCAACCATCGAGCCGAATGTCGGTGTCGTTGCCGTGCCTGACGAACGCCTTGCTGTGCTCGAAAAACTAAACAAAGCCCAAAAGGTCGTGCCCGCGACGGTCGAGTTTCTCGACATTGCCGGTCTCGTACGCGGTGCCTCCAAAGGCGAAGGCCTCGGCAACCAGTTCCTCGCCAACATCCGCGAAACGCACGCTGTCGTGCAGGTCGTGCGATGTTTTGAGGACGAGAATATCGTCCACGTCGAAGGCTCGGTCGATCCGATCCGCGATATCGAAACGATCCAGATCGAGCTTGCATTGGCTGATCTCGGGTCTGCCGAAAAACGCAAGGACAAAGCCGAACGGGCGGCGAAATCCGGCACCGACAAAGAAGCGAAACGTGACCTGGAGATCCTCAATAAGATCCTTCCGATTCTCGAAGAAGGCCGACCGATCCGAAGCGTCGATCTTAGCGATGATGAAAAGGCGATCGTGAAGACATGGTTCTTCTTGACCAGCAAACCGACGATATACGCTGCCAACGTTGACGAAGGATCGCTTGCAAATCCCGACGCCAATCCGCACGTCGCTAAGCTGAAAGAATATGCGGCAAAAGAGAATAGCGATGTCGTCGTCATTTGCGCCCAACTCGAAGCCGAGCTCGTCGCCCTCGACGAAGCCGAACGCCTCGAATATCTCAAAGACCTCGGCCTCACGGGTTCGGGCGTTGACGCTCTGATCAAAGCCGCGTATCACATGCTCGGCCTGATGTCGTTCCTGACGGCCGGCGAGAAAGAGGTTCGTGCCTGGACCATCCCGATCGGCACCAAAGCTCCCCAAGCCGCCGGCGAGATCCACACCGACATCGAACGAGGCTTCATCCGAGCCGAGATCGTCGGATACGACGACCTGGTCGCCTGCGGTTCCCGCAAAGCCGCCCTCGACAAAGGCCTCGCCCGCGTCGAAGGCAAAGAGTACATCATGCAAGACGGCGACGTCGTCGATTTCCGGTTTAATGTGTGACCTGTAAATTCGAAATCTGAAACTTAAAATTCCAGATCTGATCTTCGACCTTGGACTCTGGACTTTGGACCTTGGACCGATAGTCGTAGACTAATGCCATGCGTGAACGTGAGTTGAAACGGGACAAGAACGATCTGGCGGAAACTGCCATTATCCGTCGCATCCGCGAACGCCGCCGGCTTCGTTTAGGAACCGCCGAAACGCTCCTGTTCAACGCCGCCGCCTACCGTCTCGACCGAGAACTCGGCATTCCGGAACACATCGCAGTCGAGAACAACCTCACCGTTCGCCCCAAATGGCCCGAAATCATCTACGAGAACTAGTTCGATCGATCTCCCCGCGGAACATGTGACATATGTCACGGAACAAAATGCTCGGTCCGATAGCATTGCTAATGTAGGAACTCGGTGATATAAAATATCTTTTTGATATGAGGAACCGTGCAACAAGACATATGATGACAGCCTTTGTGCTGGCGTTTTTGTGTCTCAATGCTGCCGGTGCCTTCTGTTTGAGCCTTTGTGCAGGGTTCACGACAACTGCGACCGCCTCCGACGACAGTCACTTGAGCGAGCACTGCAAGTCGATGAAGCGTGAGGCTGTGGCTGCCGACAATGAGCGCACAAAGGCGACGGCGATCGAGCCTTCGTGTTGTATGTTGCCGGTAGCTATGCTGGCGGTGCCGCTTGAAAGGTCCGTTACATTTTACGCGGCAGATGCACCGATTGCGGTGCCGGCGGATGTTAGTTATGCTTACACGGCCGTTACCGCAAGCCATTTCAATTCCACCCAACAGCCTGTTTACAGGCCTCCACCGCTAGATCGTCGTATCGACCGACAACTCAATTGTGTCATCCGAATTTAGAACTGCTCTTTGAAACGCGAACACGCGTTCGCATTTTTATGTAGTTCTACCAGCGCTTTTTGCGCTGAAATTTGGAGACATTACAATGAAACGCAATATTATTCTCGCCATCGCGGCAATGTTCACATTGAGCATCGGCGCCGCTGTTTACGCTTTCAACTCAACCACGATAACAACCGCAACCACCGCTTCGTGCTGCTGCAAGGGCGATAGTTGTCCGATGAAAAAGGACGGCAAAGCTTCCGCTGACGCCAAGGAATCATGCTGCAAAGACGATTGCTGCAAAGGCGACAGTTGCCCAATGAAAAAGGGCGATGCCGCAAAAGCCGATGGCGCCACTGCCACCGAACATTCCTGCCCAATGATGAAAGAAGGCAAGATGGCCGATCATCACGCGGAGATGAAACACGATGGCGAAGGCTGTTCGTGCTTATGCTGCAGCCACGCAAAGGCTAAGACCGACACGCCGTCAGTTTAACCTTTGATCTGACCATGAACATAGGAGGCCCGTTAGCGAGCCTCCTTTTGTTATAGTAAGAATTTCTATGGGGAACGAACGTAGTTCGACAATTAACGACATCCTGCCGTATGCGGCGTGGTTCTTTGCGTTCTCGTCGGTCGTCGGCAGCTTGTTTTTTAGCGAAGTGATGGCGTTGCCGCCGTGTGCGTTGTGCTGGTGGGCTCGCATCGCGATGTATCCGCTGGTCGTTGTGATCGGCGTTGGGATCATCATTCGCGATGCGAAGATGAAGGTTTACGGCCTTTCGCTTTCGCTGATCGGGCTTGCCATCGCCATTTATCACAACTTGCTCTATTACGGATTTATTCCCGAGGGCTTAACGGCGTGCTCCGATGGCGTGCCGTGTAATGCGGTTCAGATCGAACTGCTTGGTTTTATTACGATACCGATGATGGGACTGAGCGCGTTTGCCGCCATCACGCTATGTTTGCTTTTATACAAACCACAGGAAAGATAGTTTTATGAGAAAGGAATTCATTGTGCTCGGGCTCATTGTGCTGATCGTCGGCGTCGCCGCGTATTTTGGTTCGAGCTATTACAGAACGTCGGTTCAAAAAGAATCGGTCGTGTCGAATGGAAATAACAACAGCGGTGGAAAACCAAAAGCTTCGATCGAGACGCTCATTCGTCCCGACAGCCCTACACTCGGACCGGCGGACGCGAAAGTGACGGTTGTCGAGTTTCTCGATCCTGAGTGCGAAGCCTGCGCGGGATTCAGCCCCGTAGTAAAGAAGATACTGTCCGAGAACGAAGGCAAGATGCGGCTCGTGGTTCGGTATATGCCGTTTCATCCGAGTTCGATGAAGGCCGCACATCTCTTGGAAGCTGCGGGCGAGGAAGGAAAATTCTGGCAGGCTCTCGAACTCATCTTCCGTAAGCAAAGCGAATGGGGCGAAGTTCACGGTGCTCCGCCGGGAGCCGCGAAACCTGATGTTGATAAGGTTTTTGAAGGCTTTGCGAAAGAGCTTGGAATGAACGTCGAGAAATACATCGCCGCCGCTCGTGAGAATAAATATACCGCAAAGGTCGAACGCGACCGCAAAGACGGCCAAACGCTAGGTGTACGCAAAACGCCAACTTTCTTTGTTAATGGACGTGAATTAGCACGCTTTAGCGAAGCAGATCTGCGGGCTTTGATCGCCGAGGAAATGGCTAAGTAGCCTGATCTCGGCGAGATGCGAAAAGTCGTCGTATTGGCTTTGAGCTAACGAAAAACAGCAAAAAACCGGACGCGATGGTCAGCAAGCCGAGCGCCGAAAAGCCGCGGAGCAGCCAGTTGTTAATGTTGTCGCGTTCGTTGAAATCCATTGTGTGCAGCATCCAGAGAAAATCGAAGATGCGCCAGCTGCCTGTGCGAAACGCACCGATCTGGCCGGTTTGTTGCGATAGATAAACGGTCAGGTTATCGCTGTTCTCGAACGAAACGGCCCACGCCGGCAGCGGCTTTTCGCGATATTCGTGATGCCCGCCGACATTTTCATTTGTGATGAGAGCGACACTCCTAACAGGCTGTTTTGTTCGCAAAGCGTCGGCAGCGATGCGTATCGCTTCGTCTTCGGACATCGGCGGACGCACGTTGCCAGTTATTGCGTCGGCGACGGCGAGTTCGTCTTTTTCATCGGGCGTTCGGTAGCCGATCTCGTAATGCGGCGTACCGAGCACATCGACGACCCGAACTTTCTCGATAGATCTGGCAACGCCTGAAGCTACCAATTTCTCAGCGGGAACTTGCGGCGAGACGAGCGATCTGTCGAACTTGATCGACATCTCGCTCTCAGCCCGCAGGTGATCGCCGCGTATCTCTTTGATATTCGTCCAGCTAAAATACAGGCCGCCGACCGTCCAAAATACGAACTGAATTCCAATGAAAATACCGAGATAGCGATGCGTTCGGCGGATGTAGTGCTTATAGTTTCGTCGTTTCATTGTTTATAGGACAACGGGCGAGGCGTGCGATAGCAAAACTCGCCAGGCGCCGCCGGACTTGAGGTAAACGGTCGTCCATTGAAATACTTTTGGGCTCGAACCGCTGGTTTTTGTGCGGCCTTGGGCGATAGCAATTTCCTTTCCGACGGCTCGGATCGTAACCGTGAGAGGCACTAGCGAATCAATTGTTTCATCGCCGCCGAGCAGATATTCGATACGAGTCCGTTTATCGTCAACCTGTCCGGACGCGTGCGTGTGCGTGAACTCGTCGTTGATGCGGCTTTCGAGGAACTTGCGGTTCTTTTCTTTGATCGCCGTCACGACCTGAGCGCGGAGCTCAGTGATCTCTTTGACGGTCTTTGGATTGTTTGCCAAGGCCGAAACTGCGGCGAGGGCGACGATAGCGATGGTTAGTATTGTGAATCTCATAACTACGATGACCTCTTAGTGCTTGTGTCCTTCGTTTCGCTTCAGGTCTTTCTGGATGACCTCGCGGAAGAATTTGACGACCGCTGCGATCTCTTCGGGGCTTAATTTGTCGCGAAATGCAGGCATTTCCTTGTCTTTCTTCTTGGACTTGCCGTCGGTGACCGTTTTGATGAAATCTGCTTCGGTGTGGTCTAGGGCGTGACCGCTGGTGAACGGAATTCCCTTCGGCCCGCCTTGGCCTTTGTCGCCGTGACATTCGGCGCAGCTTGCTGCGTAGATGGTCGGAGCATCGATCAGGGCGACTTCGCCGATCTTGTTGAATTTGGTGTATTTGATCTTCGAGCCCTCGCGAAGTATCTCAAACTCGACCTTGTCGCCCGGCTTGACCTGCGTCAGCAACGCCGCGTCCGCGACAGGTTCGTTCATCTCCATCGGCGCCATATAGCCCGGAATGTCTTCGTGATCGACCGTCACCTTGCCAGCCGCGACATCGACGGTCTTGACGACGCCGATACTGCGGAAGGTTTGCGAACCTGCGGACGGAGCACCTGCCTGCGATGCACTATTTGCCTGTTTCGGCGTCTCAACCGCACTGGAACACGCCGCCGCGATCGCTATCGCAGCGAACAAAACAATGATCGTCAGTTTCTGTATCTTCATAATTTCCCTTCCCTCTTGTTCTGAAGACGGCTCGCACTGCAACCTCAATTTATGAAGGGTGTGTACAAGTTTTACGGTACAAAATGGCGGGCAAAACGTAGCAGCAGCCACAGCCCAAGCCGTCTTCAAATTGTCCGGCGTTTCAGCTAACGCCACGGATCGCTGAAGCGCGGATCCTTGATAAACTCCTTGTCTGTTAGTGACAGCAAGAACTCGATGAGGTCGGCTTTTTCGGAGGCGGAGAGGCGAAAGCCGCTGACGAAGCTGCTCTTGAACGGGTTTTTGCTGCCGTCGCCGGCATTTGGGCCGTTTTTGATGGTGCGGCCGCCGGCTTTGTAATGTTCGATCACGTCGTCGAGCGTGGCGATGCTGCCGTCGTGCATATACGGAGCCGTGAGCTCGATATTGCGAAGCGTCGGCACTTTGAATTTGCCCATGTCTTCGCGGTCGTTCGTGAATTCGAACAGGCCGGTATTGTTCGCCGGATAGCCGCCTTTGCCGTCGATGTTGTATAAGCCGTTGTTTTGGAACTCGGTCGATTCGATCGATTTGCCGACGTAGTTTGACGTGCCGGAAAGATTGAAACCGACATGGCAATCCATACATTCGAGCCGCTCGCTGAAGAACAGATGTTCGCCGCGTTTCGCACTTTCGGAGATGGCATCCTTTTGACCTTCGTAACGAAAACGGTCGTACGGAGAACTGCCCGAGATCAGCGAACGGACGAACGACGCGATCGACTTGGTAACTTGTTCGATGGTCTGCCGTTCCTTTGCTTCGGGAAATGCTCGCTCAAACAAAGCTGCGTACCTAGGCTCTTCCTTGAGCCGTGAGACCAGCAAAGCCTCCTTCCCAGCCATGCCCATTTCGATCGGGTCTTCGCCAAACAGCGGCGTCAGCGGCTGGCGTTCGAGGTGAATGACCGACGGATTTGCCCAATTAAGCGTTGCCGCGTAGGCGACGTTCGCAAGGCTCATCGAGTTTCGGGGATGAACCTCGCCCGTAGTGCCGACGGAACGAGGCTTTGGCTCGGTGAACGCCAATTCCTGAAGGTGGCACGTAGCACACGACGTCTTTTCGTTGATCGACAGTCGCTTGTCGTAGAAGAGATGTCGGCCGAGCTCGACCTTAGCCTCCGACATCGGATTGTCAGACGGCACGATCGGAGTCGGCATGCTCTTGGGCAGACGCCATACGTAGCCCGCGGTTTGGGCGTCCGCCCTTGTTTCGAAATTATCGAAACAAAGGCCGACCATTCCGAAAAGCAAGAACGCCGCTGCGAACGTCAATTTGGCGATCGACGCGATCGTCATCGTCGCTTCTCCGAAACCGAAGCACGAACTGTCGGCATTCGCTTGATCGAGAACACTGATTGATCGCGTGCCGCTGTACCTGCAAACGGAAGTCCGAGGTTTCCAAACACGGGAGCACAATCCGCATCACCATCGAACGACATACAGCCGGACGCGGTCTTTTCCTGATTAGTATCAACATCGGCACCGGCAAAGAGAGCCTTAAGATCGATGGTCGCGACATCTCTGGCGAGGTCGAACTTGACGAACGAAAACTCCGGCCGATTGGCGTGGCCGCAGGTCGTGACGTTAGTCGACGTGTCGGTCTTGCAATCCGAACTTCCGAGATGCAGAACGTAGCCGTTCGGGCGGCCAGTCGTTTTGGTGTCGATACGTGCGAACTTATAGCCCGATTGCCACGACCACATCATCCGAGTGACGTTGAGCGGTGCCGAGGCTTTCGATGGGTCGAGGTGGTTCAGGTCTTGTGGGACGCCGATCTTGAACTTGAGGCCAACGTATTTCCCTTTCGGCACGGCGCCTCGGATCGTCGTATTGAGATCGGCGGTGCCGTTTTTACACGCTCCTGTGCCGTCTTCAAAATCAATGAGAGCGACACGCTCTGATTGGAATTTGCCGTCGTTGGTGAGGGAAACTGAGGTCTCCTTACCTTTTTTGTCGACCAATCGAACGTCATGAACGTAGAACCGAAAATCCGAAACGGTCATCGTCGAGCCTGTCGTTCCGATGCCGTTATATGTCTCTGAACAGTTGAATTGTTTGCCGTCGACCGCCGCCGCTAGGTTGATCGTGATCGGCTGTTGGGCCTGAGAGAACACTACACCTGAAAGTAAAAGTACAAAAACTAACGAACACAAATATTTATCTGAAATCATGATATCTCCGAAAAACTGGTCACACGCCTCGATCATCGAGCACATATTGCCCGCGTTGATCTCGGCTAAAGTTGGTTAGAATGTGCGACTAATTGGACGGAGGACCGCGTTGTGGTTCGGTCAGGCGATCGGCTGTGGAGATGGTCGGCCCGTTGTGTTGTGGAAGAGAGTTACCGACATTTGCGAGAGTTTGCCCAGATTGAAAGGCTTCGAGCGGCAGCAAAGCAGGCGTTGTGTCTGCGAAGTTTGCACCGGAAGTTTGGCGTTCGCGTTGCACTGCAAACTTAGGGCTTGGTGCATTCGGGCTTCCGCGAAGATCGACGAATGCTCTCGAACCAACGCTCGTGTAGGCGAAAAATAGTTCGTCAACTTGATCTTGGCTCGAAACAAGACGAGCGATCGGACTTGCGGCTAGTTTTTGTGAGAATTCGCGAGTAGTTGAGGGCGATGCGCAGTAGTCTGTCGAGCTGATCGTAACGACCGGTTTGGCCTGAGCCGAAGGAACCCATCGTTTTTGCAGCGGGCAATAAACAGTGCCGCTTTCCGGAGCAAAATTTGCAAAAACTGTCTGAAAGGAGCCAAAAAGCAGGGCAATTGCCCAAAGAGATATCAGCAAATGTTCACGCAATTGCCTTTTATCTCTAAACATTTATCCTTCCACCCTCTTCCTTTCGTCGTTTGAGTAATGGTGCCCCCGGTAGGATTCGAACCTACAGCCAACAGATTATGCTTACCAGCTACGCCTTTCGACGCCTCTTTCGAGTTTGTGGTCTGGACTTTCTCTTCATCCGACAATTGCCGGCGTCTGCTGTCAAGTCTCTACACCTTTCCCGAACAATTCGGGACTTGGCTCGGGATTACCATGTGCCGGAAATCAGCATTTAGGCTTCCCCGAATTTAACAGATTCTACTAAACTGTCGTCAGACAAATTTAGCAACCCATTTTCGCCACGGCCATATACACTGCTGGACTTAGGCCATCGCTACCCGAGTCTGCTGCTCTAACCATTGAGCTACAGGGGCGACTCGTTGGTAGTGTAGCGAATTGGGTTGTGGTTAGACAAGAAGCGGCGCGAATATCGCGGCGTTTCTGATGCGTTCCTCTTTCTCAGCAAGGGCGTGGGCGGCGGTTGGTTCGCCGTGGTATTTGCGGAATTCGTCGGCGATCTCGCTGCCGGAGCGGCCCTTGAGCATTTCTTCGAGGACAAAAACGTCGATGTCGCCAAAATCGGGCATGCCGAGGGCGTTGGCGTTGTCGGTTCCCGCAATGCGAGTGTTGGCAAGTGCATAAGTCCAATCGAGAACCTTATCGACCGGCTCGTCGTCGGGATAGCGGCTCTTGATCAGGCCGTAAATGCGTTCGCGGCCCTCGACGTTTAGCAAGAGAGCGACGAAGAACCGCAGGTCCGGATCACTGACGGTCGTGCGAACGCGCATTACTTCGTCGAGACGGTCGATGTAGTCAAAAACGGGGCGAAACAGGCCTTCGCCGTGGCGTTGTTCGGCGGCGGCGATGTAGTTGTCGAATCGCTCGCGTGTGCTATCGATTCCGAATGCAGCCGCGACATTGCCGCGGCGGAGATAGCCCTTTACCTCGCGAAGCAGTTGAAACGCCGTGTGGGCGTCGCATTCGTCGAGCCATTTGGTGATGATGTCGTCGGCCTTTTCGTGTCCGGCACGCAGCATTGCTCCGGCCACCTGTAGTTTCTTGATCACTGTGTCCTGTTCGAGAAACGGATCGACTGCCAAGTGCGGTTTGTGGTAGCTGAACTGCGGCAGATGCATCGGGCTGCGGTCGGTTCTGATGAGCAGCGTCGCCGATGGGCGTTCGAGATGAAACAGCGCGTGGATATAATCGCGGCCGCCGATTATCTCCTGAACGTCGCCTTTTTCGAGCAAGCCGCATTCTTTCAGCGACATCTTTCCGGTCTCGGTGAAAAAGTTGATCGCTCGTTCACGCTCGAACTCGTACCAGCTATGAATGCTGGAGCCTTCGAGCACCTGAAACGCACCGCAAAACGCGTGTTGGTGGATCGCGGTCGTCGATTCGAACCAAAAATATACGTCGATCTGGAATCGCAATCCCGAATAAACCGTGATCGGCGGATCGGCAAAATTCGCCCGCAGGTCGCGTTGCCGCGGCAGTTCGTAGGCCCCCAAAGCCCATTCGGTCACGTCCCAAGCCGATATCTTCGACGGCACGTCTGCCTCACGCAGCATATCTGCCGCAAGCGCAGGCAGCGCAGCCTCGTCATAGTTCAACGCCCGCCAACGGGCTTCAAGATCGCGGCCTAATTGTTCGAAAATTTCCATTATTCTGCTCTATCAAATGTCGGCGGCGGTGGTGGTTCGGCAAACGGCTCTTCCTCATCTGGAATCTGCGAAACCTTCTTCAAAATAAGAAACATCCCGACCACGCTCAATGCAAGACACCCTAATCTTATGCCTATCACCCAAAAGCCAAGTGTATCCTCAAGACTCCCGGGCCGAGCCCCGATCAATACCATCACGATACCGATGACTATGAACACGATTAGCATTAAGACCCATTGAACGAATATGCCAGTAAACAAACACGCAACGGCCCAGCCGATTGCATTACGGCCATTCTCATTCGCGGTTTTGAAAACGTATACCGTAAAAACGACGATGATAACGATCCCGAAGACGTCGAAAACCATCATTTACCTCCGACTTAACTACATCTCCGGCCGGTCGAATCTTGGCTTTGCGGAGCTGGCTTTCTTGTACGTTCCGGCGGCGCTTACGTTGTGGCCGAAGCCGCAGCCGGCTTCGGTTTCGTCTTGACTTATTTTGACCTCGCCGGGGCGTGTGAATTTCATTGTGATGGTGCATCTGCCGTCTTCGCTTTTGTAAACGGCTGTGTCGCCTTCGATCGAGGCTTCGTCAAATAGGTCGCCCATATTGACCGAAACCTCGCCGTTTCGCATCGTGTACGGATAGATCAGGTCGAACCATATCTTGAGTTTCCCCTTGCCAAGCGCCTGGATCTCAAGATTGTTCGACATACCTTTGTACTTCTTTCCGATGAACGACATTTTGAATGTACCCGTCACCTCGGCGCCCGAAACGCTCTTGCGCGAAGTCTGTGCATCCGAAAGACCGGCAAACGTCATCACAACCGCAACGGCGAATGCTGAGCAGAAAAATCGCTTAATCATAATAGTTACTTTTCGTAATATAACGCTTTTCTGCTATATTTTGCCTAACTCTTCTCAGAATTTAAACAACCAAAGGAAGGAAATCGATGAGCGCAAATGCAACAACGATAACTGCCGGTGCCGAACAAAAGCACCCAAAAGGCTTAGCCGTACTATTCGCGACCGAGATGTGGGAACGTTTTTCGTTCTACTCGATGCTCGCGTTGTTCACACTGTATTTACGCGACCCGAAAGAAGGTTTTGGCTGGACGGCGGCCGAGGCGACGTGGCTGTATTCGACATATTTGATGTTCGTGTACCTCAGCCCGCTCGTCGGTGGATTTATCGCTGACAGATTCACGGGCTATCGCAAGGCAGTGATGATCGGCGGATTCTTCTTTATGGCCGGCCACGCGACGCTGTCGATACCGGCTATTTGGGCAGTTTATCTTGCGCTGACGTTCCTCGTTATCGGTAACGGTTTCTTCAAACCGAACGTCTCGACGATGGTCGGAAACCTCTATCCTGAGGGCAGCCCGCTCAAGGATCGTGCGTACAACATTTTCTACATGGGCATCAACGTCGGCGCCGCCCTGGCTCCGATCGTGATGGAAGTCGTGAAGCATTATTGGGGATTCCACGCCGCGTTCGCAGTCGCTGCATTTGGAATGGTGCTTTCGGTATTCGTGCTGTGGTACTGGAAGAGCCTCATAATGAGTGCCGATCGTAAGGAAGGCTCGATCGTGATCGGTGAACATGTCATCGAAGCAACAACATTCAAGGACGATCAAGCCGCCGACGCTGCAGCCACGGCCGTCGATGCTCCGCCGCATGAGATCAGCGATCAGGGCGAACGAACGACCTCGCAAAAGGCGATGGATCTGATGAATACGGTTTCTGAGGGCAAGCGCATCATGGCTTTGATCGTGGTGTTTTTGATCGTTATCGTGTTCTGGATGGTGTTCCATCAAAACGGTTCGACGATCACGTATTTTGCTGACGATAACACTGATTGGGCCGTTTCGGGTACGCTTTCAAATTCGATCAATGCGATCTGGATCTTGATCCTGACGTTCCCGCTCGTTGCATTCTGGGGCTTCCTGTCGCGTCGCGGCAAAGAGCCTTCGACGCCTACCAAGATGGCGATCGGCATGACATTAACCGGGCTTTCGTTCCTTGTGCTCGGCTACGGTGCGTATATCGGTGAGAAATCGACCCGAACTGCCGATCAGATCGCAACTGGTGAATTCCGTATCAACGAACGTGTCGCCACGAATCTCGTCGCTCAAGGCGTTCCAAAGGACTTGATCGATAAGCTGATGGCGGCGAAGAAAGAAGACGGAAAGCCTGTCATTGACGGCGTTAAATTCAGCTCAACGACCGACGAAAAGACTGGTGTCAAAACCTCGGGAGCCGACGGTCTCATCAAGGCTGTAAACTCGGTTGCTCCGGGCCAAGGCGATGCTCATAAGGATAAATTCCAACAGGCGTCGCACTTGTTCCGCGTGTCGCCATTCTGGCTGATATTCGCTTACATGATCGTGACTTTGGGCGAGTTGATGCTATCGCCGATGGGACTTTCGCTCGTGTCTAAGGTCGCTCCGATATCGAAACGCGGCCTGCTCATGGGCGGCTGGTTTGTCGCTACGGCGATCGGCAACAAGCTAACTCAGATCGGCGTTTTCTGGGATATCTGGCTCCAGTCGTCGTTCTTCCTCGTCCTTGCTTGCATGGCCTTGTTTATGGCTGTGGTACTGTTCTTGATCCTTAAGCCGCTCAAGAAAGCAATGCCGGGCGTTTGAAGAAGACAGCAGACAAGGGGACTTGAGACAGGGAGACAAGGGGCGAAACGTCTCTTGTCTCCTTTGCGCATTAGGAAAAAACATATGAAACGATCTGTTGCTTCGATACTCGTCGTCTTTTTGGCACTTGCAGTTTCAGCTTCTTCTCAGAAGCGAAACATCACGGAAAAAGATCTCTTCGATTTCGTTTGGGTCGGCGATCCGCAAATTTCGCCGGACGGTTCACGTGTGGCGTTTGTGAAGGTGACCGTTAATGCTGCAAAAACGAACTACGACACCTCGATCTGGTTAGTATCGACCGACGGCGGCGAACCGCGGCGTATTACGAGCGGTAATCGAGATTCCAATCCACGATGGTCTCCTGATGGTCAGTTCATGACGTTTCAGCGTGCCGGCGAGACTCCCGGGCCGGCAAGCGCTCCGCAGCTTTATATGATGTCGATGGCTGGCGGAGATTCGTGGGCGTACACGTCGCTGCCACGTGGCGCGGGCGGAGCCGCCTGGTCGCCGGACGGAAAGTGGATCGTTTTCGGCAGTTCTGCCAATCCTGACGATCTCGCGAAACAGGGCAAACCGGCCGATTCGAGTGTTCGTGAAAGTGACGTTCGAGTGATCACGCGTGCGGTCTATCGCTCGGATTCGGGCGGCTATATTGACGGCACTAGACCGGGACATATTTGGGTTGTCGAGGCTCCGAAAAGTCCGGAGCAGAAAGTCGCACCGAAGCAACTTACAAAAGGCCAATTCAACGAGGGCGGCGCGGTTTGGTCGAAAGACAGCTCAAAGATCTACTTTGTAACGAACCGAAATCCCGAGCCTTACTATGAACTGCCGAACACGCAGGTCTATTCCGTCAATGTAAGCGGCGGCGACCCCGAACTTCTGACAAAAGTTCCGATGGGAGTTGGTCTGATGAGCCTCAGCCCTGACGGAAAGAAGTTTGCTTTCACGACCTCTGCGAACGGAGATCCGGTCAAATCGTATTCGCAGCCCGATCTTTGGGTGATGGATGTCGAGAAGAACGCTCAGCCGAAAAATCTCACAACCGAATTCGACTTCGATGTCGGGGCCGGATTGACCGGCGATCAAGCCGCTCCGCGTGCAGGCGGCGGAACCGGGCCTATATGGACAGCCGACGGCCGCGGCATCGTAGAGCGTTTTGCTAAAGAAGGTCGAACGAATTTGGCGCGGTTTGATAGCTCAACCGGCTCCATCTCGAACGTCACGACCGGCGATCACGCAATAATGTCGTTTAAGGCATCGGCTGATGCAAGCCGTATCGCATATGTTCGTTCGACACCGACGGTCGTTGGCGATCTGTATGTGATGGATGGCAACGGCTCGTCGAAACAGCTCACGAATCTGAACGATGCACTATTTTCGAAACTTAACCTTACCGAACCTGACGATGTTTGGTATCAGAGTTTTGACGGAAAACGTGTGCAGACTTGGGTTCAAAAGCCCGCGAATTTCGACTCGAAGCAGAAGTACCCGCTGATCCTAAACATTCACGGCGGGCCGCATGCGGCGTACGGCTACGTGTTCAGCCACGAATTTCAATGGATGGCGGCGAAGGGCTACGTCGTCGTTTATCCGAATCCGCGAGGTTCGACAAGCTACGGCCAGGATTTCGGAAATATCATCCAATACAAATATCCCGGCGATGACCACAAAGATCTTATGTTCGCCGTTGATGAGGTGATAAAACGCGGCTATATCGACACGAAAAAGCTCGGGATAACCGGCGGCTCGGGCGGCGGTGTATTGACAAATCACGCCGTCACGCAGACCGATCGATTTGCCGCGGCAGTTTCGCAACGCGACATCTCGGACTGGGCAAATTGGTGGTACACGGCAGATTTCACGCAATTTCAACCGGCATGGTTCAAGGGCGCTCCATTCGAAGATGTCGAAGGTTTTCGCGAGCGTTCCGCCATTACTCACGTCGCCAAGATCAAGACGCCGATGATGTTCATCCTCGGCGAGGCCGACTGGCGGACACCGTCAGCAGCGGGTGGCGAAGAGCTATTCCGTGCCCTCAAATATCGCAAGGTCCCGACGGTCATGGTCCGCTTTCCAAATGAGTCGCACGAACTTTCGCGCTCCGGCCAACCTTGGCATCGTATCGAACGACTTCAGCATATCGTCGGATGGTTTGATAAGTGGCTCTTAGGTGAAAAAAAGCCTGACTACGAGATCAGTCAGTAGACAAGGAGACAGGGAGACAGCCAGATGTCTCCTAGTCTCCGTTTCTTGCTTGCCTAAAGGCAAGCATCGCCTCCGCGGCACCGGCGTGCATGATCTCGGGCTTGTGGTATTTCCAGTACTTTTCAAACTCTTCGTCTGACATCAGCGTATTCTCTTCGCGTGTCTTTTCCTTGAGATATTGTTCGGCCCAGGCACGTGTGTCCATATCTCTATTCAACGCTGTGCGTGCGCCGTGCATCAAATTGTCGCGTTCCATATATGTTTCTCCTATTGTGTTAGATTAGAGTAACGACTTTGCCGCACGCAAGCGGCCCGAAATTTTGGAGTAATTTGTGAAAAGAATCCTGTTCGTACTAATGCTGGCGTCTGCGTTTGCGGGCGTCGTGCCCGCACAGAAACCGCAGCCGGCACCGACCTCGCCGGTCGCGACACGAAAGGCACCGGCAGTGCCGTATGTCACTCGTGTTCTGCCAAACGGCCTTGAGATCATCGTTTATCCCGACAGCGGTGTGCCGCTCGTAACGGTCGAACTGGCGGTTCGCACCGGCTCATTTACAGAACCGCCGGAACTGAACGGTTTGTCGCATTTGTTCGAGCATATGATCTTCAAACCGAACATGGCTCGTCTCGTGGGACAATGCGAAGCTGCCTTAAGACAGGGCCCGTTGAACGAATACGGTCAGCGTATTTGCTCAGGTGCGTTGAATCTGAAATCCGAGATCGGCGACACATCGTATCTCAACAAGATCGATCAGATCGGCATCGTAAACAACGCCGAGACGCACGAAGAGGTCGTAAATTACTATTTCACAACAACTGCGGAACACGTCGCGACATCAATGCGTTTCATTCGCGACAGCGTTCGTTTTCCCAGTTTTGACCAGGAAGATTTCGAAGGTGAGCGTCAGGTCGTTCTGGCCGAACTCGACCGTCACGAATCCGAGCCGGGGCTTGCGTTGCAAAACACGATGATGGAGAAATTGTTCTATAAGTATCCGTCACGCAAACAACCGGGTGGCACTCGCGAAACCGTTTCGACGGCGACGATCGCGAAGATGCAGCTTATTCGTTCGCGATATTACATTCCAAACAATTCGGCGATCATCGTCACCGGTGCCGTCGATCCTGAGGCCATCTTCAAACTTGCGACCGACAATTTTGCCGATTGGAAACGCGGGCCCGATCCGTTCGAACAGTTCCCGATGGTCAAGCACCCTGCGCTTGAAAAGAGCGAAGGTTTTGTCGTCGAACGACCAGTATCGAACCTTCTGATCCAGATCGGCTGGCACGGCCCGTCGATCGGTGAGGACAATGCCTCGACCTACGCTGCCGATGTATTCTCGTACATCGTCGGACAGGCTGACTCGCGGTTTCAGCGAGCGATGATCGATTCAAAACTTGCCGTCGCCGCTGATGTTCACTATTACACTCAGCGAAACACAGGCCCGATCCGCATCACGCTTGTCCCGACGCCGGGCAACGAAAAAGCTGCTCTCAAAAGGCTATATGATGAACTCGCACAGTTCACGGATCCGAAATACTTCACGGACGAAGAGCTCGAAAATGCGAAATCTTTGCTCGAGGCCGAAGACCTATACCGTCGCGAAAAACTCAGTTCATATTCGCAGGTAATGAGTTTTTGGTGGTCGTCCACAGGCTCGGAATACTATCGCGGTTACTACGAAAATCTTCGTGCCGTGAGCCGAAAAGACATCAACAATTACATCAACCGTTACATCATCGGCAAGCCGCGTATTGGCGTGGCTCTTATTTCGCCCGAGAATCAGCAGCAAGTAAAGCTGACCGGAAACGATCTGATCGGAGGTGCGAAATAATGAGATCGATACGAATTTTGTTAGTAGCTATCGTCACTCTTGCGGGTGCTGTATCTGCATTTTCGCAAGACATCACCGAGTTTGACGTAAACGGCCTGAAAGTCATCGTTAAGGTGCGTCCGAATACGGCGACCGTGGCTGCGGGCCTGTTTGTCCGCGGCGGCGTTCGAAACCAGACTCCGCAGAACGCTGGCATCGAGAATTTCATGCTCAAGTCCGCAGCCGAAGGAAGCAAGGCGTTCCCGCGAACTGAATTGCGTCGCGAACTCGCCAGAACCGGCGCCACGATCGGGGCGTCGTCGGGAATGGATTTCAGCGTAATGTCGCTGTCATCGACACGCGAGCATTTTGCTCGCTCGTGGAACGCATTCTCAGACCTCGCGATGAATCCGACTTTCTTGCCGGCCGATGTTGATAACGTGAGAGAAGGCATCCTGACCGGTATTCGCGGAAGTTCGGATTCACCGGAGAGCTTTCTGAACGTCAAACGAAACGAATTGGTCTTCAAAGGGCATCCGTATTCGCTCGACGCAGACGGCAGCCTTGAAACAATTCAAGGATTCAAACCTTCGGACCTTGCCGCATATCACAAAAAGGTGATGACAACCTCGCAGCTTTTGTTGGTTGTCGTTGGGGATGTAGATGTCAATGACCTCAAAGCGAAGGTTACTGCGACGCTGGGCAAACTACCTGTTGGCAGCTATAAAGACACTGCGATCCAACAGGTCGATTTCTCGCGTGCGTCGCTCGACGTTGCCTCGCGGCCGATACCGACCAATTATGTTGCGGGGCTTTTTGCTTCGCCTACGATCGGCGAACCTGACTATTACGCAATGCGTGTAGCCACGTCGATACTTGGTTCGCGAATGTTCACCGAAGTTCGAGTCAAGAACAATCTCTCGTACGCTCCGGAAGCAAGCATCGGTTCCCAACGAGCTAACGTCGGCACCTTTTCAGTCTCGACGACCAGCCCAAATCGCGCGGTTGCGATCATTCTCGACGAGATAAAGAAACTCAAGAACGGCGAGGTATCGGACGAGGATATCGCAGAAACGAGCGGATTTTTCCTTACGCAGCACTATATGAAACTCGAGACGAATGCTGCACAGGCCGGCGACCTGGCGTCGTACGAACTGATCGGCGGCGGCTGGCGGCGTTCGACAGAGTTCATGAATAAGATACGCTCGGTCAAACGCGACGAAGTCATCGCAGCCGCGAAAAAGTATATGACCAACTTTCGCTACGTCGTAGTCGGCGACCCAAACTCGATCGACCGGAAAGTTTTTCTAGGAAACTAGAAGAAGAAAGGGAGAAGGGCGGAAAGGGAGAAAGGGCGGATGAGCATCGGCTCAAACTCCCTTTCTCCCCTACTTCTTAACGGCCGTCCTTGCCGGGCTTCTTGCCAACGTCCGATGGCGGCGGCGAAGATTTGGGCGTTTCCTTGACCGGAGCAGGCTGCGATTTTGGTGTATCGCGTTGCGTGTTCTGCGGCGGCGGATTGTACGTCGGCTGCGGATTGTTGCGCGGCGTGTCACGCTGCGTGTTTTGCGGCGGCGGATTGTACGTCGGTTGTGGATTGTTACGCGGCGTGTCACGCTGCGTATTTTGCGGTGGCGTGTAAGTCGGTGTCTGTCGTACCGGAGGCCGCGTCGTTTCGTTTCGCTGCGTTTCGTACTGCGGCGTCACTGGTTGTCGGATCGGTGTTCGAACGGTCGTATCGCGTTCGACGGCCCCGGTCGACGGTTGGCCGCCGCCTTGTGTCGTCGTGACGGTCGGCGTTGATGCGGGATTTCGCCCTCCGAAAATGCGCTTTGTTCGCAGCTCATTATCGAGCGGAGCATCGCCTGTGCGTACGGTAGCTCCGACTTTGACAGGTGCCGTCGCTACCGAAAGCTGCGGCTGCTTGACACGAATGTCGTTACCGACGGCAGCAGTCGCCTTGGTCGTTCCGACTGAGCCGGGCAGTAGTGGTGCTGTATCCTTTTCGAACGGAATTCGCGTCAGCACGCCTTTTGCGGTCGTCGCATCGGCTAAGGTTGCTCGTATGTCTTTAATGCCAAACTTGTCCTGTTTGACCGTAACGACGCTGGTTGGCGGCACTACTTCGACCGGCGGCTGCCGAGTCTTGATTCCATATTTATCAGGCGTTGGCTGAGCGACCGGCCCAACGCCACCGCCATTGTTATTGCCGCCTCCGCCGTGGTTTCTAGGCGGCCAGCAATAGTAGTTGTAGTTGTAATATGTGTAGCTGTACGGCAGCGGGTACCATGCATAATAGCCACCGTACGTGGTAAACACAACGAGTGCCGGTGACCACCAGTTGCGGCGGTAGCGATAATAGCTATATGGCGACCAACTCCAGCCTCCGTCGAGCCAGATCCAACGGCCGTAGTGATATGTCGCCCAGCCCCAAGGCTCATCATTGACCCAAGTCCAGCCGTACGGCGGAACCCAACGCCAGTGTCCGTAGCGATACGGCGACCAATCTGCGTAGCGGCTCGTTACGTTCCGGTATGGACGCCAAACATAGCCGTATTTGCGTGTGTGGATCCATTCGCCGTTGTCTTCGAGGTCTTCGGCTCCGTAGATGTCGTTGTCGTAATACTTTGTCGTTGCGGCAGTTCGAAGCGAATCCGAGATCTCTTTGTCTCTCGCCAATGCCCAAGTGTCGAATTCATCAGCAAAACGCGAAGCGTCGCCGGTTTCCCATTCGCCCGCATTGTTGCCCGAAATGAAGATACGCGAGCTGCGTCCGTTCTTGAGCGTGAATCCCGAAGTGTCGCTGTAAACACGGGCCTCGCCATTGTCGAGAGCCGTCACGCGTATCTCGCCGGAGCCTTCGCGGCCGGCGTCAAGACGGTACATTCCTGAACGCTGGAAAGCGATAGTAGTATTCGGAGCATCGACCTCGAAATACGAACGGTCCTTGTCGAAATCAAAAACGCGAACGCTCATTCGGCCCGCAGGCAAACTAACCGCGATGCCTTCGTCCTTGAGACGAGAGATCCTGAGGTACGAATCGCCGTCGAGTCGCAAATGAGTTCGCGAATCGAACTGCAATTCGGCACGAGATCCCAAAGCCGTCGAGATCTCATCACCTTCGACGACCGGAAGGTTTATCGCCGCATTTTCCCATTCTTCGCTGCCCGAACGACGAATTCGCACGTCGCCGTCGATAAAGCTGAACCGCGCAACACGCGCAGTTACCTCGGGCTCGTACTTGTCATCAACGACAAAATCATCGGGCGATTCGGGCAGATTCGTGATCTGCGGATTCGCGAAAACACTCGGAATAGCGGTCAGCGCTACGAGCATCAGAACCAAAAATCGGGTTGCAAACGTCATATTTCCCTCCGGAGCGATCAATTTTATTTTTATTCGGCCAATATCGGCGAGGCAATGGCCGCTTTGACGCTATTTACAGCAATTGCTGTACCGAACGGTATGTATGCAAGAATACACACTTTCCCGAACTTGTCTGCCCTAAATCGTGCGCCTAATTGATCTTCAAGCTCCGAATTCGTGCATTGCCGCTCTTGCTGCGAAAAAAACCTTGCAGACAGAGCCGAACAGATAATAAACTCGAACTATGAAAACGCTATTCGTCGCCTTGATCTTCGTTCTCGGTCTTTCATTCGCAACTTTCGGCCAAAAAGCCGCCGCCGGCACCAAAGCCGACCCGACCAAACCTGTCAAAGACGCATTCGAACGTTTTGCGGACGGCATCCGAACGGTCGATGCAGCAAAGGTGATGTCTTCGTATGCTAAGAGCGAAGATATGCTCATTTTCAACAACAACGGTACCGTCACACGTGGCTATGAAACCGTCAAGACCAACACCGAAGCAGTTTACGCTCGTCTTAAGAATGTAACTCTCGACATCACGGGCCTACGGGTTGAAATGCTCGGCAAGACCGCCGCATACGTCACCTGTAAATGGCGACAGTCTCAAGAGAATAACGGAAACTTTGAGACTTCGTCCGGCCGCATGACACTCGTTTACAAACTCGTTGGCAAAGACTGGAAGATCACTCACCGCCACACCTCACCCGAAACCCCAAGCGCCGCGGCTCCGGTTTTTCCGTCTGAAAGAACAAACTAAACGAAAATAGGCCGCCTCGGTAAGAGACGGCCTTTTCATTTCAAATTAGGCGGAGCTAGGTTCTCGCTCCCGGATAGCTGTGTCCAAGACGCGATTCTTCGCCTTCGGCCAGTGCGTTGACGACTTCGTAATGGAAGTAGTCAAACTTCGCAGCGACAGGCGGCTGAACGCGCTTGTCATACATTTCACGTGAACGGTCGATCGCCTCTTTCAGACGATCATAAAGATCAGCCGATTCGCGGCCCTCGCGGACCTTTTGCTCGTTGTAGAGTTTGATCTCGGAAACCAAGAGCCGTGCGAAGCGACGTGCGTCGTTATGCAAACGTCGCTCATTCTCCTCAACCTCGATCGGAAGATCGACGTTACGGTCCGAAAGGCGGGCTCGCGGCACGGACTCTTCAGCCATCGGTGTCGTTTCTACGGCCGGCTCAGCGACAGGAGTTTCAAACGTCTGCTCTTGAAATGGCGCTTCTTCGTAGGGATTTACTTCTTCGACAGGATCGCTGAACACCATCGCGGGCTCTGCCGATTCTGCAACAGGTTCGGCAAAATCAGGTGCGACCTCTGGCTCAGCTTCCGCAACGGCGACATTGTCGTCTGCCGAGCCAAACTCAGCCTCAACGGACGGCTCGGCAGGTGCTGATTCGAAGCTTCCATAGCTTGGTGCCTGAAATTCAGTTTCGAACGAAGAAGCGGCCTTCTCAACTGCAACCTGCTCTTCAACCGGAATAGAAGGTTCGAATTCGCCATTACGTTCGTCGGCAGCATTGCTTTCAAACGCCACAGGCTGTGAATCGAATGACGGCAGCGGCTCGGTAAAGACGCTTGGCGTCGAAACGGTTTCGAAGCTATCGCCAGCCGCAGTCTCCGGCGAATATTCCGCTGCAGGTTCGCTAAATGGCGTTGAAACCGGTTCTGCAGCAGGAATATGTGACGCGATCTCGGCTGCCGAATATTCGGTCGTATTCTCAAAAACACGTGCGTCGTTATCGTCGTAAGAAGTTGCCAACGGAGCCGGAGCGGCTTCGGCAACCCGCGGACGCGATGCGGCAAGAAGCTCGACGGTCATGCCGGCGACGTGAACCAACGCTTCTAGTGCATCAGTATTTAATTTAAATCCTTCGTGACCATAATCGGCATAAAGCACCGCAACCGTACGTCCACGCGCGATGAGCGGAATGGCGTACATTCTGTCAGGCGTACCAAAGTTCAACGGTTCGAGAAACTCTTTATCGGCTTCGTGGCTGCCATATGAACCCTCGACGGTCGAAAGCGAATTTGCAGCTTGCCCAAGGATCGAGTCTGCGGACACCGGAAAATGTATGTCACGAATAGTCGATTCGGCATCACCTGCGTCATTGCCAAAAACTTTCCAGCCAACAAAATGCTCACTTTTGACGATGAAAAATGCTCCGCGAGCTGTGTAATTTGCACCGTGCGAAACCAGTGCCTTCAAGATCGAAGACTGCGAATCCTTGCTGCTGATGTCGGCAATTGCATCGCGAAGACTTGTGTAATCAGCCTCAGGAGCGGCCTCTTTTTCCAGTGCTTCCGCTTCCGCCATGGCGGCGGCCGTTATCTTGGCACCTTCGTCGCGGGCGAGTCGCAGGTGCTCCGTAACGGATTCAGTAAACGCGGCATCGAACTGATGTTCGCTTGTAAACCTCTCCGAAAGTCCTGCTAGAGATTCGTAGATCCGCGTTCGATGCTCGTCGAATTCCGATTCGATCTTTGCACGATGCGACTCGAGTTCCTCACGAAACTTATCGGAAACGCCTTTCACGTAACTTTCGAATTCAGCTCGTAAACTCAGTTCGAGTTCTTCACTATTCACAATGGTCTTCCTCCGTCAAGAAAAAAAGGCAAACAATATAATGTTTGATAATGGCTGGTGACACCCTTATTGAAGATATATTTGATAAGCGCGTGGAACGCGGCGGCAAAACCGTTCCCACAACAAAATTATGACGGTTTTTGCCGAATTATGTCAAGAATTTCTTTTGTATCAACAATATAGGAGATTTCCGGATCAGACCGCGATGACCTCAATTTCAGGATCGACCTCTTCTTTGATCATGTTTTCGATCGCCATAAGCGTGCCGGTCAACGAGCTTGGACAGCTGCCGCAAGCACCTTCGTAACGGATCTTGAGCGTGTTGCCGGTGAGTTCGACAACTTCGAGCCAACCGCCGTCGCCGGCTAGATATGGACGAATTCGCTCATCAAGGATCGCTTCGATCTCACGAAGTTTTGGATCGTCACTTGCAGCCGCGGCGATCGCACCGCCGACGGATTCAGCTGCACTCTTGCCATTGCCGTTCGTTGTTTTGACAGCCTCGGCGGCACGGATCGGGACGGCGAGCTCGGGCAGGATCTCGTCCCACTCGGCGTCGTCGGTCTTTTCGACCGTCACCATTTTGTCCATATAAAAAACACTGACGACGTTCCCGACCTCAAAGATCGACGTTGCAAGTTGGTTTTCAAGCGCCGATTCGGCGTCTTTGAACGAGTGCGACGTGCCGTACGAAACCGGTTCCTTGAGAATGAACTTAACGGCGTTCGGGTTTGGCGTCTCTTGTATATCTGCGATCTTTGGCATTTCGTTCACAAATGTAACGCTTCACCGAATCATTACATTTAAGTAAACATTATAGCCCAAATTGCACGTAAAGCGCCAAATGCAAAAGCGGTCGTGCTGAAATTACAGCGCGACCGCCCTTACTACGAACGTAAGCAAAAATTGAGAGCTATCAGAAACGGCTATTCAGTGATGTGAATATCCTCGTTCTTATTTACACGTCCCGACAAGAACAGCCCGCCGAGAGCAACAGTCGCGACAATGCAGATGATCGCGATAACGAGAAACATCTTATTGTCTTCGCTGCCTGTGTATTTGATAAACGAGAAAACGCCGCCTGCTGCAGCTACTAAAGCGAGTACGGCAAAAAGCATATCTTTCATAGAGAACACCTCCGATCAGAAAAAACGCCAAAAATAGAACTGTTGCGGCTGGAGAAAATGTCAGCAGCAAACAAAACCTATAATGCCAAAACTACAATTATCTAGAATCACCCTCAATGTACTCCCATTTTCAATTTAGCGCAAGCAATTTTACGCAATGCGAGCGGCAATTGTTCGGTCGATTCCCTGGAGATCTTTGAGAAAGTGAACATCGGTCCAGATACGCTCGTCGAACATCGCGGCGACTGCCTCAGATTGACGATGACCGATCTCCATGAATAAGCAACCATGCTTGATCAGCCGCGATGGGGAATCTTGAACGATCCGCCTGATTATCGACAGCCCATCGCCTCCGTCGGTAAGAGCGACAAGCGGCTCATGATCGCGGACCTCGGCTTGAAGAGTAGGAATATCTTCGGCAGCAATATACGGCGGATTTGTGACGATGGCGTCAAAGCCGGTGCCATTTATCGAATCAAAAACGTCCGAGACAAGAAACTCGACCCGCGAATCGACGCCGTTCCGTTTCGCATTTCGCCGGGCAACCTCGATGGCAGTTGGCGAAACATCGCTGGCAATAGCCGTTGCATTTTGAAGATTTGCGAGCATCGCGACTGAGATACAGCCCGAGCCAGTACCGATCTCGCAGAACCTTGCGATTTCGACATCTCGTAATTCTGCGATAGCGGCCTCGACAAGCGTTTCGGTTTCCGGCCTTGGTATCAAAACTTCGGGAGTGACTTCGAAATCGAGACCAAAAAATTCCTGAGTGCCTCGCAATTGTTGAAATGGCACGCGGGACGAGCGTCGTTCCAACAGATCGTTGAATCGTCGACGTTCGGCGGCAGTTAGCTCGTATTCCGGATGAGCGATCAGAAAGGTTCGGTCACGTTTTATCGCGAGTGCCGTCAACGATGCGGCTTCGAATCGCGGATTCTCGATGCCGGAATTTGAGAGAGTCGCTGCGGCCTGTTTCAGACATACCTCGACCGTCATCGGGCACCGTCCCCGCGAAACATGGCTGGTAGTGTCAGCACCAGGATCTTCGCGTCTAGCAACAACGACCAGTTTTCGATGTAATAAATATCGGCCCGCACCATCTCGTCAAATGTCAGGCGATTGCGTCCCGAGACTTGCCACAAACCTGTAATGCCGGGCTTCATATCAAGGCGCTTGCGATGCCAAAGTTCGTATTGCTCGACCTCATAAGGTATGGGAGGGCGAGGCCCCACGATGCTCATCTCGCCGCGAACTACGTTAAGCAACTGAGGCAATTCGTCGAGACTTGTTTGCCTGAGAAGCTTGCCAAATCGAGTGATACGCGGATCGTCTTTGACCTTGCCGAATACCGGCTTGTCCTCATCACCGGCATTTGCATCTTTCTCGCCTTCAATATTCCTCTGATATGCCTCGCGATGGAGTGATTCATCGGCATCGGCACGCATCGTTCGGAATTTGTAGCAAAGAAAATTGCGGCCGTCCATGCCGACGCGCTGCTGTTTGAACAGCACGCGGCCGCGCGAATCAAGCTTTATCGCGATCGCAGCAACGAGCCATATCGGAAGCGTCACCACAATGGCAACGATCGCGATCGCGATGTCCGAGACTCGTTTGAAAAATCGTTGCGTGTCCGACAAAGGCTCGCGAAACAGACGCACCATTGGCAGCACGCCGATCTGTTCGACGCTCGTTTTCTGCGGCAGCAAATCGAGAATGTTCGGAGCGAACCGAAACTCGACCTTCTGCTTACGCCCGAGCTGCATCATCGCGTCGAATAACGTCGCGCTTTCTATCGAATTGTCGGTAATAATGACCTCACGAATGCCGTGTTCGCGAATGATCGCATCAAGTTCCGATACATCACCGAGAATTGGCACCGCGAAATTCCCTGCGACACTCTCGCCGCTCGATACAATGCCAAACACGCGATACCCGAGATGTTTTTCGTGTTCGAGTTCATTAACGGTCTGTTCGGCTTCGGAGTTTGTGCCGACGATGATCGTCGGAATGAGGTTGACGCCGCTGTTTCGAAAGCGAACTTGGAAGAACCGCAGCGTCCAATGGAACAAGATCAGTCCCACGAGCGCGAAACCGAAATTAAGCAGGAAAACGCCGCGAGAATACGAGAATTCCTGAAACGCGAACAAACCTCGGAACATAAAGGCCCAAGCGATGGTGAGCAGTGACGCGAATATGACAGCGTTCGATATCTTCACTGCCTCTTGCATGAACGAGAACGCACCGAAAAATCGATAGACGCGAACATAGACCAGCATTAAGACCGTCACGACAACCGCGAAGATCAAGACGCTGCCATATGGCGCAAATTCGTCCGACCAAGTATTGCCGCTCAAGATAGCTTTTCCTTCGCGCAGCTTGAAAGCTCCAACAAACGCCGTCGCCGCGATCAACGCATCGACCGCAAAGACACCGACCGTCACGAGCGGCATCACCCATTTGGGCAGCACTCGAAAATCGGAGCGAACTTTGTTTTCGGCGACATCCATTACGCTAGATGATACGCGAGAAAGGCCGAACGTCCATAGACGCCTGCTGACATTCATTGGCTGTTACGCTATCCTTTTGGCTTGCGATGAAGATCGTCATTACAGCACCGAGCCTCGACGAACGGCGAAATGTAAGTGGCATTTCGACCGTCGTACGCCAAATCATCGAGCATAACGGCCACGAGTTCATTCATTTTCAAGCGGGCCGACAAGACGGCGAACGCTCGGGCCCAGCGTGGCTCGTCAAACAATTGTTGCTTCCATTTCGGTTTCGCCGCGTGACCGAAATCGAGAATGCCGATGTCGTCCACATAAACACTGCCTTAACTGATCGCTCGATCTGGCGTGACGCGGCATTGGCTCGAATGTCACGAAAGCCGATCGTACTGTCGATACACGGCGGCAAGTACCTGCTCGAAGACATCGCGAATCCGAGACTCGCCCGAACGACGGAGCGTTTGCTTCGAGCAGCAAAGACCGTAGTTGTGTTAAGCGAGGCCGAGAAAGAGCATATTGCTCGACGTTGGAAAGGCATCGATATTCGCGTTCTGCCGAATGCTGTTGCCACGAGAGATTCGCCTATCACAGTACGCGAAAACGCGCTTCCGGTTGTGCTCTTCCTGGGCAGGCTCCACGGATCAAAAGGTTTGGCTGTGCTTTCCGAGGTGTGCAAACGTCTTGCCGCCGACGGCATCGAGTTTCAGTTCCGCTGTTTTGGTGACGGGCCAATGAGAGACGAATTCGTCGGTTCAATGTCTAATGCATTGAGCGACAGATTCTTCTACGGAGGCGTCATTAGCGGAGACGGAAAATTTTCCGAATACGACAACGCCGACATCTTCGTCCTGCCGTCGATCTACGGCGAAGGCCTGCCGATGGCAATTCTCGAAGCAATGGCATCGGGCTGCATCGTCGTTGCATCCGAAATGGCGTCGGTATCGGCTGTAATAAATAATGGAGTGAATGGCTACACGATCGAACCGGGAAATGTCGATCAGCTGATCGCCCGGCTCAAGGACACTTTGACCGATCGCTCAAAATGGCAGCCGATCCGCGAAGCCGCTGTCGATACTGTGCGAAATAATTTTGCGATCGAAGATTACATCGCCAAACTCGACGCAATTTACGCAGACGCAACTAAATGAACAAAGGCCACGAAAACAGAAAGCGCGTCCGCGTCGTCAGTCTCGACGTCGATGTCGTAACGCTCGACAGCGTCATTGAACGCTGCGTAAATATCGCCGATTCCGGTGGTGGCTATGTCTGTTTTTCCACAGTTCACATGATCATGGAAGGCCACGATGACGCGTCGTTCGCAGAAATTGTCAACGCCGCCGACATGATCGTCCCCGACGGAATGCCGCTGGTTTGGATGCAAAAGCGAAGCGGCATATCCGATGCAAATCGCGTTCGCGCCAACGATCTAATGATCGAACTCTGCAAATTTGCAGAAGCCAAGGGTCGCTCAGTCGGTTTCTACGGAGCGGCACCTGAGGTGATCGAGGACATCAAAAAACGCATCGAACGCGAGATGCCTAACCTCAAAGTCGCCTACGCATACTCGCCGCCATATCGAGCGTTGACCGACGAAGAAGATGCCGAAATAACCAACAACATCAACCTTGCGAGACCTGATTTCTTGTTCGTAGGTCTCGGTTGTCCAAAACAAGAGCTCTGGATGAATGCTCACCGCGATCGGCTTTCGACCGTGTCGCTTGGGGTCGGCGCATCATTCGATTTCTTTGCCGGGAACGTCCGCGAATGCCCGCCGTGGATCGGTCGTCTCGGCCTCGAGTGGCTGTATCGGCTAACTCAAGAACCAAAGCGACTGTGGCGGCGGTACCTGATTCTGAACCCAAGATTCATGTCTCTTGCCGCAAAACAACTGCTCGGCGGCAGAAAGTAATTCTTCTTAGCGACTTTGCGTCTTCACTTCGCGACTTTGCCGGAAACTGATTTGTCTCCCGCAAAGAAATCCAGGGAATTTTGCTCATTCTCAGCAAAAGTCGGATAATGTCATATCGCGACGATGAAGTTACTATCGCAAATTCGCTTACTGCTATTGTCGATCTGGCTCGGAAGCTCGGTGTTTTTCATCGGCGTCGCTCAGAGCGCCTTTGCGGTCATCGAAGCTCGCGATCTGGCCGGAGCGGTCGTTAACCGCAACTTGATGGTGCTCAATATCGGTGGACTTGCGATCGTGATCTTGCTGCTCCTGACCTCATTCATCGGTTCGTCAAAGATCGGCAAGTTTTCCTCGTGGTTCGAGCGTCTATTGCTGGTTGTGATCGGTGCAGCGTGCGCCGTCGGGCAGTTCGTGATCAGTTTTTGGATGGCGTCGATACGTTCGCAGATCTCGGGGCCGATCGAACAGGCGGCGGCGGACGATCCGTTGAAGTTGCAATTTGATACGCTGCATGTGTGGTCAGTTCGCGTGCTGATGATCGGCATGACGGCGGCTCTTGTCGCATTTTTCGTGATTGCCGCTCGCAAGTTTATCGAGCCGAAACAGACGGCTGAGATTTACGATTTCAAAAAAGAGTTTAAGATATAGCTAACTATGCAGATCATTGAGAACCAAGATACTTTTTCGCGTCGGTTTGCGGCGTGGTCACCAAATGAGAATTTGAGCGGCTATTCGTTCGTGGAAAATGTACACGCACCTTTCACGCCCGTTCGCCGTGCACTGCCAATGATGAATCTTGCGCTCATTTCGTCCGCCGGAGCGTACATCAACGGAACCGACTGTTTCGACACGACCTCGAAGGACGGTGATCTCAACTATCGCGAATTCCCTATCGAACTAGAATCGGCTGATATGCTCTACGCCGCCGTCGGCTACGATAGCAAGGCCGTGACCGATGACCGCAACTCGCAAATCCCGATCGATCGTCTCGTCGCATACTCGGAAAATGGCGTGCTCGGCAGTCTCAATAGCGTTTGGTGGTCGCTATCAAGCCACATCCCAAACGCCGCTCGCGTCGCTGACGAACTCGCTCCGGCGATGGCTGAGCGTCTTCATCGCTACGAAGTGCAAGCTGCGTTGTTGATTCCGGCATCTCGCCTCTGCCACCAAACGCTCGGCATCATCGCTCGCGTGATCGAAGATTCCGGCATTCCGACGATGTGCCTCTCGGTCGATCCGTCGATGACCGACAAAGTCCGTCCGCCGCGAACCGCGTACTACAACGGCGAATTCGGCTCGGTTGCGGGCAAGCCAAACTACCCCGAATATCAGCTTCGCGTATTAGACGAAGCACTTCGCTGGACCGAGACATTCGACCAGCCCGGTTCGCGAAAACTGGCAGTTGATCTCGAAACCGAAACCGAGGCGGCGAGAGGGGAAAGATAAGAGATCGCCCACGAAATACACTAAAGGCACGAAAGGAAGTCATGTCTTCCAAGCGTGCCTTTTTTGTATATTTCGTAACTTTTGTGGGCAGATTCTTACTGCACCGGTAATTGCCAGTCTTTGATCGCCTGTATCGGGAACAGCAGCATTATGATATTCACGATCAAACTGTCCTTGATCGTAAATAATAGGATCAATTCGGTTGCGACAAAGAACGCGAGTGACTTCCAAAACCGCAGTTTGTAGGCGATCAGAAAACCGCAGGCACAGGCTACGATATCGGCGAGCGAGTTGATGATCGAATCGCCGAAATAATCGAGCGAGATCGTTTCCTCGCGGTAGCGGTTAATGATGTAGCTCGAGTTTTCTGCGACTTCCCAAGTGCTTTCGATAAAGACCGCTAGCACCAAACGCCACGCCATTGGCATTTTCCAGAACACGAGTCCGATCAACCAAAATTCGAGAACGCCGTGCAAAATGTGCGTGAATGTATAAGGGTCGAGTATGTGTTGAGAATTGTGCGGCGACCAGATGTTCCAAGCCCACGGCAAGTAATCGCCTTGCTGACACCACAGCACTCGGCCTTGCCAATTCAGAACGACGACCGCAACGGCGATGATCGCAAAGATCGCGATCGATTGATATTTACCAAACATCGGCTCCGTGTTTTCACTCATATTGTTTACGCTTGGTCGAAACCATTATTGCACGAGCGTCGCTAATCGTCGAAAATCAATTCGACAATGAATCGCGAATCTAACATCGACCGAATTCGCTCGCGTGTCGAGCCATGGGACATCGTCGTCATCGGCGGCGGTGCAACCGGCGTCGGCTGTGCTCTCGACGCAGCGACTCGCGGGCTCGATGTGCTGTTGGTTGAGCAAAATGACTTTGGTTCAGGCACATCAAGCAAATCAACAAAGCTCGTCCACGGCGGCGTTCGTTATCTCAAGCAAGGCAACATCTCGCTTGTTCGCGAGGCGTTGCGAGAACGCGGTCTGCTGCTCGCAAATGCTCCGCATGTTGTTCATAAACAAGAGTTTATCGTTCCATGCCGTAACCAGTTCGAAAAGCTGTTCTACGGCATCGGCCTCAAACTGTACGACATTCTCGCCGGAAAACTCAGTCTCGGAAAATCACGTTTTCTATCAAAACGCGAAACTCTCAAACGTCTTCCAGGCATTGACGCTAATAAAGTCGCCGGAGGCATCTCGTATTGGGACGGCCAGTTCGACGACACGCGTTTGCTCATCGACATGGCAGTGACCGCCGACAAACACGGCGCGTCTCTGGTCAATTATCTTCGAGTCGAGGCTCTTGAGAAGGAAAGCGAAGAAACCGTCGTCGGACTAAATGACGTCATCGCGGGCGAGCTGTTTGAAACACGGGCACGAGCCGTTATCAACGCTACCGGTGCGTATTGCGACCCTATTCGCCGAATGTCTGACGAAACAGCGAAGCCCGTTGTAACGTTTGCTCGTGGTTCGCACATCGTTTTGTCGAGAGATTTCCTGCCGTCAGACGCGGCGTTGATGATACCCAGAACAAGCGACGGCCGCGTGCTGTTCTGCATTCCTTGGCTCGGCCATACATTGGTTGGCACGACCGATGTGCCATGCGAAACTGCGGAACGCGGCGAGATCATTACGGACGAAGAGATCGATTTCCTACTCGAAACTGCTGGTACCTATTTATCGAAACAACCAACTCGCGATGATATCCTAAGCAAATTCGCTGGCGTTCGTCCGCTCGTAAGCCGTGCGGATACAAAAAATACGTCAACACTCTCGCGAAGCCATGAGTTATTCATCGACGCCAACGGCCTCGTCACCATCACCGGCGGCAAATGGACGACATATCGAGAAATGGCAGAGCAAGCTGTCGATGCCGCGATCGAGATCGGAAAACTCAATGCGACCGAGTGCATTACAAAAACACTCGCGATCGAGCCGCCGCTATCATCGACCGGCGAACTTCTGCATCCGGAACTTACCTACACAACCGGCGATGTCGTTCGGGCATTCAACACCGAAATGGCGCAGACCATCAACGACGCGCTGTCACGCCGGACTCGAATTTCGTTTTTGAATGAATCTGTTGCAGAACAAATCAGAGAAGAATTATCCACGGATGAACACAGATAAACACCGATGAGAATTCAGAATTTCGCCTTTTCTCATCAGTGCCAATCTGTGTTCATCTGTGGACAAATTTCTTATTCCGTGGAGATCTCGCCTTCGTCGTGAAGAGCAGCGTTCAATGTGTGCCAGCTTAAGCTTGCGCATTTTACGCGGGCAGGAAATTCGAGCACACCGGCGAAAACTCGTAGTTTTCCGAGACTGTTGTCGTCGGACTCAATATCGAGTTCGCCGGTCACCATCTTGTGAAACTCGTCAAACAGCAGCTGGGCCTGTTCGCGGTTCTTGCCCTTAACGGCCTGCGTCATCATCGACGCTGACGCCTTTGAGATAGCACAGCCCGAGCCTTTGAAAGCAACATCGCTGACAACGTCGTTCTCCATTTTCACGTAAACGCGCAAAGCGTCGCCGCACAGCGGATTCTTACCATCCGCCGACTTATCAGCGTCATCAATATCCCGAAAATTCCGCGGATTCTTGTTATGATCCAGGATCGTGTCCTGATAAAGTTCGTTAAGTTCTGACATTTAACTGTTGTCAATTTACTTGGATTTAAGGTCTTCCCGAGCATCTTTGATCTCAACTCGGTCGGTATTCTTATCGTTAATCGCTTTCTGCAAGACCGTTTTCGCCAGCATAAAGTACTCGTTCGTTTCCTTTTCCTTCAATGCCGGTGTCCCGAATTTGTCGACCAACTCTTGCGCCGTCTTGAAGTCGCCGATTCTTCGGTGCATCTCGGGAGTGATCGTTTTGAGAATCCAATAAAGCTCTTCGGAATCTTTCAATTCGGCAAGTTTTTTCTTGGCGGCGGCTATAGTTTCCAAAGCGTATTCTTTGTAGCGAACTTTATTCTTACAGTTGTCAGCCTCCCAAGTTGCGTTAAGATATAGCCACCAGTAGTCGACCGATTTCTCGCCACTCAACTCACTCAGCTTGGCAAATAAAAAGTACGTTGCATGCTTCTGAGCATAAATATCCTTATAGGGCTTTGATTCAAGGAGTTTCTTGTAGCCTTCGATCTCGTCTTTGTCGAGCTTGTCTCCCGTCATCACATATCCATTGCTGGGACAAACCGGAATCGGAATTGGAAACCGCATATACGAAACTGGTTCCCAGTCTAGATGCCTCCCGTATGTTGAATAGGTACTCAAGTAGAAACCCGTGAACTTTTCTCCACCGATCGGACAGACTAGCTCCTTCGACACGACATGATGGCCGTCCGCTCCCCCCGAACAGTTAAGCACGTCGCCAGTCAAACAATTGGTCAAACCGGTTTCAACCGCGGTTGGACCGATCGCAAAAGGGCTAGCGTTCGAATTTGCAGTCACCGCAACGAGAGCGATGAAAACGATGCCAAGAAACTTCGTCATATAAATAACTCCTTAACAACGAGAAGTATATGCACTTTAAGCAAACACCTCAATAACCTTCTGCACAGCATCCGCGAGTTTATCAACTTCGTCGCGGGTGTTATAGAACGCGAACGAGGCTCTGGCGGTCGCGGGCACACAGAAGAAATCCATCACCGGTTGCGCACAATGATGTCCGGCTCGAACGGCGATGCCTTGTTGGTCGAGGATCGTACCGATGTCGTGCGGGTGGACGCCTTCGATGGTGAACGATAGTACGCTCGCTTTCTCGGCAGCAGTTCCGATGATAGTGACGCCGGGAATATCGGCCAATCTTGCTGTCGCGTATTCGAGCAGATCGTGTTCGTGAGCGAAAGCCGCGTCGAAATCGATCGAGTTCAAATAGTCGATCGCGGCTCCAAGCCCGATGCCTGCGGCGATCGCTGGAGTGCCCGCCTCAAACTTCTCAGGGATCGGTGCATACGTCGTTTTCTCGAACGTGACGCTGCGGATCATGCCGCCTCCAGTCTGATATGGCGGCACCTGATCAAGCCATTTTCGCTTGCCGTAAACCACGCCGCTGCCGGTCGGGCCAAACATTTTGTGGCCCGAAAACACAAAGAAATCAGCATCGAGATCCTGAACATCAACCGCAAAATGCGGGACGCTCTGTGCGGCATCGACCAGCACCGGAACGCCGTATTTATGGGCCGTCGCGATCATTTCTTTGACAGGGTTCACGGTGCCGAGGCTGTTCGAAACATGCGTGACCGCGACCATTTTTGTGCGTTCGTTGAGCAGGCGTTCGTATTCCTCGATGATCAGTTCGCCGCGTTCGTTCATCGGGGTCATGATGACCTTTGCACCGTGTTCTTCGGCAACGATCTGCCACGGGACGATGTTCGAGTGATGCTCCATCGCAGAAACGAGGATCTCGTCACCTTCGCCGATGAATTTTTTGCCGTAGCTTTGCGCAACGAGATTTATGCCTTCGGTCGTGCCTCGGACGAAGATACATTCTTTGACGTCAGGCGCGTTGATGAACCGTTTCACCTTTTCACGCGCCGCCTCATACGCCGTCGTCGCGTGCTGTGACAGATAGTGAACGCCGCGATGAATGTTCGAATGCTCGTCCGCCGCATACGCCGACATACGGTCGATCACAATCTGCGGCACCTGCGACGACGCCCCATTGTCTAAATACACGAGCGGCTTCCCATTCACCTCACGATGAAGTACCGGAAAATCTTTTCTAACTTTTTCTACGTCCCAAGTCATAATTAAGAATTTCAACGCAGAGACCGCCGTGTTCGCAGAGACAATAAGAATCTTATGACTCCGCGTTCCCACCGTTCTCTGCGTTTAAATTTCTGCGCCTAACCGATTTAGCACCATTGAATCAAGTTCGCCTTTGATCGATTCGATCTCGATCTTGTTTATAACTTCCTCGGCGAAACCGTACGTCAATAGATTTTTCGCGAGCGTTTTCGGCAAACCTCGCGTTAGAAGATAGAACAACTCCTCGTCCTCAAGCTGGCCGACGGTGGCTCCGTGCGAGCATTTTACGTCGTCGTTGAATATCTCAAGCTGCGGTTTTGTATCGACGCGTGCTTCGTTTGATAGCAGAAGATTCTTGTTCGATTGCTGCGCGTCAGTGCCATGAGCGTTTTCGCGGACGAAGACCTTGCCGTTGAAAACGCCCCGCGAATTCTCGTTCAATACGCCTTTGTACGTCTGGTGCGACAGACAATTTGGCACGGTGTGGTCGATGATCGAATGCGTATCGTGGTGCTGGCCGCCCGACAGCATATACAGCCCATCGACCCAAGCCTCGGCTCCCTCGGCGACGAATTTCAGATCGATGTCGTGCCGTGACAGGGCGGCTCCGAGATTGATGTTCGTCGAATCGTAATGCCCGCCGCTGCGAACCTCGACCTCGGTCACGCCGTAATTGAACGCCTCGACCGAATCTTTCTGTACACGATAATGCGTCAGATTTGCGTTCTCCTCGACCAAGACCTGAACCGCCGCATTCGTAAATCCACGTCCCGAGGCCGCATACGTCTCAACGATCGTCGCCTTACTTCCCGATTCGGCGACAACGATCACATGCGGAAAAATAGCCTTGCCATCCTCAGCCGTAAAACTCAACTCGATCGGCTCAACGACGATGGTCTCGCTCGGAATTCGTACGACGACAATATCTGCGAACGCGAGATTCAACGCCGTGAATCCATTGCGTTTGTAGTTGAATTCACCAGTGTTACCCGACGCTCCGGCACTGTCCACTGTCCACTGTCCACCGGCCACCGCCGCCACGTTCGTATATTTCCAATCTTCGTCCTTAGGCGTAGGAAAGCCCGTCGCCTCAAAATACGCAAACGCCTCACTTCGCAATTTCGTCATCGCGTCATCGCCAATCGACGCACGAAATTCCGCAAACTGCTTTGTAAATACTGTCTCTGTCACTGCTGTCGTACTACTCATTCTTATGAACCCAACTTTACTAAACTAAACTTTGCGTCTGACTTGACGGCGCCATCAAGCAATAATTCTTTTGCCAGCTTGAGCTTGGCCTCGTTCTCGCCGCGCGACTTTTTCTCGTCAACTAATGTCGAACGTTGATAATCGAATAAGAAATCATGTCTAGTCAGAATGGCTCTTATTCCAAGGTCTTTCGCTTTTGTTCGTAACTCTGTGATGTTTGATGATTCCCAAACGAGTTTTCTTAATGTCCAATCTTCAAACAGGTAATCGGAAAAAACTCGATGCTTCGAGTTATACGTGTCCCGACGCATATTGATCAGCCAAACGCCTTCCTTGATCGACACCTCGTCGCCAATCAATTGGTAATACGAATAGTAGTCCAAATTCCTCAACAAATATTCGTCTTTAGTCTCACCGCCAAGGGCCACGCGGAGCGGTGCTTTTTGGCAGAACCATGCGAAGGTTGTCAGAATTCCGGCGAGTGAGGCTGCGGCGAATGCGTATTGAGCGACGCTGCGAAGTTGGCGTCCATACGCCCCGACCGACGCCATGATTGCAATTGCTAGAGCCGGAACTATCGGCAGCAGATAACGCAATTGGGCGCTTGAGAACAGCCAGAACGCGAACATTATACCGGCGACGCCTGCGGCTATTTTGGCTTCGACCGGCAGTTCGAGTTTCCACAATGCAAACAGCAGTAGCGGCAATCCCAGTAAGAACGCGACACCTAGAACGCCGTCGTAATTCTTGGGCTCCTCAGGCTGAGCGGCGACGGACACCATCACTGGTGCTGTCAGATAGCGCGACTTATCTACGTCGGCACCGCCATATTGCGAGTTCATTGCCTGAAATAGATTAGACCGCTCGACATCCCAGCCTTCGGCCTTGCCCGGCCAGATGCTCATGTAAAACGGAAACACCGGCGAACCAGTCGCCGCCCAAGTCCGCAAATACGTCGGCGAAGCAAACACGCCCGCCAGCAACAACGCCCCAAAACCTAATGCCGCAATCTTGCCAGCACTCAACGTCGCGGAGTCAGAACCGGGAGCGATAGCGACTGGGTTCCTCGCACGCAACAGAACAACCAACGCAAACGCCGCGATCACAAACGCCGTTGTCAACTTGATCGACAACGCAGCTCCGACAAATATCGCGATAAGAAGCATCGTCACATTCGACGGCTCACGCCACCAGCGGCACAGGCTATAGATCGCAAGCGTCACATACAACGCAAGTGCGACATCAATGTAGCCACTCGAAGCGACATGATATGCCGTCGGCACAGCCGCGACGATCAGCACAGCAAGAAGCGCGAATCGCCGCGAGATATCGAGCTCGCGAGCCCAGCCAAAAACAGCCGCCAGCAACAGCGGAAAGAACAACCAAACTGTCACGCTACCCGCAACCTCAGCCGCACGTTCGCTGTATATTCCGCCGAGCAGACGAGCCCAAACGACGTGCATCTCCGTTCCGAGAGCAAGATAGCTTGCGATGTTTCCATCGATGTAAGCATTGCTGTGTTGTCCGATAAAGTTTTTCGGAACCGCGAAGTGATACAGCAAAGTGTCCTTTGCGATCGGCGGCGCGATAGCTGAGATCAGAGCCAAAACAACGGGTATTGCAATGAGCAATAGCAAAACCTTGTCGAACATTCCGGCACGCTCCGGTACACGACTTTCAGATTTTGCTTCTCGAACTCGCGTTAAGCTAAGTACGCCTTCGAGTGCACCAATCGCAGTCACGATGATCGCCGCAGTCGTCGAATAAAGTCCTGCGAGTCCGAGAAAGAACCAAACGAGCGAAGTGATCGCCGCACCGACGGCGATGTTTCGAACCAATTCAAGAACGTGCGAATGGTTCTCCATCCGCTCGACCTTTAGATATCGAAAAACAAATGTCCCGACACCAAACCACGCGATCAGAATAACGGCTGCGACCAACCCGCCGACTATCGAATCAACGATCGACGCACCAAACCACGATCCGCCGCCGATATTTCCGACGAGCGGCCCAAGCTTTCCGATATCGCCGCCGCGATACGCGAAGAAAGCTACAAGACACACAACAGCGAACACCGCAAATAAAATTGCAGGCGTTGAACCGTAGCCGTTTTTTGATGTCGATGTCATGAAGGTTCTTCGGAATAGCTGAGAGTTGTACTAAACACTTGCTCCCTTTACCCAATCGTAACCTTTGTCTTCGAGTTCGAGCGCAAGCTCCTTGCCGCCTTCTTTGACGATCTTGCCGTTTGCGAGAACGTGCACGAAATCGGGCTGGATGTAGTTCAGCAGCCGCTGATAGTGTGTGACGAGAATGATCGCATTGTTGTCGTTTCGTAGCTTGTTCACGCCCTCTGCGACGATCCGCAGAGCGTCGATGTCGAGGCCCGAATCGGTCTCGTCGAGTATTGCGAGTTTCGGTTCAAGCACCGCCATCTGAAGTATCTCGTTTCTCTTTTTCTCGCCGCCGGAGAAGCCTTCGTTGACCGAACGCTTGAAAAATTGCGGGTCCATCTCGACGACCTTCGCTTTTTCTTTCAGGTAGTCATTGAACTCAAGCGGATCGAGTTCCTCTTGTCCGTGATGGATCGCTTTCTGGTTGTAAGCGAGCCGCAGGAACTGCGAATTCGAAACGCCCGGCACCTCGACAGGATACTGGAACGCCATAAAGACACCTTCGCGTGCGCGTTCGTCAGGTTCGAGTTCGAGCAGGTCTTTGCCTTCGAACAAGACTTCACCCGAGATAACCTCGTAAGTCGGATGCCCCGCGAGAACCTTGGACAACGTCGATTTCCCGGAGCCATTAGGCCCCATGATCGCATGAACCTCGCCCGCATTGACCTGTAGATTCAGGCCCTTCAGTATTTCCTTGCCGTCGATACCGGCGTGTAAGTCTTTTACTTCTAGTAACATTTTGATTCTCTAACTTTTTCTCTGAACTCTCGGCAAATTCTGCGCAATCGCAGGCAGATCAGCAATCCGCGCATAGATCTCGACATATCCGCAATTTGCACAGACATAAAATTCAGTCATCGCTTGGCCGAACGTGCTTGTTGCAATGCCAACACCACTTCGAGAACTTTCGCGTAGAAAAACTGCTTCGAGCCCACACTTTGTGCAAATTCCGTTCTTCATAAAAACTTCTCCATCTCCAATCCCGGAACGCCGTACCATTCTTCCGGCGGCGTATCGCGGACCCACGAATATCCGTGCTTTGAGTAAAGCTCTTTTGCACCGACTGAAAAATACGTCGTGTACAGAAAGATACGCTCATGCGTCGTCGAATGCGCGTATTCGTCGATCGCATTCATCAGCAAATGTGCGATGCCGCGGCCTTGGACGCTCGGGTCGACGGCCATTGTTTTCACATACAAGTCGCCTTCTTCAACCGTAACCGAAACCGTGCCAACGATGTCACCGTCGAGTTCGACGACCCATTGCGGACCGACTAAAAGACGCCGCGTGAACTCCTCAGCCTCGGGCGTCACGACAACCATCGCCTCAGGCGTATAGTTCTCGCGATACGTGCCGAACGCACGCTTCACGACCTCGGCGATCGCAGGCGAATCGGCTTCGGTCGCCAGCCTGACCTCAGGCTGCGATGCTTTTTTCGGCTCCGACATAGATCTCACCTTTCAAATACAACACGGCGTTGCCGCCGATCTTTACACGGTCGCCCGCAAATTCGCAGAACAATTCGCCTCCGCGAGGCGACACTTGGCGGGCGATCAGTTCGTTTTTGCCCAGACGCTCGGCCCAAAACGGTATCAGCGAACAATGTATCGCTCCCGTAACAGGATCCTCGGGAATGCCGATCTTTGGAGCGAACATTCGCGAAGCAAAATCGCACGTGTCGCCCTTTGCCGTCACGATCACCTCGCGAAACGGCAGGCTTTCGATCAGATGCATATCGGGCTGCAGATCGCGAACTGCCGACTCGCTGCCAAGAACGACGAACAGCATATTCGCCTGCGAACGGTAATATTCGAGCGGATTCCAAGCAGCAAGCTCGGCAACAAGCTCGACCGTTTCCATCTTGTATGCGGGAAAATCGAGGACGTAACGTCCGTCTTTCTTCGTCACACTCAGGTCGCCGCGACAGCGAGTCTTGAACGTGATCGTGTCGCCCGCGTGTCCCAGCTCTTCAAATATCACATATGAACTCGCCAGCGTTGCGTGTCCACAAAGCTCGATCTCGCAGGTCGGCGTGAACCAAACGATCTCGTAAGCCTCGCCGCTTTTGACGAGAAACGCAGTCTCGGCCAGATTATTCTCCGCCGCGATCGCCAGCATCGTCTCATCAGACAGCCACGCTTCGAGCGGCACGACCGCCGCCGGATTTCCGTGAAACGCCTCGTTCGTAAACGCATCGACCTGATAAATATTGAGTTTCATCGTCTAAGCCTCAGCACGAGTTTCTTTCTTCCAATTGAACCAGCCACGCATATGCAGGCAAAAGAAAACCATGCTTCCCAATATCAGCGGCAAACTGCCGATCAAAACACCAACCGTCAACCAACTCAAACTCGCGACCATCATCACCAAGAAACCGTAGCGATTTTTACTGCCAATGAGATAAACGCCCGTCAATCCCGCCAACGTCGCCAACCAATCTATGCCGTAATATTGCATCTCTTAAGCTCCCCTCCTTACCAAGGAGGGGTGGCAGTCCCGACGCTTTGGTCGGGGCTGACGGGGTGGTTCCTTTGCCGCAGCCACCCAAAACCCAGTCGCTATCGCTCCCGGTTCTGACAAGCGATCACCTCGATCTCGATCTTTGCATCTCGCGGAAGACGTGCGACTTGGACGGTCGAACGTGCCGGAAAGGGTTTCGCGAAACGCTTTGCGTAGATCTCGTTCATCTTCGCAAAATCGTTCATATCCGCGAGAAACACCGTCGCCTTAACTACATCTGCCAAACTGCTGCCCGAAGCTTTCAAAACTGCCTCGATGTTCTTCAAGGTCTGCTCGGTCTGAGCCTCGATCCCGCCCTCGACCAGCGTTCCGGTCTTTGGATCAGTTCCAACCTGTCCGGCCGCAAAGACGAAACCATTCACAACGATCGCCTGCGAATACGGCCCGATCGCCTTCGGTGCATCGGGCGATTCGACGGCACGTTTGGTTTGACCGACCGATAATCCGGAGAACAAAAATAAGGTCGTTACTAGGATCAATAACTGTTTCATACAACTTGCAAATCAAAGAACCCAGTCGCTATCGCTCCCGGTTCTGACAAGCTATCGCCTGGATCTCAATCTTTGTTTCAAAATGCAGATCTTTGACCGGCACGATAGCTCGTGCAGGTCGATGTTCGCCCATTACCTCGGCGTACTTAGCATTGACAGCCGCCCACAGCTCCATATCAGAAACATAGATCGTCATCTGCAAAACCTGACTCAGATCGCTTCCCGCCGACTGCAATACAGCCTCAACGTTCCGCAAAGCAAGCTCAGTCTGCTCACCAATATCACCCGTAAACGGCTCACGCGTATCCAGCGTCATCGGCAATTGCCCCGAAACATAGATCAAGCCGTTATGCTCAATTCCCGGGCTATAATGGCCTTTTGGTTGGGGTTGGGTTGGTGGTTGAATAGTTTTCATAAGTATTTGCCATCGAACGCAATATCAACTCTTAATATCGACTTCCATCGTATTTGGTCTTTTGGAACGAAAATTTTTCGAACTCGATCAATATTGAAGCTCCAGAGCTAAACAAAACTTCATGCCGCAAAACTTTCTCGTTCACTTCCGATAGTTCGTCGTATCCCCAATCATCAATGTTTTTTCCCCACAACGGATCGTCACTTGGAAAATCAAAGACTGACTTTGTTACCTTCCCGTACTTCAAATCGTATATCGCATTAAATTCCGCATTGAGTACCTTGATTTCAACACTCGTGCGAAGAAAGTCACTAATAGTAACCATCTGCTCTTTCGTCGAAAGATCAAGGTGAAGCCCGTCCCCAATGCTAAACGATATCAATCTGCCATCATGTAGCCCCTTCTTGAAAAACTCAAAATTCTTCTTGCTAAGTCTCGGACGCAGAGTTTCGAGTTGCTGACGATAGATTTCCCAATTCTCATGGGCGCTCTTCCTCGCCCATTCTGACTCTTTCGCGTCCTCGCTATTCCATCCTCGCCAATGACGCTTCGTGATGATACGCATTGGTTCTTATCCCACACTTCCTTCCAATTTCAGCCCCAGCAACTTCGTCGCCTCGACTGCATATTCCATCGGCAGTTCACGAAACACCTCTTTGCAAAAACCGTTGATGATGAGCGAGACTGCGTCTTCTTGCGGGATGCCGCGTTGTTGTAGATAGAACAATTGGTCTTCGCTGATCTTCGACGTTGTCGCTTCGTGCTCGACGCGGGCGGTGTTGTTCATGACCTCAATGTACGGGAACGTATTCGCCTCGCACTTGCCGCCGATGAGCATTGAATCGCACTGTGTATAGTTGCGTGCACCGTCTGCCTTTGGCATTACTTTCACCAGGCCGCGATACGAGTTGTTCGACTTTCCGGCGGAGATGCCTTTTGAGATGATGGTCGATTTTGTGTTCTTGCCAAGATGGATCATCTTGGTGCCGGTGTCGGCGATCTGGGCGTTGTTGGTCAGCGCGACCGAGTAAAATTCGCCGATCGAATTGTCGCCCTGCAAGATAACGCTCGGATATTTCCAAGTGATCGCACTGCCCGTCTCGACCTGCGTCCACGAGATCTTTGAGTTCACACCGCGGCACGCACCACGCTTCGTCACAAAGTTATAAATGCCGCCCTTGCCGGTCTCATCGCCCGCATACCAGTTCTGAACGGTCGAGTATTTGATCTCAGCGTCGTCCAAGGCAACAAGCTCGACGACCGCCGCATGAAGCTGATTCGTATCGAACTGCGGTGCCGTGCAGCCTTCGTTATACGCGACGTAGCCGCCTTCTTCGGCGACGATCAGCGTGCGTTCGAACTGTCCCGATTCCTGTGTGTTGATTCGGAAATACGTCGATAATTCCATCGGGCAGCGAACGCCCTTTGGGATAAAGACGAACGAACCATCAGAGAAAACCGCCGAGTTAAGTGCCGAATAAAAATTGTCGCCAACAGGCACGACCGAGCCGAGATATTTTTGAATCAGCTCAGGATATTCCTCGACAGCCTCAGTGAAAGAACAAAAGATCACTCCGGCCTTCTTGAGCTTATCTTTGTAAGTCGTAGCAACCGAAACGCTGTCAAACACAGCATCGACCGCGACATTCGCGAGCATTTTCTGCTCAGAAAGCGGAATGCCGAGCTTCTCAAAGGTCTTTACGAGTTCCGGATCGACCTCGTCCATCGACGCCTTTTTTGGCTTTTGTTTCGGAGCTGAATAATATGAAATGTCCTGAAAATCGATGTTCGGATACGCAAAATTCGCCCAATTGTCAGGCGCCGTCATCGTCAGCCATTTGCGAAACGCCTTGAGCCGAAACTCAAGCAGCCACTCAGGCTCATTCTTTTTCGACGAGATCAGCCGAACGGTGTCCTCAGACAGACCTTTGGCGATCGTCTCCGTCTCAATATCAGTGACGAAACCGTATTTGTATTCTCGATTCTGTAGTAATTCTGCTGCTGTGCTCATATCTTGTAAGAGTTACGCCTTTAGGCGTGATTCCGCGTCGACTGAAGCTCCGTCCATTTCACGCGTAAACGCGTAACTCATACTCCTAAATTCTTGAAGGCTCGATGGTGCGATGAATTCCCTGAATCGCGTGAAACATCGCATCGACCTTTCGCTCGCCGCCAACCAATTGTGCGAGTGTAATTTGCGACAACGCATTCTCCACGATCTCATGCAAACCGACGATCACGGGCCTGATGCCGCAGTCGCCTTTGTGCACGCAGATATCAAGCACGCCGGTATAGCTGCCACAATGATTGTTGATCACGTCTTCGTCCAAAACCTTGATGATCTCGCTCAGACGGATCTCACTTGCCGGTCGTGCTAATAGATAGCCGCCTTTGGTGCCGCGTGTTGATTGAACAAAACCGGCCTTGTTCAGCAGCCACATCAGCTTGCCTGCGTTCGCGGTCGAGATGCCCTCGCGCTCGGCCATTTGCGGCAGCGTCAGGCTCTCACCGTCGCTAAGCCCGGCGAGCTGAACTAGGCATCGCAGGCCGTATTCTTCTTGTGCTGAGATCTTCATAAACCACTCTCACCATTGTGCTTTGGCGTTCCCGTAACTTCAAGAATAGGAAATCGTTACTTTTTTGTCAAGATTGTAGAGACACGTATTTCAGGCTGCCTAGCCTGAAACGGACAGGCTAGGCAGCCTGTCCTACGAATAAAGATTCATCGGTCTCGAAAGCAGTTCCACAGGATCGTGGACATTGATGGCTTCGTGAACGTAGAAAGGTTCGCCGGCTCGGACGCCTATGAGTTGGCCGAAATATCTGGCTCGCGATTCGATGTCTTCGAGGTATGATTTGCCGGTCAGCATCGTTTCCGGTTCGGTCGAATTTGGGTCGTAGAATTGCGAACGATGTGCCTTGATGGCTTCCATGCGTTCGTCGAGGTGATCGGAAATATCGACGATGAACGACGGAACAACTCGACGCGAGAAAACCGCATGAGCAACGATCGGCGGCGGGCATTTATCGTCACCTGTTTCCGGATCGTAATTCCGCATTGCAACAAGACGCGAACATTCGCGTACTAGATTCGCGATATGATCGTGATCAGGATGCGTATCGCCGGACTGGTGTGTGAGGATGACTTTCGGCTTCAAACGCCGCAAAGCACGCACCATTGCAGTTCGCGATTCGTCATCTACAAAAACGTGTCCGTCAGCAAAACCGAGATTCTCGCGAATATCGAGTTTCAGTATCTTTGCCGCGTTCTCAGCCTCGACGGCACGGCCTTCGACAGTTCCGCGAGTTCCCATTTCGCCGCGAGTGACGTCGAGCGCACCGGTTCGATAGCCGAGCGACTTCATCTTCAGCATCGTGCCGCTGACGTATAGTTCGAGGTCATCAGGATGCGCAAAAACGGCGAGAATATCGACTTGAGACATAGCTTTAGCCTAACATAAAGGTGATGAAACTAACGGTTCTAGGTTCGGGGACGACGGTTCCGCATCCCAGGCGGACGAGTTCGGGATTCTTGCTAGAAACGTCTGGCGGAACAATCTTGCTCGACTGTTCGTCAACGGCTGCACGGCGAATGGCTGAGGAGAATTTGCCGTGGCACGAACTTGATGCGATCTGGATATCGCATTTCCACATCGACCATTGCGGCGGGCTGATGTCGTTCCTCGCGGGCACAAAACATGCCGAAGCGACAAGATCGCGCACAAAACCGCTAAAGATATGCGGCCCCATTGGCCTTTGTTCGTTGACCGAGCGAATGGACGCCGTTAACGACTACAAACTGACCGAGCAGCCTTTTCCCGTCGAGATCATCGAGATCGAGCCGCTCGAACAATTCGATCTATTGAACGGAATTGTCGTAACAGCCGGCAAAACGCCGCACACGCCCGAAAGTCTTGCTATACACATTCGCGACGGCGAACAAACGCTAGTTTTCACAGCCGATACCGGCTTGGACATTTCACTCGCGGCTCTCGCAAACGGCGTCGATCTGTTCATTCTCGAATGCTCGTTTTTCAAGAACAAACCGATCGAAAAGCACCTCGAACTCGCCGAGGCAATTCACCTGATCCGCCGTGCGAAACCAAAACGAGCGATGCTAACGCATTTCTATCCGGAATGGGACGATGTGGATTTTGCCACGGAAATAAAAAGCCTCGATCCACTTTGTGAAGTGATCGAGGCAAGAGATGGTTTGAAACTCACTATTCACTAACCAATTGGAACTATTCACTGAATTTTCCAAATTTTCAGTTAATAGTGAACAGTGAAAAGTGGTTAGTTTTTGGAACTTCGTTGCGCGATCGCCATCAGTTCCTCGGGCATCCATTTGGTCAGGTTTTTCTCTTCGGCTGAGGCGATGCCTTTTTCGCGGTTACGCCATTCTTTAGCGGGGTCGTCTTCGCGGCCGGACATTTTTGGGTAATTTTCGACCTGTTCGAGGCTGATGATGATGCCCTGGGCAACGTCGTTCCAGTCGCTGTTATGGATGCCGCGAAGCACCACGGGCAAGCCTGCGGTCCAGTCCTCTTCGGGAGCAATGTTGTCGTACTCAGGGATCGTAAGATACGCGGTTTCGGGCAACGAGCCGCCGCTGTATTTGCTCACGATCGACGATTTAACGTCCGCGAATGAACCGCTAGGGTTCGATGAACGAAGTTCCAAAGCGTAGCGAAAAATGTCCGAAACTGTAGGTGCGTCTGCCATAACTAGCGACAGATTAACATAATTAGAATCAGTTTTTCATTCGCTTCCAACTAAATTCTTGATGTTTGGCATCTGAAACGATAGGCTTTTTGTGGACGTAAAACTAATATGAGATCACTCGCGGCGATTGCAGTAATTTTGTTTTCATTCATATTTGCTTCGGCTCAGAATGAGCAGGCTCCTCTACTTGAAAAGGACATTGCCTATAAGAATTGGACGCTGAAGGATGTTCGCACGGGCGAAGATCGCGAATTGCGAAAGATGATCGCCGGCAAGAAGCTCGTGATGGTCATTTATTACGCTCCGTGGTGTGGTAATTGGAAGTACGATCTACGATTTCTAAATAGGTTTTACGAGAAATACAAAGGTGACGGCCTTGAGATCATAGGCGTCGGCCATTACGATCCGCTCGCGACGATGAAATCGAACCTTGAGGAATATAAGATCGCGTTCCCGTTGGTCTACGCATCAGAAAGTCGCGGTGATCGACTCAACACGGACCATTACAAATACCGAACGCAGACGGGCGATACACGCAAATGGGGATCGCCTTGGTACATTTTTATCGAACCGGCGAAGGTTCCGGCGAAGGGCGATACCTTGACCACGAAAACGCACATCATCAATGGCGAAATGATCGAGAACGAAGGCGAAAAATTCATTCGGACTAAACTCGGCTTGCCGGAGGTTGATACAAAAGCCGCGGTGAGTTCAAATGAAAAGATCGAGGTCTGCGATCCGGCAAGACCAAGCACGGAACTTAAGAAACCATAATTTATGAAAGCTAGCCGCCTTGTTGCTCTTGTATCCCTCGTTCTGGCGTTTTCGTTTTCAATAGCCGCGCAGAAGTTCAGTTACGCTGCTCAAAAGAAGTTCATCCCAACGGAACTCGGCCAGGTCTATCTCGGAATGCCGCTGAAGCAGTTTGCGGCCAAGATACCGCTCGATGGCGTCGAAGCTGACGGGCGTTTTGATTGGTTGGAACTTACGGTTCCGTTCAAGAAGGGCAATATCAATTCGATCAATATCCGAATTCATGGGCTAAGTTCGGAAGAGAAAGCCGCGATCGTCAAAAAAGGCAAGGTGAAGGACAAGAATCTCAACGGCGAGGAATACGAACGCGAAACGGACGTCGTCGACGTATCAAAGATACCGGCAAAGGGCTTTGTTTACGCGATGTACATCGGTTTTACGGACTCCTTCGATCTGAAAAAATGGACGTCGACAGCGTACGGCAAACCTGGCGATATTTATAAAAAGGGTGATAACGGCTATTTCTACGACCATCAATGGACACGCAAAACCACCGACGGCCTGACGTGGCTTATTCGTGCGTACTTCAAAGATGGAAATAGTCTCCAGCTACTCGGCCGGATCAAAGGCACGGAGTGGGACGTCAACCAGTAGCTATTTCGGAATAACGGCCAAAGCGTCAGTCAGTTTGATCACGATTTCCCGCAGAGGCTTGATCGATGCTGTGAATCTGCCAGCTACTGCTTCGTTCTCGGCAAAAAGGGCCAAATCGGTCACGCCTTTTACGTTCGGCAAGTACTTCTGAAGAGCAGGCTTCGTACGAAATTCGGATTCTAACGCAGTGAGATCGTTTCGCGTATTTCTCAGGATCGCGATGAACTGCTCTTTCGTCGCTTCGTGTTTCGCAGCCTGCTGCGGCGTCATTCTTTTCTCGATGTAAGCCTTTTCCAACACCTCGATGCTTTGAGCGATCGGCGTAAGCTTGTCGGCGAAACCATTTACATTGTCATGCTGGATCTGAACTTTCTCGCGAGCGGTACGAACGTCGAGCGGCGGGATCGTAGTTTTTACCGGCGGTTTCTTTGGTGCAGACTTTTTCTGCGCAGCAGCATTTGCCGCAAAGATCGAGAGAGTCAATAGAATTGCCGAAATTACTGAACGATGTAGCGTCATTATCTTGGTTTCCTGTTCAAACTAAGTTGAAAGTCTTATTATAGCGCTATGAGCGACCGCTGTTTAGAGGTAAGACGCCTTGGTCGGGTTGGCTACGCTGATTCGCTTGAACGTCAGAAAGAACTGGAGACCGAGGTCATTGCTACGCGGGAAAAAGACTATCTGCTGTTGCTTGAGCATCCGCATACGTTCACGCTTGGACGTCGTTCGAAGAATGACGGTGTGCTGGCAACGGCGGAATTACTTCGCAATCTCGGCGTCGAAGTTTTCGAGATCAATCGCGGCGGCAAGGTCACATATCACGGCATCGGCCAGATCGTCGGCTATCCGATAATCTCGCTGTCGCCCGAACGCGAAGACGTTCACAAATATGTTCGCGACATCGAGGAAGTGCTAATTCGATCGATGGCAGATTTTGACATCGAGGCATTCCGCATCGAAGGCCTGACCGGCGTTCACACAACCGAAGGCAAGGTCGCGGCTATCGGCGTACACATCAAACGCTGGGTCACTACACACGGTTTTGCATTAAACGTAAACACCGATCTGAGCTATTACAATTGGATCATCGCCTGCGAAGGCGAGCCCGTAACATCGATGGACAGACTGCTCGGCCGCGAAGTCGATATGGCTGAGGTGGAAGATCGTCTGGAAGCGAATTTTCGCGAAGTTTTTGGATATACGGCAGAGACACGAGCGGTAGCGAGTGTGCCTGCTGCGGTTTAATACTATTGAGGTAATTATGCGTTATACACTTTTAGTACTATTGATCTCGGCTTTCATAGTCGCCTGCGGCGGCACAGCAAATACAAACAAGTCTGCTGCGAATAACACAAACGCCGCGGCTCCTGAAAAGCAGAACCTAACGGTCGTCGAACGCCCGCAAAAGATCAAAGACCTAATGGCTGCTCGCGGCGAACAAGATGCGGCGGCTCCGACATTGAAGATCGTCGAGCCAAAGGCGAATGCCGAAGTGGCGTCTTCGACTGTGAAGGTCAAGCTCGACATCTCCGGCGATCTCAAAGGCTACAAGCCGCACATGGACCACGAGACAAAAACGGGCAATCACATTCACGTGATCCTCGACAATCGGCCTTACGAAGCGTATTACAATCTCGAACAAGAATTTGAATTGCGAAATGTTTCTGACGGCGAACATACCTTGCGAGTATTCCCTTCTAGGCCGTGGCATGAAAGCTATAAAAACGAAGGTGCATTTCAGCTCGTAAAGTTCACCGTAAAAAATGGTGGAGCCGATCCCGCAAAACCCGCGACCGCAAATGGTGCCACCGTTGCTACGGCACCGACTCCCGAGGGCAAAGACATGAAAGAGAGCAAGGCTGGAGCCGTTGATGTCACAAAGCCTCTGCTCACATTCTCACGTCCAAAAGGCGAATACAAGGGCGACGACGTAAACGCGATCATGATCGATTTCTGGCTCGCAAACGCTAAGCTCAAAGGCGACGGCGGCGAATATCGGGTGCGTTGGTCGGTAGATGAAAGCGAACCAAAGTTCATCGACAAATGGGAACCGATCTGGCTAACAGGCTGGACCGCCGGTAAGCACAACGTAAAACTCGAGCTCGTCGATGCGGCCGGAAACGTCGTCGATAACGGTGGATACAATTCTACGACTCGTGAGATCACGGTGGTAAAATAGGTGCGAGTATCGATTTTCGTGCAAATCTGATTTAGAGTATATGGACAGGCTCGGCAGCCTTTCCTACATTTTTATGAGACGAGATATTACATCGTGGTACAGCCACAATTTGAACATGGAAATGCCGCTGGTCACTTATGGCCATTCGGGCTATCCGTTGCTGATGTTCCCGACGGCAGCGGCGGATTATTTGGAATACGAGCGTTTTTACCTTGTTGATGCGATAAAAGATTACATCGAAGCGGGCTTAATACGCGCTTATTCGATCAATTCGGTCAACAAATACAGCTTGCTCAATCGCGAATCGCATCCCGGCTGGAAGGTCGAGATGCTCGCCCGCTATGACAATTACATCATGGACGAGGTGATGCCGCTCATTCGAAATGAATGCGGTCCTGATGCTCGCCCTCTGACGACTGGAGCCTCGCTTGGTGCGTTCCTTGCGGCAAATACTTACTTCAAACACTCCGACGCATTTCGCGGCACGATCGCGATGAGCGGCAGCTACGACATCTATAATTATCTGGACAAGGGCTATTACGACGACAACGTCTATTTCAACAATCCGGATATGTACCTTCGCCATTTGAATGACGACTACCATCTTCCGCGACTAAGAAATGCGGATTCGATAGTGATCGTCACGGGCCAGGGCAATTACGAGGCTCCCGACCGCAGCCGCGATCTTTCCGGCATTCTACATTCCAAAGGCATCCCGCATCGCCTCGAACTCTGGGGCCACGACGTAGCCCACGACTGGCCATGGTGGCGAAAGATGCTGCCGTACTATCTAGGCGAATTTCTCAGATAGGAGATCTGGCCTTACGAAAACACAAATGACGCAGACTGGAACTAGTTCCGTCTGCGTCATTCGCTTTTGTATTCGGCAAGATATTTCCTATCTTGCGACCGATACGCTGATGTGAGAGGCGTTACCGTTCGAGCGATAAATTCGTTGAGTCGCCGGTTTGTAATCCGCAACCGCAGCCTTGAATATATTCGGCACAAAGGACTGTGGATTTCGATCGTATAAAGGAAACCACGAGCTTTGCACCTGCACCATTATCCGATGGCCCTTTTTGAACGTGTAATTCTGGCCGCGGAGATCGACGGCGAATTTTGCCGGAACGTTCGGCTTAAGAGCTTCGGCTTTTTCAAAGCTCTTTCGGTAGCGGCCTCGGAAAATTTCGCTTGCAACCATTAGTTGGTAATTAGCCATTCGTTCAGGTTGCGCATCTTCCGGATATACATCGATCAGCTTGACGATCCAATCGCTGTCCGAGCCCGACGTAGCAGCAAACAAATTTGCTATCACGTCGCCCGTGATGGTGACATCCTCGGCAAGGATGTCGGTTTTCCACGACAGAACGTCCTTGCGGTCGGCAAGAAAGCGTTGGTCGTCGACGAGCCACGCACCCCAAGTTGAACCCTGCGTATACGTCGCTAGGACGGGAAGCTTGCGATACGGGACAGGATCGGGCGGATCCGAAGTATATGTGTCATAGCCCGGATCGTCTTTGGCCTGTTCGGGTTTTTCGAAGCCAAGTTTTCCGCCCGCCTGTAAATACAACTCACGCTTTTGTCCGTTCTTCGGCGACCAGGAATCGTAGGTCATCCATCTATTCGTGCCCGATTGGAAAACGGTCGCCTCTGGCGGCGTATAGGTCCCTTTGTCCTTCAATAGCTTTGCGAAAAATGGCGCCAATATCTCCCGCCGAAAATAGATGCCGGTGTCACTGCCAAAATCGATCGCACCGAGCCGCCTCGCCCGGCCGCCCCAGCCACCGTGATTCCACGGGCCCATCACTAGAGAGACCTGGTTGTCGCGGTCAGTTTTTTCGAGGGTTTTGTACATCGCGAGCGGCCCGTAGAGGTCTTCCTGATCCCACCAGCCGCCGACGATGAGGGTCGGAACGCTGGTGTCTTTCAAATATAAGTTCGTCGCCCGAGCCTGCCAATAACTGTCCCAAGACGGATGCTCGATGAAGGCCTTCCACGAGTGCGATTTTTCGGCGAGTTTGGGAGCGAGTTCCTGCAGCTTGCCGATCGGTAGGTACCATTCGTAGTTGTTCGCATTGTCGAATGTAATTCCGCCGCCCTTTTTCTGACTCTCAAGCGGCACCGCCCATTCATGCGCATAGGTCTGGCGAAACGCACCGTGGTGCATAAAATCGTCGCCCATCCAGAGGTCTGTTACCGGAGCCTGCGGCGACGACGCCTTGAGCGCCGGATGAGGGTCGAGCAGTGCGACAGCCGCAAGCCAGCCGGGATAGCTAACGCCGGCAATGCCGACGCGGCCATTGTTTTTCGGTACGTTCTTCAAGAGCCATTCAATTGTGTCGTAGGTATCGGTGCTTTCGTCGATAGACTTCGGATCACGTTTGTCACGCGGTGGGCGAAGCATCTCAAATGTGCCTTCGCTGTCCTCACGCCCACGAATGTCCTGAAAAACGAATACGTATCCGTCCTTTACCAGTTCAGGCTTTGCTCCATTCACTCGCGGCGAACTCCAGCCTGCTACACCGTACGGAGTTCGCTCCATGTAAATCGGCAGATCTTCCGACTGAATTTCCGGCGTCAGTATGACAGTAAAAAGCTTCACACCATCACGCATTGGGATCATTGCGTCGGTACGCTTAAATGCCACACGTGTGTCCGGTTGCGGTGTGTCCGATATCCTTTTCGTCGTGAACGTTTGCCCGCCTTGCCGCCAGATCATGCCTGTGACACGACCGCCTTCGCGAATGAACTCAGCCTCTGCGGGCGGGCCCGGTGGTTTCGTAAAAAACTTGTCTGGAGCCGAAGGCAGTATGCTGATCTTGTCCTGATTTGTAACGCGAAGATAAAACTCCTCACCCTCTCGGAAGAACGAAAACACTAGTCCGCCAAGATTGACCGAATCTTCATACTGGCCGACGAAAGAATCAAAACTTTGCGCGTCGATCTTAATCGAGACTGGTGTCGGCTGTGCGGTCGGTTGTTGGGCGGAGACACCTAAACTCAATGAAAGAAGGAGGACGAAGTAACCGGTTCGGATTTTGTTCATGATCTTGCTCACTTACGATCTGCGGGTAAAGGTGCGATATTCTAAATTACGCGAGTATTGGACAAAAGTTTCGCAAAGAAAATGCGACCGCCCTTTTCTAGGCGGTCGCAAGATCAGAATGAAGCATCGCAGGCGAAACTATCCGTCACCTTTCTTGCCCTTTCGTTTTTCGCCGGACGGTTGTTTTTCAGGCTGCTCCGGCTTAGTTGCCGGCGGTTTGTTGTCAGGCTTACGAGCCGGAGGACCGTCGTTGCCGGTTGATGGCTTGTCGGTTTTGGGGCCGTCGCCGGGCTTGGTTTCTCCACCGACAGGATCGAGCGGGACCAGTGCCGGATCGGTACCAGTCTTAGGAGCTGATGTCGGGCCGCCGGTTTGTCGGGCTTTGATATCGGCTTCTTCGAGTTTTTCGAGTTCTTCGCGTTTCCTGCGCTCGGCGACATTCTTGATATCAGCCGGCATTGGCGGAGCGTTCGGAAATACCTCTTTCGGCTTGTCTTTCATGAACGGTGTCATGAACGCGTTGAAATACGGCACGGCTCCGTGGCCGCCGGTCATTCCTGCTCCGAGCGATTCTTTACGCAGCGGATTTCCCATCCAAACGCCGGTCACATAGGTCGGCGTGTAGCCGATGAACCACACGTCAGTTTCGTTGTTCACGGTTCCGGTCTTGCCGGCCAGTTGGCTGCCGCCGCCGGTTGCCGATGTCGCTGTACCGCCGCCTTGGACGACGCCCCGCATCATTTCGACCATTGTCAGTGCCACGTACTCGCTGGTTACTTTCGAACTTTGGCCTTCGTATTGTTCGAGCAATGCGCCGTCGCGGTTATAGACCTTGCGGATCAGATGCGGCTGCATTCGCACGCCTTTGTTCGGAAATGCCGAATATGCCGCAACCATATCGAGCAACGATGCCTCAGATGCTCCAAGTGCCGACGGCAGACTCGGCGCCATCGGCTGAGTAATGCCAAACCGACGTACCATCTGAGCTCCGGCCTGAATGCCGACCTGATCGAGCAGATGCACTGCCGCGATGTTGTACGATTTCGCGAGAGCGATCTTCATCGGTACATTCGGATGGCTTGTCGTGCCGCCATAGTTCGAGGGCTGCCAACCGCCGCGTTTGATCGGAGCACCGCTCACGATCGAGTCCGGCGTCATTCCATTTTCAACCGCCGCTGTATAAATGAACGGCTTGTATGCCGAACCGGTCTGTCGCAGGCCTTGAGTCGCGTTGTTGAATTTATTCGTGTGGAAATCGTAGCCGCCGACCATCGCGACGATCTCGCCGGTCTTTGCGTTGATGCATGTGATCGCAGCTTGAACCTCGGGAACCTGCTGCAGTTCGACCTCTAACGTTTGACTCTGCTCGTCAACTTTTTTGACCAAGAATTCGGCGAGAAATCCGGGCTTTAGTTCTGCTTTCGGGCTTTTGCCACTGCGGCCCATATTGCCGCCGCGAACGATCGCCTTATACCGTCCGAAACGCACGCCGACCTCATCCGAATTCGGGCTCTGCTTCATCACGAGGCCTTTGATGTACTCGCCTTCTTTATATTCGTCGCCATACCAATCGGCGTGTTTGAAATTGGTGAGCGTCTTCTCGATCTCTTTCTCATCTGTCAGCGGCTCTTCGTTTTCGTCTACGAGAATGTTCTTGTAGTCACTACGCCATGCACGCCCCCGATCATATCCGCGAAGCCGTTCGCGAACCGCCTGAGTCGCATATTTCTGCGCATTCACGTTGATCGTCGTATAAACTTTCAAGCCGCCCTGTGCAACGCGTGTGGTGTATTTGTCTTCGAGATATCGGCGAACTTCTTCGACAGGATAGTCCCACGGCGACGACTTTGGCTGCGATTGGTAATACGCTGTGTCGGCAAGCTTGATCTCTTTCGCCTTAGCCGCATCGACCTCGGATTGCGGATAGCGATCGGGGAAATACTTCGCCATTTGGTCCAAAACGAGATTGCGGCGTTCCTGAGCCTTAGCACGGTTTCGAGTAGGCGAATACTCAGGCGATTTCGGTATCGCCGCGAGCAGTGCAGCTTCCTCAAGCGTCAAGTCTTTGAGCGATTTACCAAAATAAGTCCTTGCTCCGGCTTCATAGCCATACGAACCAGCGCCAAGAAAGACGTAGTTCATATACATCTCAAGGATCTGGTCTTTGGTGTAAAGCCGTTCGATCTGCAATGCAACTGCCCATTCGTTGACCTTTCGGGCATAGGTCTGATCCTTATAAAGAAACAGATTCTTGGCAAGCTGCTGCGTGATCGTCGAAGCACCTTCTGTACGGTCGCTCGTCAGATTTCGATAGATCGCACCTGCGATTCTGTACGGGTCGATGCCGACGTGGTCGCGGAATCGATAGTCTTCGATGGCCAGCAATGCGTCCGTAACTTTGTCAGGAACGTCCTGTATCTTCACCGGAATTCGTTTCTCGATCGCAAACTCGGCAAGGATCGTCTCGCCATCGTCAGCATATATCGTCGTCACTTGCGGCGGTCGATACGTAGCAAGAGCCGAGACCTCGGTCGAATATCGCGAGTTATTTAGGTAATGCGACGCCACGACACCAGTCATGCCCCCCGCAGCGAGTGCCAGCAGCAGAGCGGACAACATTGTCGTAATACCCGACAATGCACCAGACTTTTCTTTTGACTTCACCTCTGATCGAGGGCCGATATTTAATGCTTCAGTAGCCATAACGTCACCTAAAAACTAATTAACAAAACGGCGCAATTTTACGCTTACAACGAACCCGATTGCAACAAAAGTTGAAAGCAAAGCCGAAAGGCCGGCGCTCATCAGCGGGAGCGGTACACCAATAACAGGAAGTACGCCGAGGGCCATGCCAACGTTCATGAATATTTGGAACGCCATGCTTGTCGCAAACGACATTATGACCAACATTCCGGCGCGATCCGATGCCTCGCGCGCTCCTGCGATCATTCGCGAGATCAGTAAGGCATATGCCAATAGCAATGATACGCAACCAATAAAGCCTGTATTTTCAGCAGTTACGGCAAAGATAAAATCAGTTTGCGGCTCGGGCAAAAACTTTAGAACGCTCTGTGACGTCTCCGAATCGCCTTGAATTCCAGCAAGGCCGCCTTTGCCGACCGTGATGGTAGATTGGATCGTGTGGTAGCCATAGCCACGCGGATCGACCTTGTCAGGATCGATGATGGCGAGTATGCGTTCCTGTTGATAACGTTTGATCTTTTCGGTCTTAACGCCGACGTACCACGCCGTCGGAATGAAAATCGCGGCGGCAACGACCGCCAAGATCACGTAACGAAGCTTGATACCCGAAAGGAAATACACCGCACCAAGCAGCGGGAAATACGTAATGGCTTGGCCGGCATCAGGTTCGAGTAATATCAACGCGACCGGTCCGGCGAAGATGGCACCGCCGATCAGCATTTCCTTGAGCGTCAGCAGACCGCCTTTCTTAGCACCGAAATACTTGGCGAGCATCAAAGCCGTCGGTATCTTCGCAAATTCCGAAGGCTGAAACTGCAGACCTGCTATCCGCACCCAAGCCTTTTGGCCGTTGACCTCGACGCCCAAAGGCGTAAGTACGAGAAAAAGAAGAAACAGGCTGCCGACGTAAAATACCGGAGCGTAATCAATAATACGGCGATAATCTGTGAATGAAACTACGACAAAACCAACGAGAGCGATCGCGATGCCGATAATTTGCTTCGTCCAATAGCTCTCGCTCGGCAATGCGTTGTAGATCTGCCAAACGCCAAATGATGCGATCATTATCGCAAGCACCGCCGTCGGCCAATCAAAATCGCGAAGATCGCGTTTTTCCAGTATCGCGACCATTTATTAACGCTTTGCTACCTCTGCCGGTTCGACCGGACGGCCGTGATGTGTTGCGACAAAAGTTTCGTAAACACCCTTTGCCGCCGGTGCCGCGAAGCTTCCGCCGAAACCAACGTTTTCGACAAACGCAAGGACAGCGACCTCGGGCTTATATGCCGGTGCGAAACTAACGAACCACGCGTGATCTTTTTTATCTCCAACATCCTTACCGAGCTCAGCAACCTGTGCCGTTCCGGTCTTGCCGGCGATCTCAAAATCGGCCATACGGATCGCACCTGCAGTACCGCCGCCATTGACCACTCCCCACATACCTTTGATCATTACGTCATACTGATCGTCGGTCGCAACGATCAATTTCGGCTCCGGGCGATCAAATCCAAATCCGGGACGTGCCTCAAAGTAGTCGCTTTGGCCGGGCGTTCCTACGGCTGCGATGGGCTTGAATTCCTTTAAGAAGTGCGGCACGAACATCTTGCCGCGAACACCAATTGCCGCAACCGCACGCAGCATCGAGATCGGCGTAACAACTACCGTGTCCTGTCCGATACCTGAATAGACCGTGCGAATGTCGCTCCATTTGCCTTCGCGTTTAATGATCGACGGAAGCCACGACTTCGGCGTTTGCGGCACTTTTTCATTCGGCAGATCAATGCCCGAAACTTTGTCGTAACCGTAGTCTTCGACCATTTTTACGATGCCCTCGATGCCCATTTTCAGGGCGAGACGATAGTAATAGCCGTCGCAGGATTTCGTAATTGCGTAGCTCAAAGGAGGCGAGCCATGGCTGCCCATACATCTCGTAAATTTGTTGCCGATCGTAATACCGCCGCCGCAAACAAGATTAGAATGAGCGACGGTAATAGCACCTTGCTGCAGACCGGCCAGCGAATTCGGTATCTTCCAGGTCGAGCCCGGCGGATATCGGCCCTGTATCGCTCGGTTATAAAGCGGTCGTTGCGGGTCTTGCCAATAAGCGGCGATCTGCTTGCGTCCCTCAGGCGTTGAGCTGCCGCGAACGAAGACATTCGGGTCGAACGAAGGTGCCGACGCCATTACGAGCATCTCGCCGTTATTCGGATCCATCGCGATAATTGTGCCGCGTTTCGTCGGAGTCTTTGCAAGCTGGTCTTCAGCCTTGAGCTGCATTTCGAGGTCGATCGTTGTGATCAAATCCTGTCCCGATTGCGGCTGGACAACCTCAAGCTCGCTCTGAACTCGGCCGCGGCTATCGACCAAAACCTTTCGGTAACCAGGCTTTCCGCGAAGATACTGATCGTAATTCTGCTCAAGCCCGCCTTTCCCAATGATATCGCCGGGACGAAATCCTTTTTCACGATATTCGTCTGACTCAAGCTGTTTTGGGCTGATCTCACCGACGTAACCGAGAACGTGAGCAAGCGTGGTTCCAAGCGGATAAAATCGCTGAGGCTGCAACTCGACGCGAAGCTCCGGAAACTCGAGATTATGAGCTTCGACCCAAGTGATGTCAGGCATCGCGACGTTCTCTTTCAAAACGAGCGACTCGAATTCGTTCTGTTTTCGGATGAGATTCAGACGATCGACGACGAATTGGCGATCGAGGGCGAGGCCTTTGGAATACTGATCGATGCGTGAATTAAGGTCGACGGCCTTCAGACCGTCGTTCGAAATAACGACGTTATAAGTCGGCCTAGAATCGACGAGCAGCTTGCCGTTCCGGTCAAATATTGCACCTCGCGGTGCGGGCACCGGAATGTAACGAACGCGCTGGCTCTCGGCGCGTTCGCTAAAATAGTCGCCGCGAACGATCTGAAGGTAATAAAGCCTCGCTCCCAACAGAGCGAGCAGCAAGAACGCCAAGATCTGTATCGTACCGACCCTGGCACCCAAATTCTGTACTTGATCGTGGATCTTCATCTCGTTATACCGCTATTTCGCGAGTCTAATTGGATTACGGCGGCGCGTTTGCCGTCGTGAAGAAAATACATCCCGCCGCTTTGGCCTGGTACGCTCGTTTCCGAGGCTTTCGAACAAAAGATAAATGAGCGTTCCGACTATCGTTGTGCCGATCAGGCTATATGCTCCAACGACGATCAAGTCGCCCTGCGGCGGCTGGCCGAGCAGCCTGTGGAGTCCAAAATAGACCAACGAATTTACCACACACGCACCAATTAAGACGGGAATGCGAAGCAGCAAGTTGTCCAGGTACACACGCCTTGCGATCTCCGAAACGATGAATGCGATAAGCGTTTTCGAAAACCCTTGCGATCCCAAAAGACCGCCGCTCAACGCATCGACCGAAAGACCGGCGAGCGTCCCGAAGATCAGTGCCCGAATAGAATTTCGCTGCAAAGCCGCATAAACGATAACGATCAAGGGAAGGTCAACATACGCAAAAATCTCCGACACATTGCGCAGCGACCACTGCAGCAATACGGCGACGATAAGTGCGATTGTAAGTTTAACTCCTTCCATTCTTTCGTACGACGGGCTGAGAGCCTGTCGCTCAGTGGTGAACAGGCTCGCAGCCTGTTCTACTTTGCCTTCACCGCATTCGGCAACTTTTGTTCGAACTCCGCTTTGCCCGGCGGCTCGTATAGCAGCACTCCGACCTCTTGCATCGATGTCAGCCTTGCCGACGGCCTGATCTGAATTTGGTGCGGCGTTGTGGCCGAACCTGATACGACGTTGACGATCTCGCCCAGCTTTAGCCCGGCAGGAAAAATTCCATCTTGGCCAGTTGTGTAAACGACCTGCCCGACCTGGACGTCAATAGTGCCGGGAACGTATTTCATCTCGAGCAGATCCTTCTTGCTCGTACCGGCAACGACGCCGAGAGCATTAGAGCCTGCTATTTCACCAATAATGCCGCCGACCGCAGATTTGCTGTAAGTTACCAGATCGACCTGAGCCGTAAGCGGCCCAACGGCAACCACGCGGCCGATCAAGCCGCCATCAGCAACGACCGGCATGTTCAACTTCACACCGTCCATGGTGCCGCGATTGATGATCGACGAATCGAACCAAACCGACGGATCGCGGCCGATGATGCGGGCGGTCAATATCTTGTATTTGCTCGTTTCCTTAAGCTCAAGCAGTGCGCGGAGCCGTTCGTTCTCACTGTTAAGATCGGCTTTCTGCTTGACCTCGACCTCGAGTTCTTGGATGCGAACCTTAAGTGTGTCGTTCTCATCTGCGGCTGAACGAAGGGACGAGATCGACGCGAAGTAGTTATAAACTCCGGAAGTAATAGATGTGATCGGCGACTGCACAAAATCTGCCGCCGTCTGTGTCCACGTACGAATGACTCGCTGCCCTGACGTGATCTCGCGGGCATCGAACGCCATCAGCACGAAGTTCACGAGCAGCAACGCGGAAAGCAGCCACGGCGAAAGCCGCCAAACATCTTTTTGACTACGCTCAACCATTGGAAAGGTCCAATGTCCCAAGTCCCAAGTCCAATGTCCGTTGGTTTACGTTGGACATTGGACCTTGGACTTTGGACTAGTTAACTGCCGGTCATCAACGAATTGTCCCACTTAACGCGCTTGAGAAGTTCGAAATCGGAGAGCATTTTGCCGGTGCCGAGAACAACCGAGGAGAGCGGATCGTCGGCGACAACGACCGGCAGGCCCGTTTCGATCATCAAGCGTTTATCGAGATTCTTGAGCAGAGCACCGCCGCCGGTGAGTACGATGCCGCGTTCGACAATGTCAGCGGACAGCTCAGGAGGCGTTCGTTCGAGAGCGACGCGGACGGCGTTGATAATGGTCGAAACGCTGTCCGAGAGAGCCTCGCGGATCTCTTCGTCGGTCATTGTGATGGTCTTTGGAATGCCCTCGATCAGATTACGTCCGCGAACGTCCATCGAAAGCGGCTCTTCAAGTGGGAACGCCGAGCCAAGTGCGATCTTGATTGCTTCAGAAGTACGTTCGCCGATGAGCAGGTTGTATTTGCGTTTGATGTACTGCGTGATCGCGTCGTCCATTTCGTTGCCCGCGACGCGAACGGCACGCGAGTAAACAATGCCCGACAACGAAATGACAGCGATGTCAGTCGTACCGCCGCCGATATCGACGACCATGTTGCCGTGCGGCTCCGTGATCGGAAGCCCGGCACCGATCGCGGCTGCCATCGCTTCCTCAACGAGGTAAACTTCGCTCGCTTTGGCACGATACGCACTGTCCTCGACCGCACGTCGTTCGACCTGTGTGATCTCAGACGGAATGCCGATCACGACACGCGGGCGAACCCACGATTTGCCGTTGTGAGCCTTGCGGATAAAATGCTGCAGCATCTTTTCCGTGACTTCGAAATTGGCGATAACGCCGTCTTTCATCGGACGGATCGCAACGATGTTGCCCGGCGTGCGGCCAAGCATCTCTTTTGCGTCGCGGCCGACAGCTTCGACCTGATTCGTGACCTTGTTGATCGCCACGATCGACGGCTCCGAGACGACGATGCCGCGCCCCTTGGCGTAAACAAGTGTATTGGCCGTGCCGAGATCGATCGCGAGATCGCTGGAAAATAGACTAAACAAAGACTTTAATGCCATTATGAAATAAAAACCTGCTCCAAAATATGCTTAGAAGATGTGTCTAACGGTAAGAGCTGCCATGCCCGAAATGTGACTATTCGGGGCAAATTATCAGGCTGCCGTCGGCCAAAACGTCTAACCTGTAAGCATACAATGTTACGAGGGCAAGTTTCCACTTAAAAAATGGATATTTAGCGGTTTTTTGAGAATATTTTTTTGCGACGGAACTAGAGGCCGAAAGTTTTGAAAATATCGAGCCTTTCGGCGACCAATTCTTCGTCAAAACCTTCGTCGATCAGTTCTTGTTCTGAGGAGATTGAGAGCCTTGCCGTCGGTATCAGTGCACACAACGCAAACAGGTCGGCTTCGCGTTCTTTTCGAGTACGTTCACCGACCCTGTGAAAGTTTGCGGTCGTTCCCGATTCAGGCACATGAAGCAGAAAATGCCCCAGCTCATGAAACATCACTGCCAGCCTTTTCTTGCCCGACAGCATACTATTGACCGCAATAAAATCGCGGCCCTTCACGCGATAGTAAAAGCCCGAAACCCGCAGCGGCATCTCAACGATCTCGACCTTGTATTTGCGGCAAATGCGATAAACATCAACATCGCCAAGCTCACGCTCGTTCCAACCGATCTTCAATTGTTCAACTTTATGTCGCAGGAGCTTCATAGCTATTCTTGCATTATTGTATCACAGCTGCGACACACGGCCAACACTTCTTATTCTTCCTTAGCGTTCTTTGCGTCTTCTCTTTGCGACTTTGCGGGAAGCGAACTTCACGCACTCCGCAGTGACCGATCCAACATCCGCTTCGCGTCGATCAACGCCGCACGCTTCTCCTCAGCCGAAAACGACTGCCAGCCGCGAAAGAAATCGACGCCGTAATCGTTTGGATACTCGCGACGCTCGAACGCGAACCATGCGTCCATCACCTTTTGCGGGTCGTTGAATTCGTTGATCGCATTATCAAGCTCAAAGCTCGCCGCATCAGCCGATCCGAGATCTTGGATAGTCTCGCCCGCCAGCCGTTTGTCGATCATCTCAGCGATCTTGTACTCGATAAAATTGCCGATACTAACCGCCGGCATACGCTCGCCGTGCATATTTCCTTTGCCGGTCAGTAGCCAGTTCAGTGAAACATTCGTCACATTTGCGACCTTGATCAACACCTCTGGAGCCGGCAGACGGCCCTCGATGTAATAATTACGAACCGTCGCATGAGGCAGATCAAGCATACGCCCAACCTCAGCCATGCTGCGGCCCTCAAACGTCAGGTTCAAACGATCGACAAATTCTCGGTTCTTCATAGCGTGAAACGCCTGTTGTGCGTGATATCTCGAATGTTAGTACAATTTCCAGTTCGGTCAAAACTTCAATTAACGGCTTGACAAGACGATGCGAAATTTACTATTCTTTTGGATTCGGCTATGCCGAAGATATACCTCACTTGCGTTCGTAAGTTGAGGTTTGGCCTTACATAAAAGGCCGCCCTAGCTCAGTTGGTAGAGCATTCGATTCGTAATCGAAAGGTCGTCGGTTCGACTCCGATGGGCGGCTCCACATTAGACTGCATTAAATATAATACATACCATAAAATAAGCGGCTCGAAAGAGCCGCTTTTCTTTTAGGACTCTTAGCAATTTGGGCTCCGCACACACATTCGCACACAAATTTCTACCTTGCCTCCGGTTCTAAAAAGCTGATCCTTCAATTGACACAAGAAGTCAATTGACTTTATTATATCTTATGAGGAGTGGCTTATATAGCTCCGAGACAAATTGAGTATGTCGCCCACGCTGAATTGTTGAGACCATTCCAGCTTGACGACGACGGGCCGGGAAACATGAGCCTTCCGTGTGGGAGCTGAGGCTAATGAATCCCGGCCCTTTCCTTTTCAACCAATAGTGTTAAGACAATGAATTTCGAAGAAGTTGAAGACAACGAGTCAAAAAATTGGATCAGGCTACCAAGAGCGGCACGACTGTTGGGAATATCTCGACAGGCTTTTTATTTAAGGCTCAAATCAAATCCGATCGAAATATTGGAAGTCGATACGATCAAATACGTAAGAAAAGCCGACGTTGAAAAAATTAAAGTGCGCAACCCAAATAGGAACAAGCTCCGTAGAGACTGATAACAAAATCTTTCATTCTATTCTGTGATTGATTGGAGTTCCATCTCGTCATCAATTATCGATTCCAAAGAAACCCCAGCGATTCGAGCATACCGCAACAACAATGGTAAGGATGGTTCTCTTTTTCCTAGTTCGTAGGTGGAGATAGTTCCCTGAACCAAGTGCAGGTCAGCAAATTCTAGCCGATTGATCAGTTCATTCTGAGAAAGTTCAAGCCTTCGTCGAATCTCTACAAGCTTCTCCGCTAGTCTTTCAGGACGGGGCCGCGTCGCTCTACCCATTGGACTTCTCCTCCGGGCAACAATATGCGACAAGCTTAACGTCATTTGACTTTACTAGTAGTAGTCCGAGATCGCGAGCCAATTTCCGAAACTGAATTCGGAGGCCGCGATGAATCATCTATACTCCATTCGAATTAGAAACATCTGCGCTCAGAAGAAGCCACTAACGAGACACCATCTTACAGGAATTCGCCGTTTACATAAAGGTTCAACTGATCGGGCGTCGCTTCCCGAAATACAGTCGACGTATCTTGTGCACGTAATCCTAATCGATGGCACAAACGACTTCATATTCACGATTAGAAACCGATCCAAACACCCAATGAGAACCGGACCAATTTTTGACTCTCAAGTTTCAACAAAATATGTGTGTGTTATTTTTAACAAGCCAAATTTATAGTTCTCGATAAAACTCCGAGTTCGACATAACATATCTAATTTTGTAATCCATCTAGACATGCTCCAAAAGTCTAAAACAATCAACCTCATCTATACTCAATTGAATTTAAGAAAAGACTACAAAAGTAATAGTTTCATATGTATTGATACATAGTGGATGATATTTTGACACTTTTATTAGCAATCCTCTTGAGAACGCCGCGACATGAGAACAAAAGCAAGCCTTGTGTTTCCTTGTTGTTTCTCACGCGAGAGCCAACGGTTGACACTTTCGTCGACCAACGAACCGAGTAACAGAATGGTGGTTATCAGACGCACATTTTTTTAACACGAATTGCCCGTATATACCTGATTCTAAAGGGTATACCCCTATACCCCTCTATATATGGGCGTTTTCGTGTTTTCAAGGGGTGATGTCCAAGGGAAAATTCGTCCCGGGCTCTCTTTGATCCGGTGAGATCGATATCGGCGGGAGAGCATGTTTGTCTTGGGGCCACGCCAACACCCATAGCGTGGCAGCTCGAGACGGCTTATTAGAAGACGGATCTGGAGACGAAAACAACGGTAGTAGAAACCAAAAACGCGGGGCCTTCGGCCCGCTCCTGATCACGTTTAGCGAGCAGCAGATTTTGTTAGAAAATATGGGTAGTTTTTCTTACAAAAATCGTTGACAGGTAGTAAGAAAACGGCAGAAAATTTTGGGAAAATTTACGCTTATGGGGCTCGATCGTGACGAAAAATTACGCGTCATTGCATCTGAAACTCCCTGTTTATGGGGGTTTGAGCCGAGTGACGGGTTTGCCCACACACGGTGTTACCCGAGCCTCGGTTTTGCCGTTGTTCGGCGACCACAATATCTTGTGGTAGATGAAGCAGCAGACACAATATAGCCGAGTGTGGCATTTGCCGAGGCTCGGTAAACCCGAGAGACTCTTACTTATAAAAAATATTATTCTTAGAATCTTAAGGGTTTTATATTCTAAATATACTTTTATTCTTGTGTGTTGTTATTGGGAAGTCTTCGAAAAGCCCGTAGTAGATCCTGTGAGTTGAAACACACACACTACGTCGCTGACCGTGAGAGAAATCGACCGCATTGGGCAACCAGTGAGAGATAGAACGATCGATTCTTTAACCACCCACAAAGGAGGGCGCCACCACTTTTTTCAGAAATAAGAAAAAAGGCTTGACAAAAATAAATGGTCGCAGGTAATCTCCCATTGGTCGAGGGAAGTCAGATCGCATCGACCACGAAAATTAGAACTTTGCAGATGCAA
>CALMPJ010000140.1 GCA_937871585.1 uncultured Acidobacteriota bacterium | reverse complement strand
GGTTGTCGCCGAGATGCTGACCTACGATGATCTTCGGATCGACCTGTTGAGAGCCGCAGGAAATGTTCGCGGCACAGGTTCGGATTTTCGTTGGGTCGGCGAACTGCAGACCGTTGCCGTCAAAAGCGGCGCGATGACGATCGGAAGCTTGTTTTTACGTGATGCTGTTGCAGAACTGAAAGATCGCCAGCTAACAGCACAGGCGGGCACTGGCCGTGCGAAAAGGTTTGAGATCGGCGATGTTGAGTTTGAAGATCTACAGGCACGTGCGCTCAAATTCTCGATGCCAAACGGCGGCATCGATATTTCAGCACCGAACGCTACGACGACACGTTTCAAGACGCCTGATTACGAACTAAAAAATGTTCAGGGCAAGAACATCCGAGTCAAAAATTTGAATAAGGTTACGACGGTCGATGTCGATGGCCTTAGCTCATCCGATGCCGATCTCGCCGGAGCAAAGATCGAAGGCGTCACTGCCGATGGTTTCAAGTTTCGCGACGATCCTTCGAAAACAGATGTGACAATTTCGGGGATCAAGGCTCGTCGCGTCGATTCTGACGGAACTATCATCGACGGCATTGACGCACCTGAGATCGCGATCACAAATCGCGGCGGCCTTACGACGGTTTACGCCGACCGATCGCGAGTTGCACGTATCGACACAGGTGCCGCCGTTTTGGGCGATCTGAACATCGCGGGAATTCGCCTCTCGATCCGCAATGGCGTTGTCGAGGGCCGTTCTGACGACATCGACGCGGGCGACATTACGATCACAAAAAGCGATCAGCTCGCGACCGGCGGTAAGCTCGAGGGCGTCAAGATCGTGCGTCCAATTTTCGTTGTCGAACGCTCAGGCCGCTATCGTGCCAGTGCCGATATGAGTATTGGTGGCGGCTCGGTCGGCAGCATCGCTCTCGGTGCGGCGACGGCCAAGGTGCTCATCAACAACGACGGTGCGCGCTTGACCGATCTCAACGCCGATGTGATGAACGGCAAGCTCGACGGCAACGTCGCGATCGCTTTGGATAATAGAACTCGTTCGGAGATCGACGTTAATTTTAGCAACTTGGACCTGTCGAAATTGATAGCTTTGCAATCGGGCCGTGTCATTCCGCTCGAAGGCCAAACGACAGGCACGGCGAAACTCTCGTACCCCGGCGGCAACTGGAACCTTGCTACGGGAAACATCGACGCCCGTATTGTTGCAAATGCCGGTGACGATGCCGCGACGGCGATCCCGATAAATGGCAACGTCGCAGTCGATGCTGCTGACGGTTTGTTTAGCATCGCGAATCTTGATCTTAAAACCGACAAAAGCTCGGTTACAGGAAGCGGCATCTTTGATCTCAAATCTGACAAGAGCGATCTGACGCTCGCTCTTCGTTCGAGTGACGGCGGCGAGATACAGCGTCTGGTCGAAGTTTCCGGCGTTGCTCCAGAGGTAGATGAGCAGCTTCGATCGATGGAGATCGAATTGGCCGGCGACCTGAAATTCGATGCAAAAGTAACGGGCAATCTGCTTTCGCCTATTGTGACAGGGAAAGCAGATTCGAGTTCGGTTGTCATCAAGGGCCGTAATCTGGGAAGCGTTGCGACAAATGTCCGCTACGATGAGCTTGGACTTGAGCTGCAGAACGGCGTCATAACCGCGCCGGACGGCGGCAATGCTACGTTTGCCGTTTCAGTGCCGGTCGAGGCGAACAAGACGAGTGTCAAGGCTGAATTGAACGGTATGAACGCAGGTGATCTGATCGCCGCCCTGCCTAGCATTTTGCCCGATCGAATTCGCGATCTAACAGGCAAAACGAGCGGTAAGGTCGATATTACGGGCCTACCAAACAATGCACAGGGCAGCGTTACGCTGTCGGCGGCGAATGGCACACTTGCCGGACAGCCCTACGACACGCTCAAGGCCGACGTGAAATTTGACGGTACGTTGATCACGGCGGCTCCGATCGAGATCGCACTTGCGGGCGGAACGATGGGCGGCACGTTTTCGCTAGATCGCAAGTCCGCCGACTACACGCTTGCGATGATCGCGAAGTCGATGCCTGTGCCAATTCTGATGGCGTTGTTGCCAAAGAATGATTCGATTCCGGCGATCGCCGGAACGACTGACGCGACCTTCACGATCGCAGGAAATTCCGATCGATCCGAGATCGTGTCGATCAACGGCAATGGCAAAGCGACCGGCGTGACGGTAGGTGAATCAAACCTTGGTGAGGTGACATTTGATGCGAATGCCATCGATCAAAAACTGATCGCGAAGCTTACGATCGGCTTCAATGGCAATCCGCAAACGGTTGACGCTGTTGTCGATCTGTCGAATAAGTCTCTGCCGCTGCAAGCATCGACCGTGCTCAACAATAGCCCGCTCGATCCGCTGCTGGCGTTCATTCCGCAGCTCAAGGGCTTTCCGATCTCCGGCACAGGCTCCGGAAATATCAACGTGACCGGTGAGATGGTCACGATCGGTCCGGACGGCAAGCCGTCGGATGAAATGCCAGTCATTCGGGGACGCGCCGAATTCTCGGCTTTGGACATTGTCGTTCAGGATACGCGGCTTGTTGCTTCGGAGCCGGTGCTGTTTAATTTCGATGCCCGACAGATCACCATCGAAAAGGCTTTGTTTGCCGGCGGCGGTTCTAATGTTCGAGTCAGCGGCACTAAAGCTTTCACAGACGACGCGATAAATGACCTTGCGATCGATGGCCGCATTAGTCTGAATCTGCTCAATCTGCTGACAAAGGACACGTTCTTCGCCGGCATGGCCGATGTTGCGGTGCGGCTCTCAGGGCCGAATGCAACTGCAAAACTTTCCGGATCGGCTACGACCGAGAATGCATCTCTGGCTGCGTTCGTTGGCCGAGATCGTCTTACACTCGAACGGATCAAATCGCGCGTTATTTTTTCTGCCGATCAAGCCGATATCGAGGAAATGTCAGGCTATATCGGCGGCGGAAGATTCTCGGGCTCCGGCGGTGCAGCCATTAGCGGCGTTAGTGTTTCGTCGTTCAGGTTGTCGATCAACGGTACAGATGTAACGGTTCCGCTACCGACGGATTTTATTACAACCGGCGACGCACGACTCGAAATTACTGGTCTAAGAGAAACTCCGAAGGACGATCTGCAGATCACGATCGGCGGCCGAGTCTATGCAAAGCGGAGCGTTTATTCGAAAGATATCGATCTCGCAAATGTCGTCGGTGCCAGACGCGAACGTGCGATCACATCCGGCGGTGGCGGAACACTAAAGCCGATCAGATTTGACCTCACGATCGAGGGCCGGGACGCTCTTGTCGTCAAAAATAACATCGCCGACCTAACTGCGTCCGTTTCGCTTGTTCTTAGCGGCGACGCCAACGAACCGCGATTGTCCGGAAGAATCACGGCAAATAGCGGAACCGTGTTTTTCCGCAAGGACCGGTATATCGTACAGCGCGGCGTTCTCGAATTTCCACCCGACACATTTATCGATCCGATCCTGCAACTTCAGGGCGAAACCGAGATCGCCGGTTATCAGATCTTTGTGACTTACAATGGGCCGCTGAAGGATTCTGAGACGGCTGTTCTGTCGGTCAGGTCAAGCCCGGCACTGCCGCAGGCAGATGTTGTGTCGCTAATAACGACAGGCAGTCTGACCAATTCGGCGGGCGGAATTCCTACGTTGGCACAGTCCGGAATCAACACGGCCGCCGAGATATTGACCGATTCGATCATTAACAATCCGGCTCGTAAGGCGACTGACAAACTCTTCGGCCTGAATGTATTTGAGATCGATCCGTTGATCTCCGGCCGCCAGGCAAATCCGTCTGCACGTCTGACCGTTGGCAGACAGATAAATAACAATCTACGAGTTACATATTCGACCAATCTGTCGCAGGACCAGAATCAGGTGCTTGCGCTCGAATATCGAGTGTCGAACAAGCTGTCGCTCGTCGCTCAGTACGAACAGCGAAGCCTGAGCAACGTAACGCGTAATCGAGACAGTTTTAGTTTTGAAGTTCGCTTAAGAAAGCGTTTTTAGTGTTAGAGGTTAACGAGAGATATTTTCGAATTGAAATAAACTTGCTGCGAATCATCGTGTTCGCGGCGGTTTTTGCCGTGTCGTTTGTAACAAGCGCCGTCGGGCAGCAACGCTTGGAGAACCGCAAGATCACGGCTGTCGAAATAACATTTAGTGACGAAACGGTCGACGCCGATAGCTCTGAGAGCCTGCGGCGTGTTGCCGAAGCCGCATTGGGGCCGAGCTACTCGGCAACGAAAATACATGATTCGATAGTTGCTCTGCACGGCACCGGCCAGATCGCGATGGTCGAAGTCGGCGCGACGCCGGTCGGTGACGATGGCGTTCGGATCAAGTTCATCGTAAAGCGAAAAGAGCGCGTCGAAAAGATCTCGGTCAACATCGGCAATACAGTCGGCGACAAGGTGTCGCAAGAGGACATTTTGTTCAAGCTGAATTTGCTCACATCCGGTGCCGCCATTTCCGAACAGACTCTTCGATCTAATTCCGACGTGATTCTCGACTACCTTCGCGAACGCGGATTTTTCGGTTCCGATGTCAAATACACAAGAGTCGCTCGCCCGAACAGTAATGCTGTCAACATAACGTTTGACGTAGTGCCGGGCACGCAGGCCGTTGTTGAAAAGCTTGACGTTAAGATCGATGGCCTGACCGAACCGTTGCCGCTCGATTCGCTTTCATTGCAGACCGGAAGCGAATTCTCGAGGCAACGCCTGACCGAAGACCTGGCAAAGATCCGAGCCAAATTGAAGGATCGCAATTTTCTCGCGCCTAAATTAGACGAACCACGAACCACATACGACCGCGAAACTAACAAGGTCGCCATCTCGATAGTCGGTCGCGTTGGTCCAACGGTAAATGTTGAGGTCGATGCCGGAAAGGTTGATGTCGGCAGCGGAACGCGATCTCGATTGCTGCCCGTTGTTCGCGAAGGAACGTTGGATTACGCAGCGATCATTGAAGGCGAACGACGGCTGAAGACGCATTTTCAGGAACTGGGATACTTTTTTGCGGAGGTAAGTTCGACCTGCACGATCGATCCGCCGGTAACGGATATCGACGCAACGATCGATCAGAGCGACAGCAGCTTTGTATGTTCGGTATTGAACAGTTCAGACTTGGCCGGTCGAACCGTAACGATAAAATACATCGGCTCACTCAATCGTAAGCTCAACTTACAGAGAATGAGCATTCGCGGCACGACTGCATTGACTATCGAAGACGTGCGCACGATCCTCGAAACTCAAGAAGCAAATCTGCTCGGGATCATCCCACTATTTGGTTACGGTCGCGGATATACAAGCCTCGAGACGCTCGAAGTTGACGCGGCTACGATCGCGTCGATAATGGCCGAACTTGGCTATCGTGAGGCACAGGTTCGCGTCAATCAGGGTGTCGCCCCAAATGGCGAGGATCTTATTATCACGTTCAATGTCGAAGAAGGTCCGCGAACATTTGTTCGAAACGTCAGCATATCAGGGAATTCAAAGATCGATACCTCCGAGCTTACGGCATTGCTTCCGAGGCTCGAGGGCACGTCGTATTCGCGGGCACGATTCCGTAATGCAGTTCGCAAGATCGGCGAGCGTTATTCGCAAGGTGGCTTTTATGACGCTCGCGTTTCCTTTACAACGACCGATGTTGCGCGTGCGGCCGACGCACAATCGGCTGAGATCGATCTGGTTTTCAAAGTCGAGAACGAAGGCTCGCCGGTCGTGATCGACCGAGTTGTGGTCACAGGTAACCGAAACGTTAAGGAGAGAGCTATTCGTCGAGCGTCGCCTCTGATCGAGGGCCAGTTGCTGAGGTCGGCAAATATCTATTCGACGGAGCAGAATCTGTTTGCGACAGATGCTTTTGACAAGATAGCGATACGAACGAAGGATGTCGGTACGACCGATAAGGCAGAGCGAAAAGTCGCTGTCGAGATCGATGTTGTCGAGCAGCCGCCGAGGCTTGCGACCTACGGCGGCGGCTATTCGACCGATGTCGGCGCGAGCGGATTCTTCGACATTCGCCATGTAAACCTGTTCGGTAATCTGTGGCAGGGCGGAGCTCGTGTGCGAGTCAGTCAACGGCAGCAATTGGTTCAGTTTGATTTTGTGAATCCGCGATTCTTACGAGACGGTGACAACCGCTTTGCGCCGCTTACGATCTCGGCTCAATATCAACGCGACACGACGGTTACGAGATTTTTCAGGTCGGCATTCGACAAAGGAACGTTCGGCATCGTCCAGCGAATTGATGCAGACGGCAATCCGATCGACGAATTTGGAAACGCAACGGGAAGCCCTACGATCGACCGCATTACGCTTTCGGCGGAAACAAGTCGCACGATAAATCGCAAAGAGCGCAGCATCATTTTCGCCAGATTTAGATACGAAGATGTTCGATTGCAAAATGTCGAAAGCTTGCTCGTCAAGGATCTGCTCCAGCCGGACGCTCGTGTTCGGATCTCGGGATTTGGAGTTACTTACGTTCGTGATACGCGAGAGAATTGTTCGCGAACGTACACGCTGCTCGAGGTGATCGCCACGGGCGAGATCGGCAACGAATGCCGTTATAACGCAAGCGATCCGACACGCGGAAGCTATTTAACTGCCGACTACAATTTCTCGTTGCCGCAGCTTGGCGCAAATATCGGCTTTCACAAGTTTCAGGCGAATTATCGTTTTTTCTATAGTTTGCCGAAGTTCCGAAATCTAACATTTGCCGGCCAGGCGATTCTTGGCCTCGCCCAAGTCTTTTCGTCGGGCAATAGATTTCCAAATACCAATCTCGCGGACCTGAACGGCATCTTGCCGATCAGCGAACGATTCTACGCCGGCGGTTCAAACAATCTTCGAGGATTTGATTTCGACGAGGCCGGGCCGCGAGTCGTTGTTGTACCGCAAGGAACTTTCCGTAACAGCTCGGGCGATCCCGTCACGCTCGATCCGTTTACAATTCCGTTTGGCGGCAACGCTCTCGCTGTTGTGAATCTTGAAGCGAGGCTTCCGCTCACCAAGTCGATCCGTGCCGTGCCGTTCTATGACGGTGGCAATGTTTTTCGACGGATCGGCGATATTTTCAATCCGCCGGACGTGCCTGCAAACGATGTGCTGCGACAGAATTTACGAGCGCTGTGGACGCACACAGTTGGGTTGGGACTGCGCATCAAGACGCCGGTCGGCGGCGAGTTTGCAGTGGATTATGGCTATTTGCTCAATCCGCCAAGGTTTCTGATCCCACAGACAAACGGATCGAACGCGATCTATCAGCTAAAGCAAGGGCAACTGCATTTCCGCTTTTCGCAAGCGTTCTAGTGAACGCTATTGCTTCTCAGCACGTGCGAATCGTCTAGTTCGACGATCAGGTTCTCCGCCGAATTATAGCTCGTCGGGTAGTTTCGATCGTCAGTCTCAAGCAGATCGGACATCGGCACTTTCGGTGTCTCGATCACGCGGATCCCTTCGGTTATCATCTTTCGTCGTGATTTGCGCTCGTACATCGCTTTGTCAGCAGCGATTATCATCTCGTCAAAGGTCGAGCCGTTGCCGGTGTAAGCGGCAGCTCCCGGACTAACGCCGACGTTTGCCGTGCGACCGTCTTCCATCATTAGTTTGAACGACCGAACTGCAGACTCGATCCTTTCGCAGAGATCAGAAACTTCGGCAGTATTCGCGTCGCTGATCAATGCGACGAACTCGTCGCCACCGTATCGAGCCAGAAAGTCGTACTCGCGCAGTTGGCCGAGAATGACCTGACCGATCTCATGCAGCATTCGGTCTCCGGCCTTGTGTCCAAAATTGTCGTTTACGCCTTTGAATCCGTCGAGGTCGAGCATCAATACCTGAAATGAGCCGCCGCCGCGTTCGGAACGTGCAACCTCGCGGTCGAATTGCATCTTTAGACTACGCGCATTCGGGAGCCCCGTCATCGTATCTGTCAATGCGTGTGCCGTCGCTTCGTCATGATTCTTCGAACGTGCGATAGCATCCGCGGCGATCTTGGATACTGTTTCGAGCAGACGAATATGTTCGTCCTCGAAGTACGAAAGCTCTTTCGAGTAAACCGAAACAGCTCCGATCAATTCATCGCCTGCGATAAGTGGTACCACCGCCATTGAGAGGTATTCGTCACCGAATTCGATATTCGAGAACGAGAAATCCAGATCGGGATTTACATTCTTGACCAATTCTCTTTTTAGCAGTGCGAATCCGGTCGCACCTTCGCCAACACGTATGCGACGCAGCGATATTTTATCGGCATTCTCACCAACAACATGAACTGCGTCGGCAAACTTTGACGAATCATCAAGCAAATAGACAGAGCAAGTGGTAAACGGTATGAACGCTTTGATCTTGCCCGTGAACAGATTCAACGTTTCGTCGATCTTGGTCGCTCCGGCGAACTCGCGGGACAGTTCGAATAGCGTGAACACTTCTTTATTCGCCTGTTTGATCTGATCGATATATCGAAGCTTTGCTGGTGCGGCTGGAACACTATTATCTAGATTTGGATACGGCACTCCGGCTGCCTCGATCTCTTGTTCGAATGCCGTTAGGTGCTTTAAAAATGCATGGACGAGTTTCTCGTCAAACCGGCTGCCGGCACCGGCTAGCAGTTCTTTTCGAGCTTCCTCACGTGTCAGTGCGGCACGGTACGGCCTGGAGCAACGCATCGTGTCATAGGCATCAGCAATGCCGAGAATTCGTGCTGTTAGCGGTATTTCATCACCTTTGAGACCGCTAGGATAGCCGGTGCCGTCCCAGTTCTCGTGATGCGAACGGACAGTATCAGCCACAGGACAACCAAAGTTGATCGTATCCAAGATCGAGGCACCTACTGTCGAATGGATCTTGGTCTTATCAAACTCGGCGTCTGTCAGTCTGCCGGTCTTGCTGAGAATATGATCCGGGATCGCTAGCTTGCCAATGTCGTGAAGCAATGCAGCTGTCTTGAGAGCATCCAGATCCGTTTCGTTTAGTCTCAATGCCTTCCCCAAGCCGACCGAGTAGATCTGAGTTCGCCTGACGTGACCGGAGCCTATTTGATCGCGAGCATCGATGGCCGTCGCGAGAGCTTCGACCGTCGATATATGAACCCGGTTCGCGTGTTCCATCTGCTCGGCCTTTATCATCAAACGCCGCACGTGAACTCGATACGCGACGATCGAAAGCACCAGCATTGCTGCAAACACGGGAGCAATGTATCCGCCAAAGTACGCCACACAAGCAGCCATACACACCACAAATGCGGTAGCAGCTGACGCGAGCTTGGTTCCTTTCGAATAGTTTGACAGTTTTAGGTACTTCATCGGTCAGGGCATGAAAGATGGGAGACTTTGCCCAGAGATATGGTAATCAAAAGCCGTGCCAAAGCCGTCGCTGCAAAATAACAACGAAAAACGGTAATGAGTTGTTTTTGGAAAGCTATTCTGACCGAAGCTCGGTCAGACTGAACGGTCAGATCGACCGAATATTGGCATCAATGTGACAGTAATTGACAGTCTAATTAGTAAGAATCGTCATAGCCATACGAATCAAAATCATCGTCCTTATCCGATCCGTAATCGTCTTCGTCAGATCGAAGATCTAGCTCGATCGGATCAAGGCCGACGACGACCAATTCGACGCCGCACTCTTCACAGGCGACAACATCGCCTTGCTCGCTTTCTGCTTCGACAAAGATAGTTTCTGTACATTCGGGACAAACAGTATTAGGCATCGCTTTTCAGTCTCCAAAAACAGTTGGCATTCGTTTGCCTCTAACTCAAACTACGAGTGAGAATAGAGCTGTTATTCAATCTAACTCGTACCGGTCTGAGTTGGCAAGAATTTAGATGCAGTTTTGAGTCGTGCAATGAAGTTTCCGTTCGAATTCGCCACAGAAAGACAGTTTGACGTAGTTGGTTTTGGCACCAATGCAGTTGATTTCTTGATCACGGTGCCCAAATTTCCGATGTTCGGGTCAAAGATAGAGCTTGTCGATTACGCCCAGGCTCCGGGCGGCGAAGTTGCCACCACAATGGTCGGTTTGCAGCGGCTCGGCCTAAAGACAGCTTATATCGGACGGTTTGGGGACGACGATGCCGGTAAACTAGGCTCGAGATCGCTCGGTGTTGAAGGTGTAGATATTGCGTTTGCCGAGATCGTCGCAGGCGCACGTACACAGATCGCTTTCATCGTCATCGACGCCGAATCCGGCGAGCGTACAGTAATTTGGAAACGTGACGTTCGATTAAGTTACACGGCTGACGAGGCACCAATTCATCTTGCCCGCGAGTGTAGGCTGCTGCATCTAACACCTCACGATGTTGATGCCTGTGTTGCATTTGCACGCCATGCAAAGGCCTGCGGCACGGTCGTTTCGATGGATATAGACAACTTGTTCGATGGCATCAATGACCTTCTGCCGCTCGTCGATGTTCTGATCGCATCGTCCGATCTGCCAGAGAGAATAACGGGGATCAGCGACCGCGAGCGATCGTTGGCGACGATGCAAGACAAATTCGGATGCGCAGTTGTAGGCGTGACACTTGGCGATCGAGGCTCGCTGCTTCGTTGCAATGGCGAATTCATCTACTCAGACGGATTTGCAGTTCCCGGCGGATGTAAGGATACGACTGGCGCAGGCGATTCGTTTCGAGTAGGGCTTATTTATGGGATATTGTCGGGCAAGGATCTAGTCGAAAGCTCAAGAATGGCGAATGCCGTTGCCGCCCTAAAATGTCGCTCTGTTGGGGCACGAACGTCACTGCCATCTCCCGACGAACTCCATAACTTCGTCTCATAAAAAGTATAGACGTAGACGTAAACATTGTTGTACAATCTAATTGGGTCCGCTCGGACCCAAGCCACACGAGTTCCTCATTTTTTCTCGCAAACACCTGCAACTAAAGGGTTTGTCCCTCAACCTCTACATGGACTCGAAGATAGGATTACTTATTCAATTATCCGGCGTTTTGCTGATAACGCTGCTTACGCTGTTTCTGCGTCGGTCGCTGAATGTAGTTGCGCTTAAGCATTGGACAAATGCCTGGCTATTTCTTTCGTTCTCTCTGTTCTGTCTGAGACTTGCGTTTAGCTATGAGCAATTCTCGGTTCAGCTGTTCAGCTTTTATTTTCTGACCGAATACTTTTTTGGCTTTCTGCTTATCGCGGGCTGCCGAAGTCTAATATCCAATAGCGAACTCAAGATCCGGCACGAATTGTTTGTACTTCCGTTCATTCTCGTGGCGTTCGGACTGCCGTTCGTTGCCGAAGACTTTAATCTCGTTTTCAATATTCATTCGCTGATCTTGTCGGGATTCTTCATGATCGCTTTCGTCGACATGTGGAGATCTAAGATCAGGTCGTTTGGCTGCAACGTAATGTTGGTCGCACTTGGTCTGCTAGCTGCGAACTTTTTTGGCTATGCGATCATTTTTACGGTTCGGCAATATGTTGTCTTGAATACGGAGTTTCTCGCCTTCAACTCGGTAGTTGACCTCGTGCTTCAAATACTCCTAGGTTTTGGAATGGTGATCGTTCTGCTTGAACAAGTCCTGATCGATGCCAAGGTGACGAACGACAAACTGCGAAAAGCCCACGAACGCCTTGAGGAACTTGCCCACATCGATCCGCTGACAACAGCTCTTAATCGTCACGCGTTTCACGGTTATCTGAATCGCCAAGGAAACGAAGAAAAGAGCGTAAATGGTTCGGTTGGATTTTTTGACGTAGATGACCTTAAGGACATAAACGACGTCTATGGCCATGCGGTCGGGGACTCTGCGATTCGGGCCGTTGTTCGAGCTATCCGTGAAGTTATTAGAGCCGAGGACCTGATATTCCGATGGGGCGGCGACGAATTCTTTGTCGTAATGATAGGTCTTGACGCCAACGCTGCGCTTTCGAGAATGGAACGTATGGATCAGATGCTAACAAACATTCGAATCGACGGCGTATATCAGCCGATGACGATACGTGTTTCGAATGCATTTGAGGATTTCGAAGGACTTGAGAATCTGGAACTTACGATCGAAAAAGCCGACGCGAAAATGTACATCCAGAAACAGAAGCGTAAATCCGGACAGAGAGTTCCGATCAGGACATTCGCATCTGGAGGATCCTACGAACGATCGTTCAACTAGACGATCAAAGCTTATCTTTGAAAAATCCGATTACAAATGCCCACGCATCTGCGGCTGCAGCGGCGTCATAAACCTCAGGCCGTGTGTTGTTAAAAAACGCATGATCGGCTTCGTATTTTAGCGACGTGATCGGTAGCTCGTAGCGTTCCGTAATATCTTCAAGCAAAGCAACTTTCTCGCTGTTGATCCAAGCGTCTTTTGTTCCCGAAATAAAGACCGTCGGAACATTTAGCTTACTCAAGATCTCTTCCGGCGGAATGTCGCCGTAGAACGGTGCGCACGCGCTGATGCCTTCGAGTTCGCAGGCAGCACGCATCGAAAATGTGCCGCCCATGCAATAGCCTGAGATTCCGAAATGACTGATGCCGGTTTCTTCACGGGCAGCATCGATAGCGTTCTTGATCGTATCGAGACCGTCTTCGATCGAGAGAGCGTTCATGAACTGCGAAGCTTCGTTCGGATCACGAGCCAGCCTCCCGCGATAAAGGTCTGGTGCGATCGCGACAAAACCTTCGCTCGCATAGCGACCTGCAATATCCTTGATGTGTTCGTTCAGGCCCCACCACTCCTGGATCAGGATCACGGCCTTGTCCGAGCCACCGTCAGGTATAGCAACGAATGCGTTCGTCTGACCGCCTGCTGTGTCGAAGTTTAGGAATTTTTCTTGCATAAAAACCTCCGCAATTAGTCGTCGTTTTCTTGATTATAACGACTAATTGCGGAGTATGCCTTAGGAGGGCGACAAAAATTCAAACATCGATCAAAAGAAACGAACCGAATAGCTAAATCGGAAATTGCGTCCCTGTTCAGGTGTCAGGTCTTTGATGAACGATAGATGATTCCGATAAAGCTTATCGCCGAGATTGCTTGATGAGAACGCGAATGTGTGTGCCGCATGTTTCTTGGCAATGGTGTAAGAAGCATTGACGTTGAACAAAGCATAGCCGTCAGTCGGAGTCTCAAGCGAGAAAGTGTTACCAAGGTCTCGCGCTCCTACCAGGATCACTTCCGGCCGAACGGACAACCCCTTGTAGCGAACGTCAACGCCGCCGCGAAATCGGATCGGCGTGATCCTTGGCAACGGGCCGCCACCATTTTTCAGCTTCGCATTAACATAATCAGCTGACATAAATGCCGACAGCCAATCGTTGATATCAAAATCCGCGGAAAGATCGACACCGGTAAATCTTGCATCACGCTGAGAAAACGCTCCGACCGGGAGATTGTCATCAACATCAATATTACCGTTGCCATCTTCGTCCTGCGGAGCGAGATAGATGAAATTGTCGATGTTGTAAGAGAAAAAGCTGCCGTTAAGACGGACACGTTTTAGCTGTTGCCGAAGGCTGAATTCGATACCCGTCGATCGTTCGCGAGTCAGATCTTGATCGCCGACCTCAAACGTCACTGTTCCGATATGCGGGCCATTGTTGTACAGTTCCTCTAGCGACGGTGCCCGATAGGCACTTGTAAAGTTTGCAATGAATGCCGCTCCTTCCCACAGTCTAAAGCGAGCCGCAGCCGCTCCTGAAAATCCGGTGAAATCACGCTGTTCGTATTCCGCAGTATTTACAGGCTTGTATTTGTTGTGCTCGATGCGGCCGCCAAACTGTATGGCGACACGCTCAAAGCCTAATTCCTGCAGGCCAAATACCGCAAAATTTGACTGACGAACACGGCCATTAACTAACTGCTCAGCGCCTTCGGTCAGGTAGCTCCGATTGTAGCCTTCGAAGCCGAACTGGCCCGAAAGCATCTTGTAGTTTGCCTGGCGGAACGAAGCTCTGTACGACACCGTGTCGTTGAAAAAATTGGTAGCTGTCTTGTCGATACCGTCGGCTGTTTCAACTTCCTCGTGTCTGTAGTCCGTTCGGTCGATAGAGAAATTACCTTGGCTGATCGGGCCTTTGACGTTGCGGAAACCGCCGCGCAGCCGGTAATTATTCCGCTTCATTCGAAGGTCGATCTCTTCGTCCGGAGTCTCCGGCAATTGGTTTGCAAATCGAGCCTGTATGCCAAAAATGTCATACTGACACTCCTCCTCGCCCTCTTTTTTCGTGACGCACGGATCGCCATTGCCATCGGTCAGCAATGCTCCTTCCTCATAAAGTGCGGCATAGGGAACGCCATATCGGCGTCGGTCTAGACCAAACGAACCGATCACAAAACCTTTGTCAGCGAAATAGCCGATGCTGGAGTTTCCTCCGTATGACCGTGACTGAGAATTCGGGATGCGGCCGAGCGGAGTTCGATAGTCGCCATCGCGCATCGTATTGCCATTGAGATTGAGAAGCAACTTTTTGTAGCCGTATTCAATGCCTCCGCCAAGACCGCCTTGCTTATTGTTAGTGGCACCAACGCCGCTCAAATAGCCGCGAAATCCGGGATGCGGATCGGCCTCGTCGGTCGTGACTGCGTTCACAACGCCGCCGATCGCGTTCGAGCCGTACAACAGCGTTGCAGGGCCTTTGATAACCTCGAGACGTTCGAGATTCATCGTATCGATCGGTTCGCCGTGATCAGCAGATTGCGAGCCGAGCGAACCGTTTCGTGAACCGTCTTGCAGAACTAACACACGGTCGCCGTCGAATCCGCGGATGACTGGCCGCGAAGATCCGGGACCAAAGGCACGCTTGCCGACTCCTGCCTCACGTTCGAGTACTTCGCCAACCGACGTGCTGGCCTGTTCAAGAATTCGAGTCGAACCGACGGAACTGACCGATTGAAATGATTCGAAAACCGATTCTTCCGAGCCGCTTGCTGTAACAGTCACTTCAGCCTGAAGTGCGCTGATCCTGAGAGCAAAATCTGCAGTAATGCTTGAATTCGCGGCAACAACCACACTCTCAACCTGATCGGTGAAACCATCAAGATGCGTGACAATTGTGTAACGACCTGCGGGAACGTCTGTAAATTCGTACTTACCTTGCTCGTCCGTTTCGACAGAACGCTGTAATTGCGTGATCCGAACCGACGCATTAGGAACCGGCATTGCGTTGATCTGGCTCGTAACCGTTCCACTGATCTTGCCGCTTGACTGTGCATAGCTCGAAATAGCTATGGATAAAATTGCGAAAAACACTGAGAAAAACTTCTTCATTGTCTGATCCTCCAAGATCTGAGCATTCATTGCTCAGCGAAAAATGCGCACAAATGTGCCGACGAGGCAATGGAAGCGACATCTAAATAGACGTCGTTCAAAAGCCCGAACATTTCGGAGTTAGGATCGCTTTGGAGGTTGAAAAGGAGGATCAGGCGGCCTGAAAATTTCGCCGACGGACGAACGCAGATGCGTTAGATCTGACCGACGATCAAAGAGATCTTGGTCTAGTTCGAAGACACTCGACAATCCATTGTGCTGAACGGTTTCGTGACCATATCGTGGTTGCTGTTGGTCGCGTTGTCGAGATTGCGAACACATGACCAGGGTTTGACATGGATCGTCATGACTATAATCGGTCGCATACGCAGCAACTTGTTCCGAATGATGCTGGTTAGAGCAGATCACGCCGTGCGAGGCAAACTCAAAGACGAGAAGCGCCAAGAATGCCGCCGCGAGGATGCGGCTAAACTTTCTCGGGTTTCGATCTCGAAGTTTCATGACCAAGTCTAATACGTCAGTATAGCGACCGAGTTTCATGCGCACAAGAGGTTTTTGGGTCCGTGCTAAACTTCAGCTAGCAAAATGCGAAAGTTATTCTTGTTAAGACACGCCAAATCAAGTTGGGACGATCCGGCTATGCACGACTTCGACAGGCCGCTAAATGCCCGAGGAATTCGTGCTGCGAAATTCATGGGCGAATTTATGGGAACCCACGAACTTGTACCTGACCTCGTCCTAAGTTCGCCGTCGAAACGGACACGAATGACGGTGGAATTGTTGGCCGAAACTCTGCGAAACGAAGCTCCTATAATCTTTGACGACAGAGTTTACGAGGCTTCGCTCGGTGATCTGGTTGCTGTCATTGATGACAACGAAAACTCCTCCGATGCTATGCTGATCGTTTGCCACAATCCGGGGATCGAATTACTCATCAGACACCTGACAGGTTCGATCGAACCGATGCCGACGGCGGCTCTTGCGGTGTTGAGGCGGACCGACAGCGCCGAATTTAATTTCTCTCTCCAGGACGTCTATCGGCCGCGTGAACTGATGGATTAGTTTCTTGAATTATTTAACAAATTGGTAACATTCTGTTCATATGCCGGTAACTCTACGTAAATAGACTTGAGGCAATTCGGAGCAAATTCCACTTTCCGTTACACCAATGTCGCAGAATATTCTGATAATCGAGGACGACGCTGACATCGCCGAGAGTCTGCATTACAATCTCCGCCGCGAAGGCTATCGTGTCACCGTCGCCGAATCGGGCGAGAAAGGTCTTCGGCTAGCTCTCGACGAAAAATCGCCGCCATCGCTGATCGTACTCGATCTTATGCTGCCGGGTATGTCGGGCCTTGAGCTTTGCCGCCGGCTTCGCCGCGAAACACAAACAAAAACAACGCCGATCATAATGCTGACGGCAAAAGCCGCCGAGGGCGACAAGATCACGGGTCTCGAAACCGGTGCGGACGATTACGTTGTAAAGCCTTTTTCACTAAAAGAACTGATCGCTCGTGTTCGTGCCGTACTGCGCCGAGCCGAGAAAGACAGCACTGACGTCTACTCGGACGATCGGCTTACGGTCGATTTCGATGATATGCGTGTCACCTGTCAGGGCGAAGATGTTAAGCTGACGCGAAAGGAATTTGCCTTGCTCAAGCATTTGATCGAAAACACAGGCCGCGTTGCCGCTCGCCAACAATTGCTCGATAATGTTTGGGGCTATAGCTACTTTGGCGATACGCGAACGCTCGACGTTCACATTCGCCGCTTGAGGCAAAAGCTCGGAGATTGCGGCGGCTGTGTTGAGACGGTTGTCGGTATTGGATATCGATTTGTAGGCTGTAAATGAATTCGCTCGCTAAAATTCCCAACCAAGATCCACAATTGAACTCTTCGCGCGTAGTGCTCGACCGAATTCTCGAAGCCACTCGCGAAGCCGTTATCGTTGTTGATCAGGACATGCGAATTGCAGCGTGTAATGACAAAGCGACTGAAGCATTTTCGAGCGAGACAAAACCGGTCGGTCGTCGATTGACCGAGCTTATCCGAGATCTGTCGCTGCATCAGGCTTTCGTGAATGCGATCCGCGACTCCAAGCCGAGCGAACTCAGGCTCGAACTAAATACCCGTGAACGACCTCGATTTGACGTTCACGTCGCCCATGTTCGCATCGATGGCCGCGATCACGGCATCGGTTTTTTCTACGACATCACCAAGATCGAGCATCTCGAATCTGTCCGCCAAGAGTTTCTATCGAACATTTCGCATGAACTTCGGACGCCGCTTACATCGATCCTTGCATTCGTCGAAACTCTCGAAAACGGCGCGCTCGAAGATACCGAGAACAACCTGAGGTTTCTTGGTGTTATCCGCCGAAACGCCGAGCGAATGAGCAGCTTGATCGCCGACATTCTCGAACTCTCGATGATCGAATCAGGCAAAGCGTCAGTCGACAAACGCCCGATCGACCTTCGTTCATCGATCGATGACATTTACGCGAGCTTGGCGGCAAAGGCTGCGATTCGCGAAGTCACTCTGGTCAATAATGTGGAAAATGGACGCCTTGTCTATGCGGATCCTGTCAGGTTTGAGCAGATGCTGGTGAATCTGATCGACAATGCGATCAAATTTAATCGCATCGGCGGCAGCGTTACGCTGACCTCGGAAACGGCTGGGAACTATGATGTTGTTTCGGTAATAGACACAGGCGAAGGCATTGTCGCCGAGCACTTAGGACGAATTTTCGAGAGATTCTATCGTATCGATCGAGCGAGATCGCGTGAAATGGGCGGGACTGGTTTGGGGCTTGCGATCGTTAAGCATCTCGCCCTGTTGCACGGCGGTGAGGTTACGGTAAATTCCGAATTGAGTGTCGGCACGACGTTTAGAATAGAACTGCCTTCAAAATAGACCGAAATCATAGCTCTTCGCCTTTCGCCTTCAGATTTCGACGCCACAATTCACGGTACGACGTAAACCTTGACGTAAGTGTGTTCAAGAAATAACGCTGTGCGAACGTCAGCCCGCGATTGTCGGCGATACGTTTCATCTTTGACTCGAGACGGGCGCGCATCTCAAGCGGCGGACGCTTTGTAGCACCGTTAAAATAGATATCAAAATCGATCTTTAGTCGACGAATGTCCTCTTCGAGACGCGCAAGTTCCTGGTCAGTGTCGGCGCTGTCTTCGAGTCGTTGAGCTTCGTTTCGCGAATATCTGTTGCTTGACGCGATCATATGTTTGAATGGAGAGTTGGTTGAGATCAGCGGAACCGCTAATTAAAACAAACTGCCAATCCGCCACTTTTTCCGCATTCTGCGATAATATTTGAGTCATGCAAGCGACCGGAGAACAACATAATGCCAGCGGCTTGGCAGCAATTCCGTCCATTGACAAACTACTTATGGATTCGTCCAAACTAGTCGAAGTGTACGGCCGAACAACGGTCATTGGAGCTTTGCGGCAAACGCTAGATGAATTGCGTTCGGAGATCGTCGAAGGCAAACATCCGACAAGGACACGCGACGACATTGCTAGCATCGCGGTCGAGTCAGCAACTGTGGCACTAGATGATTCGCGTCGCAAAAGGCTTCGACGCGTTATTAACGCAACGGGCGTGGTGATTCACACTAATCTCGGCCGCGCACCGTTATCGGAAGCCGCTGTCGATGCGCTTGCCGATGTCGCCCGCGGCTACTGTGATCTTGAGTTCGATATCGATGCAGGCGTTCGAGGCAAACGCGGGGCAGACGCCGAATCTTTGATCTGCAGACTGACCGGAGCCGAAGCCGCGATCATCGTCAATAACTGTGCCGCCGCCGCGTTTTTTGTTCTCAGTACATTTGCCTCAGGAGGAGAAGTCATAGTTTCGCGAGGTGAATTGGTCGAGATCGGCGGCGATTTTCGAGTGCCTGACGTGCTTGCTAGATCCGGAGCGACGCTTCGCGAGGTTGGCACGACCAATCGTACAAAAGCATCTGACTACGCGACAGCAGTCGGGGACTCGACGAAGATGATCCTTCGCGTTCATCCGTCGAATTACCGCATAGTTGGATTTACCGCAACACCGTCGATCGAAGAGATCGTAACCGTCGCGCAAGAAAACAATGTCGTTTTCTTCGAGGATATTGGCTCCGGATCGATCACTGATCTGAGTGGTTTCGGCGTCTCAGGCGAACCTTCTCCTTTCGATTCGATCAAGGCCGGAGTCGATATTGTCGCATTTAGCGGTGACAAACTGCTCGGCGGCCCGCAGTGCGGCATCGTCGCAGGATGGCAGCAGTTGATAGACAAGCTTCGCAAGCATCCGCTTTATCGTGTACTTCGTGTCGATAAACTTACGATTGCCGCACTCGGAGCAACATTAGATTCGTATATTCGTGGAACACAAACCGACGAAATTCCAGTCATTAAAATGCTCTCGGCGACTGCGGACGAGATCAAGTCACGAGCGGAGGCGTTTGTATCGAGTCTCGTTGAAAGCTCATCGTTGAAATTAGAAGTGATCGAGGGAACGTCGGCGATCGGCGGCGGCTCTGCTCCGACATCGCATCCGGAAACCTTTCTCGTTGCTATTTCTCACGCCGAGAAAACAGCCGATTTGTTGGCTGCGTCGCTTCGTTCGAACGACCCGCCGATCATGACGCGAATTGAAAATGACAAAGTATTGATCGATCTCAGAACCGTCGCCGCGACCGAAACTAATGACATCGATGAAGCATTGCGACGCCTAGTCTAGCCATTCTTCTGAGCAAATTCGTGCATGAATTCGACCAGTTTGACAACGCCTTCGCGAGGCATTGCATTATAGATCGAAGCTCGAACACCGCCGAGCGAACGATGTCCTGCAAGACCATCAAGTCCGACAGCCTCCGCTTCGGAGCAGAATTGAGTATCGAGTTCTTGTGTCGGCAAGTGAAACGAGACGTTCATGGTTGATCGAACATTACGTGATGCATGTCCTGTGAAATAGCCGTCACTATTGTCGATCGCATTATAGAGTAGGTTCGCTTTCTCTTCGTTTCGGATCTGCATCGCTTCGACGCCGCCTTGCTCTTTTAGCCAGTCGCAGACGAGTCCAACCATGTAGATCGCCCAAGTATTCGGCGTGTTTGCCATTGATCCGTTATCGCGGATCGCACGATAGTCGAGCAGCGTGTGGTGTTCACCGCGAATTCGGTCAAACATATCGTCGCGCATAAACACAACAGCGATGCCGCTTGGGCCGATATTTTTCTGGGCACCGTTATAGACAACGGCGTAGTTGTCCCAATTTATCGACTTCGAGAGAATATTCGACGACATATCGCAAACGACCGGCACGCCCTTGCCGTCAACATCGTATTTGAACTCTACGCCTTCGATCGTCTCGTTAGCGACATAGTGAAGGTAGCGGGCGTCAGGGTTGATGTTGAGATCTGATTGTCCCGGTGTTGTGCGGCATTTGTCTGCTGATGAATCGAAGATGACGTTGATATCACCGCATCGATTGGCTTCGGTAAGAGCCTTGCGGCCCCAAAAACCTGTGACGATATAGTCCGCCGTCTCGCCCGGAGCGATGAAATTCATCGGTATCATCGAAAATTGCAGCGACGCCCCGCCTTGCAGGAAAAGTACGCGGAAATTGTCCGGGACATTAAGCAGATCACGCAGTCCTTGCTCAGCACCGTCCAGGATCGCCCCAAAATGCCGCGAACGATGGCTGATCTCCATCACGCTCATTCCGATGCCGCCAACCGAACGGATCTCGTCTTTTGCGCGTTCCAAAACCGCCGCCGGCATCACCGCCGGACCTGCACTGAAATTAAAAACCTGACTTTCCATCAAATCTCCTGCCCAAAGGCAAACTGAAACCTTATCACATTAGATTTGCGTTTTGAATTTGGACAGAGCAGAACTTTCGGCTTAATAAATCGCGCGTTTTGGTGCTATTATAGGCGCATTACATCAAACTATTTTTTGATGCCGATCATCAAAAAATGCGCCGAATACGGCTGTTTGAGATCTATTGGAGGCTATTAATGTTTAAGAGATCGTTATTTGGAAGCGCTATTTTTGCTATTGTTTTAACTGCATTCTCTGCGGCCGCATACGGCCAGCTGGTCGTGACTTCCGGAAAGGTCGAATTGCTCGGCGATGATTCTTCGCGAAAACCAGTAACTAACGCGATCGTAGATGCCTATCGCTCTGATACGACAAAAGGTTCGGCCCAAACCGGAAAGACGAACGGAAGAGGCGAGTTTTCTTTCGTCGGACTATTACCCGGAGCTGAATATGCGCTGGTAGTTAGCGGCCCCGGGCTTTCGCCGTTTGTCGCTCCCGGTGTCAAATCGGGACAAGACAAGCTCGTGATAACCGTCCGCCCCGGCGATGGCAAGCGTCTGACCGAGGCTGAGGTTCGAGAAAAGCTTAAATCGGCAGTCTCCGTCGGCGGAGGTAAACCGTCGGATCCGAGCAGCGGCGGCAGCGGTGAATTGTCGGAAGAAGACAAAAAGAAGAAAGCTGCATACGACGCGGAAGTTGCGAAGATCACCGCCGATAACGAGAAAAAGGTAAAGGCGAACCAGATCGTCGCAGCGTCACTTAGCGCCGGAAACGATGCATTTAACGCAGGCATTGCCTCCGTTAAGTCGAGTGATTTCGCCTCGGCTATCAACAGTTTCTCGACCGCGATCGCCAAATATAACGAAGGCTACGAGGCAAATCCTGATTTTGCCGGCTCCGCACCTGTGCTGCTAAACAATAAGGGAACCGCATTGCGCCAACGTGCTCTTTCGACCTACAACAAGACCGTGAAGGAAACCGATGCCACAGTTAAGGCTGAGGCGTTTGCTGCAGTAACGAGAGACCTCTTGGACTCGGCAGAGGCTTACAAACTAACAATTGGTGTTTTGGCAACGGCAACTCCGGCCGAAATGCCAAGTGGCAAAACAGTCGACGGAATGCGGCTAGAGACATATCGTGCCGCTCGCGACACCTTCAAGCTGGCGGTGCAGACCGAAAAGGTTGATCCGAAGTTGATCGAAAGCGCAAAGGCGATGTTGCCCGAATTCCTCAAGGCCGAAACAGACGCGGCTGCCAAGGTCGAGGCTCAGCTTATTAGTGCAGACCTATATCGGATCGCTCAGGATCGTGAAAGTGCCATCGCGGCGTATAAGGAAGTGCTCGTATCGTCTCCGGACAATCTCGAGGCGATCGGCTATCTTGGTTTGGTTCTTGTAGACCTTTCTTGGCTAAAGGACAACGACAAGACCATGGCACAGGATGGTGCTAACTATCTTCAACGCTTTGTCGCAAGTGCTCCCGACACGCATAAGTTGAAAGAAGGTGCGAAAGGCTATCTAGATATTCTGAAAACGCAGAGCATTATTCCGGTTAAATCTAGCGGTCCGGCAAAGAAAAAGCCTTAATCGTCGGCATATTGGTTTATCAGCCGTGCTCGTTCATATTGCGAGCACGGCTGTTTTATTGAGCGATTGCTGACCAGAATAAAGTTCTGGTCATGTTTTGTCACAAACAGATCTCCGGTGGTGTTTCTCAGATGTACAGACCATTTAACACTGAGGAGCAACACAACTAATGTTACAACGCGTCAAGAGCACCGCGGCCATTCTGGTCGGATTCGCATTTATCATCATAGTCTTTGGCAATATCGTTATCGTCGCCCAGACCTCTGTTTCCGGAACTTGGACCGCTGACACCAACGAGAAACTCGACCGCGAAGGAAATAAACGCGAAAGCGAGATACATCTAAATCTTGAACGAAAGCGAGATCGCGGGCGTTCGATGCACGGTCAAGGTTACAAATTCAGCGACCTTCGGGGCCTGACGCGAGAGAATTCGCAGAATGGCACCGTGCGGTTCAGCCTCGTTCGCGAAGCCGGTACATTCGAATTCGACGGCACATTCACCAACGGAAAGGGCTCGGGGAATTTTGTATTCACGCCCGATCAGGGTTTCTTTTCGTCGATGAAAGCCAAGGGTTTTGATTTTGCAAAAGACGACGATGACAATGACCGCAACTTTGACGAGCGAGCGATGTCAGCAGCTCTGATCAACGTTACTTCATCACTTGCTGATGACCTGCTCTCCGCAAACTTTGGCAAGCTCGATGCCGATGACCTGTTCAAAGCCGCGATCTTCAAGATCGACAGCAAGTTCATGGCCGAGATGAAGGCAACCGGATTTCCTGACCTCAAGATGGAGGAACTCGTAAAGGCACGTATTTTCAAGATCGACGCTGATTATGTCAAGCAAGTTCACGAAATGGGATTTAGCGAAAAGGGATTCGAGAGCTTGGTTAAGTTTCGTATCTTCAAGGTCACGCCTGAGTTTCTGTCTGAACTTAAGGCCGCCGGTCTCAAAGACCTCGACAGCGAAGACATCGTCAAATGCCGAATCTTCAAGATCGATGCTGAATTTGTACGAAAGGCAAAAACTGAAAATCCAAACGTAACGATCGAAGAACTCGTCAAGATGAAGATCTTCGGCAAAAAGAATCGAACCGAGATCTGAGACAAGGCAGATATCGGTTCGTCAAAGAAGGAGAGGTAGTAGCGGCCTCTCCTTTTTTACTTGTCCTTTCCCGGCCTGATGATGTGCATAGCAAGATATGGTGACAGCACGAATACCATGATAATTACCTTGTATACCGCCATCCCGAGATAATGGATCGCGTCAAACTGCTCCGGCGACAATCGGAACCATACAGTATGTAGATCGTAGATAAGCTGGTGAAACGCGATGAACGCCACAAACCAAATGATCAGGATCACGTAGTTGATCAGCAGACTCCACGCCAACATTCTGTGCAGTGTTTCGATATTCATTTCATTATCCTCATTCAAATTGCCGCTTGAATTCGTCAAATGTCGTTTTCAAAGATTCGACTTCGCTCCGCAATTCGCTAACTTCAGTTTCGAGCTTTGTAATGCGTTCATTTGAACTTTCCGCCTGAGCCGCACGAGTTGGATGTGCCGCCGCGAATGCCTCGACGTCGATGTCGCCTGAGAGCAGATGTCCGAATCGGGCCTCTTTCTGTCCCGCCAAGACTGGAAGTTTTACAACAATTGGCTCGTCTCGCCGCGATAGGCGGTCGAGAGTTTCTTGAACCTCGCCGAGCCCACCAAACTCGTGCATTCGCTCGGTTCGTGTTCGCAATTCACCCAACGTCTGCGGTCCGCGAAGCAGCATTACGGCCACAACCGCGACCTCGGCCGGCTCGAGCTCATAAACGCTCGGAAGCATATGCTTGTACTTAGGCACGCGGCTCGTGCTGCCGTAATAGACATAGACGAGATTGCGGTCGCGTAAACTTTCGAGAGCGTTCGTCACCGTCGCTTCGTCCAGCGACATCACCGGTTCGCGGTTATTTTTTTGGTTACAAGCGTTTACCAATGCATTCAGCGTAAGCGGATAGTATTCGGGCGTCGTTAGTTGTTTCTCGACAAGCGAGCCGAGGATGCGTGCTTCGATGGCGTTTATGGTCTCAAGCATATGTGATTACTTCGATAGTAATTTACAATTTGAAGCGTGGATATTCTAGTCGCGCGCACGACAACCGAGATCGACGAGGCATACGAACGCCTCGCTGAGGCAGAAGTGTTGGGCTGTGACACGGAAACTTCGGGCTTAAGTTCGGCGACAGGAAAGCTCTTTTCGATTCAATTCTCCGACGGAGAATTCAACGTGCTCATACCATTAAGCGAAGGCATCCCCGCCGGACGGCTTGCCGATCTGCTATCCGACGAACGCATCGTAAAAATATTTCACAACGCCCGTTTCGATCTCGATTTCCTCAGTACTAATGGCTTTGTGGTCGCAAATGTTTACGACACAATGATCGCGGAAAAGGTTCTTACGAAAGGCGCAAACCAATCGGTCTCGCTCGCCGAAACGCTCTACCGCTACTTCGCCATCGACCTCGACAAATCGCAAAGAGCCAAGTTCAACCGAAAATGGAACGGCATCTGGACCGACGAACTGGTCGATTATGCGTTGTCAGATGTTATTCATTTGCCCGCCTTGAGGCGTGAGCAATGTGATTGGCTCGAGCGTCTGGGATTGATCGAAAACTACGAAGAGCAGATCATGAAACTCGTGCAGCCAAATTCTCAACCGTGAGTTTGTGATGATGTTCAGAGTGGTAAATGGTGAAATAGAACATCTCGCGCATCGTCAGTTTGCCAAGCAAAGGATGCGGCAAAACCCGAATATCAAGCCTTTCTTCATCAAACTTCTCGATTTTGGCGCAAAGCTTTTCAACCAATTCACGAAGCGTATTGACAAACTCCTCCTTTCTCGCAAACGCAACTTCATCAGGCCGAAACGAAGCAGGAGCAGTTCCACCTGCGGCAAGTTCGCTGCGATACCTCGCGACGAGTTCAGCATAGCTAGCTGAAGGATGATCGGCCTTGCCAAACATAGCTTTCAGCGCAAATTCCGGTGCTCGAAGACCCTTTACTAACGGTTCGACCGACAAACACAGATGCTCGATCTGCTGTCCCGCCGCCCACTTTTCACCGTGTAACGAGAACACGAAGTCATCCTCGGATAAACTCGCGACATATTCTGCAAATGCTCCGTATTTGCTTCGAAGTTCGTCGATAATCTTGGCTTTGTTCATATTCTCTACCAACGATGATAAGCCGGATGGCCTTCCTGAACGGCGACGAACGTGCCGCGACAGGTTGCGCAGATCTTGTCGTTTGCGATCAGCTCGGCTTCGACAGTTGCACGGTCGTCGGCTGATTCGACGACGCGGGCTTTGAGGTGAATCGGTGCATCGAATGGCGTCGGGCGTTTTAGTTTTACGTGGAAATCAGCTGTAACTGTGCAATCAGGTGCGTCTTTTCCATCGCGTTTCATCAGAAAATACGTCGCCGTCCAGTTCGAATGGCAATCGAGCAAAGCTCCGATAATGCCGCCGTTCAACATCCCCGGAAACGCTTGATGCTCAGGGCTCGCGTGCCAAACGGCTACAACATCCTCGCTGCCGTCATCTGCCGGAAAGCTGTTGATGTGCAGCCCCTTATCATTCGCCGGCCCACAGCCGAAGCAAATGCTGTTGGGCGAGTAGGTTTCTTGAAGACTCTTTTCCATGTAGTTCGAAGTTTACATATCGAGATTTATATGTAAAGTTAGACCAGTTTCTTTTCACAAACCCTCAATTTATGCTCACTTTGCTCGCTATTGGTGTTATCGCTTGGCTCGTTTTTGGGTACTTTGGCTACGGGCGATGGGTTGCTCGGCAGTTTAAGCTTGATGCCGGACGCGAGACGCCGGCGAATATTGTAAATGACGGCGAAGATTTCGTGCCGACGCAGCCTTTTTATCTTTTCGGACAACATTTTTCGGCGATCGCGGCGGCAGGGCCGATCGCGGGGCCGATCATTGCGTGTTTGGCATTTGGCTGGTTGCCGTGTCTGCTGTGGATAGCTCTCGGCGTGGTGCTGATCGGTGCGGTGCACGATTTTTCGGCATTGGCTTCGTCGGTTCGGCACGGAGCTCAGTCGATCGCTGAGATCACTCGCGACAAGATGGGCGGAGCCGCTGGGCGTGCGCTAATGGTATTTATCTGGATCGCATTGGTTTACGTTGCCGTGGCGTTTACTGATATTACGGCCGGAACATTCGTCGCCGGCGACGAAGCTCTTGTCGGCACTACTAGCTTCAATCCCGGCGGTGCGGTCGCAATGGCCAGTGTTCTTTACCTCGGACTGTCCATCATTCTCGGCCTCGTCGAACGCTTCCTAAAGCCGCCGCTTTGGCTCGCGACGATCATCTTTGTTCCGGCGACCTTCGCCCTCGCATACGTGGGCACGATGATGTCCCACGTATTTGTTTTCAGCCATCAGACGTGGGCTGTGATCATCATCGCGTATTGCATCGTCGCGTCGCTATTGCCCGTTTGGGCATTGCTGCAGCCGCGTGGCTATCTCGGCGGGTTTGTCTTATACGCCGCGATCGCGGTCGGAGTGATCGGTATATTTTTCGGAGGCTACGAGATACAGCAGCCGGCGTTCAAATCATTCGACATAGGCGGTATGACAGGAATGTTATTCCCATTCTTGTTTGTCACAATAGCTTGCGGTGCTTGTTCCGGTTTTCATGGTTTGGTTTGTTCCGGCACAACCTCGAAACAGATCGACAAAGAAACTCATACACACGCCATCGGTTACGGAGCGATGCTCGCTGAAGGTTTTGTGGCATTCATTGCACTCGTCGTCGTGATGATCGCCGCGAGCGACGCTCTAGTTGGCCCTGACGGCAAGAACCTACCGGCCGGCAAGATCTACGGCAATGGCATCGGCGAATTCCTGTCGCTCATAATCGGTAAGGAAAACCTGAAGTTCGCGATAACATTCGGTGCAATGGCGTTCTCGACATTCGTATTCGACACGCTCGATGTGACGATGAGACTTGGACGATATCTTGTTCAAGAGTTGATCGGCATTCCGGGCAAAGTCGGAGCCGTGATCGGAACTCTTGTAACTGTCGCTCTGCCACTCGCGCTTATTTTTCTCGCCAAACCCGGAAGTTACGTCGAATTTTGGACGCTATTCGGAGCGTCGAACCAACTGCTTGCCGCACTGACACTGCTTGCCATCACCGTCTGGCTTTACAAGGCACGCAAACGAATCGCTTACACGCTGTTGCCAATGCTGTTCGTTCTTGTGATAACGCTGTGGGCATTGGGCGTGATGGTCTATTCGAATTTTCAGGCCACGGCGGGCTTTGACGCGAAACTCATTAACGGTGTGATGTCGGTCGCACTCATCGGACTCGCAATTTTCTTGGTCATTACCGGATTACTAAAACTTCGTCGCGACGATGATGACGAAGCGATAAGCGGCGAACTCGCGGAGGTAAATTAAATGATGAACAACATAATATCGGCGATCTTGATGACCGTTGTGTTAGTAACAATTGGTGCTGCTTGCAGCGGCTCGGGAGCCGAATGCACTGGAAAAGTGTCTTATCAAGGCAAAACGTTCGAGGGTAAAGACAAGACAGCGGAGAAGGCAAAGCTCAATGCTTGCAATAATTACTGCCGCGATGCCGATCCGCAATTCGACGCGATGTACCGCATCTGGCTCGATTCGCCAAAGGGCAAGGCTGCTGGTTCGCCTTCGAAACAAGAGTCGATATTCAAGGACGCTGACCTAATGAAGTACGTAACGGAAACATGTGCGAACAGATGTGCAACGACGATGAATCCGGAGGCAAGCTGTAAGTAATGACTAACGTTCGCTTGGAACGCGTTCAAGAATTCGAGTGGTTCGATCGGTAACGCTTGCCACGGGCGTCATTGGTTCTTCGAGTTGGGCAGTGGTGCGAGGCTGCAGTAGAGGACGAATATTCTGTTCGCTTCGATTGTACGAATTAAGCTTGGCATCGATCAGCTTAGGAACTTGCTTCAGCAACGTCGCACAAATGCCAAAGACAGCGGCGAGATAGGCTATCGAAATGAACATCACGAATTTTGGTTCGATATTGCTGCCAAGCAGTACGGCAACGAGACCAACCAAGATTCCGAGCCCAAACAATACGATCAAAAATACCGTCGTCAGTACGTTATCTAGCATCTTGCCCGGCATTCCGTCTTTGTCGATCTCATTGTCTGAAACAAACATCTGCGAACCGCACGAGGTGCAGAATTTTTGCTCTTTCGAATAAGATTGTCCGCAGCCCTGACAGTACATTTACTTATTTCCAAGCAGTTTCGAATCGATCTTTTCGTCGAACCAATTGGTTAGGTCTTCGATAGATTCGATATGAACAGGCTTGCCTTTCCAAGCCTTGATCGCGAAAACAATGAGCATTATCGTCGTCACAAGCTGAAAAATGCCGTTCGCGATATCGGCAACATCGGTCGCATTGCCGATCGCTCCGAGAATAAACGTAACGAGCAGAATACCGACATGAGCCGCTAGGCCTTGGGCCGCGTGAAAGCGAACTTTCGTCTCACTTCGCGGCAGCATTACGAGCAACACGACACCAGCGATCAAACCGAGATACCATGGAATGTATGGGAGGGCGATCGCAATATTTTCCGGAATGCCAAGCTTCTCGACCTTTCGGCTTGATGACTGATCGACGGTCGTGAAGTTTGCAGGAGAATATGCTGCCGGAACATACGTTCCCGCAGCAGGCTGTTGATATGCCTGAAAATCGGCCTCGCCAAACCGACGCGTACGCTCCTCTGTCGCCGCCGTCGGCAATGCACCAAACGCCTGCGTCTCAGCATTCGTCACATGCAGCGAACTGGTCGCCGCAGCGGCCTCGGCCTGAGCCCTTACTTTTTCCGGAAACTCCGGATCAAGTGGATTTGTATCGTACTTAGTAGCCATCGTCCTGCGCCATCTTACGCTATTTCTTGTCAGTTTGTTCGAAAAGAATTTGCCCGCAAATGAATCGGACTTTGCTTTCAGTAGGATATTCTGAGTAAGTTTTCCGCTTCAGTCGCCTCTTCGAAAAAGCCAATATGCAATAAGAAAAGAAGTAACCGAAAAAACAAGAGCCAAGAATCCGACGTAGTCCCAATAGTTCATCGGGCGTCCCGAATGAATTCCGAACGAAATCGGATCAGTGCTTTGATACAATTGCTCCCCGAGATAAATTCCCAAAGGACAAATCGAGAGGAGCATCAAACCAATTACGGCAGTTTTCAAGCTGGCGCGTCTATTTTCATTCACAGACTTGGATCCCCAATTCCGTCAACTGCGACACATCAACCTCGCCGGGCGAATCCATCATTAGGTCTTGAGCCGAAGCGGTTTTGGGGAACGCCATGACGTCGCGGATGTTTTCTGTGCCGCACAATATCATACATGTGCGTTCGATGCCGGCGGCGAATCCACCGTGCGGCGGTGTACCGAACTCCAAAGCGTCGAGGAAGAATCCGAACCGCTCACGTGCTTTTTCAGGCGACAAACCAAGAGCTTTGAAGTTCAACGCCTGTATATCTTGCTGGTGTATACGAATCGAGCCGCCGGCACATTCGTAGCCGTTGATGACGGCGTCGTAAGCCTTAGCACGAACCTCGCCGAGTAAATGATGTTGCGAAGGATCGTTTACGGCGGTCTTGAATTTCTCAAGATCCTCGTCCATCGGCGACGTGAACGGATGATGTGCGGCGACGTAAGTGTCGGTCGCTTCGTCATGCTCGAACATCGGAAACTCGGTCACGATCAGACACGCGTATTTGCTGCGGTCGATCAGATCTTCGCGGCGAGCAACCTCGTTTCGTAGGGCTCCGAGCGACGCGGCAACCACGCTTTTCTTTCCGGCGACGATCAGAACGGCATCGCCTTTTTCAGCTCCAGATGTGCCAACAAGTTGTGCGATCTTCTCCTCGCCTAGGACTTTCATCAGCGAAGACGAAGTCTCGTCCCCAAGCTTAATGAACGCCAATGCACCTGCACCGTAGCGTTTTACAAATTCCTGCAGCTCGTCCGTTTGTTTACGCGAATAGTCAGCCTTGCCTTTGACGACGATGCACTTCACCTCGCCACCATTCGAAAGCGTGTCTGCAAACGGTGCGAAATCCGTGTCACGCAGATCGTCGCTGAGATCGACGAGTTCCATCTCGAACCGGAGATCCGGCTTGTCGCTGCCGTAGCGACGCATTGCCTCGGCGTACGTGATTCGCGGCCAGACGGCGGGAAGTTCGACATCGATCAGCTTGAGCACGTGATTGAACATGCCCTGTATCTCACGGTACGCCATCTCCTGATTCGCAAACGACATCTCCATATCGAGCTGCGTAAATTCGGGCTGGCGGTCGGCACGCAGGTCTTCGTCGCGGAAACAGCGGGCGATCTGATAGTAGCGGTCGAGGCCCGCGATCATCGTGATCTGCTTCAATATTTGCGGCGACTGCGGCAGAGCGAAGAACTTGCCTGTGTGAATTCGCGAAGGCACGATGAAATCACGTGCTCCTTCTGGTGTAGATTTCAGCAAGATCGGTGTTTCGATCTCGATAAATCCGCGCGAATCGAAATACTCGCGGATCGCTCGCACGGCCTTTGCACGCATGATGATGTTTTGCTGCAGTTGCGGCCGACGCAGGTCGAGATAACGATACTTCAAACGCGTGTCTTCGCTAGCCAGATTCTCGCTGCCGGCGACCTCGAGTTGAAACGGCGGCACTTTCGCGTCGTTCAGAACAAGAATTTCGCCAACCTTGACCTCGATCTCGCCTGTCGAGAGTTTTGCGTTCTTGGCACCTTCGTCACGAGCGACAACCTCGCCTTTTACAGCGATAACGAACTCTCCGCGAAGATTCTTCGCCTTAGCATGTGCCTCAGCCGCAGTTTCCTCGCTGACGACAACTTGCGTCACGCCTTCGCGGTCACGGAGATCGATGAATGTGAATACACCGAAATCACGCTTCTTCGCGACCCAGCCCATAAGGACGACCTGCGAACCGACATCGCTCGCACGCAATTCGCCGCAAGTATGCGACCTTTCCAGATTTCCTAAAACATCCAACATAAACAAAACAAAAACGCCTTTCGATTTGCGACAAACGAAAGGCGGAGCGTCAACTAATTAACACTCGCCTCACGTATTATTATTGTCGTCAAATCGAATTGCGTTCATTACGAAAAATAAAACCTAGCGAAATAGTACAGTATCGGTGCTCCGAATAGCAAACTATCGAGCCGATCGAGCAGGCCGCCGTGGCCGGGCAAGATCGAAGCGGCGTCTTTGGCTCCGCTGCCGCGTTTTATCGAGCTCTCGGTCAAATCGCCGAGCACACCGACGGCGGCGAGCACCATCGCAAGCGGCATCGACCATTGATAGGGCAATTCGGGAAAAAACCACCAAGTCGAAAGCGCCGCGAATCCGGCGGCTGCAAGGAGACCGCCGATCAGGCCTTCAACGGTTTTTCCGGGCGAGATGGCTGGTGCGAGTTTGTGCTTTCCAAAAGCTCGTCCGGCAAAATATGCCCCGGCATCTGAACCAAATATCACTAGAAAAAAGTACGCTAGCAAGTCGGTCGAAAGTCCCGCAGGCGTCTCGAAACCAACTCGAATTGCGACTAGAAATCCACCTAAGAACGCAACGTAGACAACTCCAAGCAAGGTAACGCCGACGCCCGTCAGCATCTTGGTAAAGTCTTTCGTAAATCGAAACGCCTGTGTGATCAGAAGAAACGCGGTGAACAAAGCAAGAGCCAGCAACAGCAGATCAGGTGCCTTTGCCGGAGCATCGACTACAAATGCGCAAAATAGAACAGCAGCACTAATATACCCGACGGCTGCATCAGCCTTTAGTTCGAGCTTCTTCGTCAGCGAATAGAATTCGAAAAGTCCGGCGGCCAGTGCGAAAGCCGCGATCACGACGAACGCCCATACAGCATCCGGCAACCAAAGCGGAGCGATGATCGATGCGATGATGATCGGCAACGCGATCGCGGCTGTCAGTAACCTTGTTTTCATTTCTTGATACCGCCAAATCGACGATCGCGTTTTTGATAATCAATGATCGCCTCAAAAACCTGCGGCCTGCGAAAATCGGGAAATAGCGTCGGAGTTACATAGATCTCAGCATACGCCAGTTGCCACAGCAGAAAGTTTGAAATTCGAAACTCACCGCTTGTTCTGACCATCAGATCGACCTCGGGTAAACCATTCGTATACAGATTTTCGTTGAGCGAACTTTCTGTTATCTCGCCGATTGCGGCGGCCTTCCGAGCCGCTTCGACGATCTCTGCACGGCCGCCGTAGTTGAGGGCGACGTTCATCACCATGCCCGTATTTCCGGCTGTAAACTCGGTCGCAGCGGCAAGTTCTTTCTGAACGGTCGGGTCGAGGCCTTCGAGATGGCCGATCGCTTGGAAGCGAATGTTGTTCTTTGAAACTTCTTTCAACTCGCGTTTCAAGACACGTTTGAGCATCGACATCAATGCCGAAACCTCAGCCTTTGGGCGTTTCCAATTCTCGGTCGAAAATGCGTATAGTGTGATCGCCTCGATTCCCAATCGAGCACAAGTGTCGATGATCGAACGGACGGATTCCGAGCCTTCGCGATGGCCAAAAATTCGAGGTTTACCGCGCATCTTAGCCCATCGGCCATTGCCGTCCATAATGATCGCTATGTGTTTCGGCAGGCGCGTTTCATCTATCGAGGCAAGCAGCTTTGCCTCAGCGGAATTTGGTTTGATGATGCCCGCAAATGCCTCGATCACTTGTTTGTCACCCTAACTATCGCATCTCTGTTAATCGGCCCGTAAATATGCGGATATATCTCGTCGTTCGTCGATGGCTCTTTGATCATTCGCGACATCAGTTTATCGGTATCGATCTCAAGGACCACGAGTTCACGTACACCCTTGTAATATCGCTCGATCACGGCGTCGAGTTGATCTTCAAAACTGCAATGAATAAAGCCCTCGGTCTCGAGGCTCTTCGCCGTGTAAAGTTCCGTGTCGAACGCCGCCCAATCCTCGGGCAAAACTATGTGATAAACGATCATTGTGCCTAATCGTAATCGACCTTTACCAGCGTCAGCCCCTGAGCCGGAGCCGTTTTTCCGCAAAGGTTTCGGTCGCCTGTAATGATTGCCGTTTGGATTGTATCACTATCTTTTGTACCTTGTCCGACCTCGATCAGCGTCCCGACGATCGAGCGAACCATGTACCGCAGAAAGCCGGTCGCAGAAATGCTGAATTCGATCAGCGAACCGCCGCGATCGTCCCATTTTGATTCGAATGCGACATTTGTAATGGTGCGAACACGGCTTTCGCCATCTGATTGAGCCGAAGCAAACGCCGTCCAATCGTGCTCGCCGAGAAACAATTGTGCGGCGCTTGTCATCTTCGCAACATCGAGCGGCTTCTGCTCATGATGTGCAAATCGCCGCCAGAATGGCGACATCACTGGAGCGTTGACTATCCGATATCGATAGGTTTTCCCTGTGGCAGAAAACCTTGCATGAAACTCGTCCGGTGCAGTTTCGACCTTCATTATCCGGATATCTCGCCAAAGATTGCCGTTTATAGCATTTCGCAATTTCTCGGGCGTGAACGGCCGCGACATCTTCACATTAGCGATCTGGCCCTCGGCATGGACGCCCGCATCTGTCCGGCCCGAGCCGACGACCGTCACTTTGCCGTCTTCGAGCATTCCGATAACGCGTTCGAGTTCACCCTGGATGGTTCGCGAATTCTCCTGAACCTGCCAGCCGTGAAAATCGGTGCCGTCGTATTGAATTAGTAGTTTGAAATTCATACCGGAAACAGTAGCCGGAATCGCTCGCAACAGACGATCGAACTTTCATCAAATTGAAAGCCTAACTCTGCTGATTCGCGGGTGAAATAATCGTGATGACCATTTCGCCAACTGGCTAGGGTCCGATCATCCTCTCCCTCGTCATACGCAAATTCAGCATCAACTTCATTGAACGGAAGATGGCGAATTTCAGCGGTCTGAATGATACAGATCGGCTCGCCTTCGAAACTCGTCACGACGCTGTAACCGTCGCTAACCGGAGCCTTTTCGGGGTCAAGATCGTTGGTTTCGAGCAAACTTGCAGTGGCGGTCTTTGTGCCGACAACGACCAGATCTGCCAATTCCCGAGCCATTGCACTGCTGTTTCCAAAGTACCAAACTTGATATGGCGTAGTCGTATCGAGGCCGCTAATTCGACAATATGCCAACCAAAACTCTTCAACACTTGGTGATGTCATTACTATTGTGCGAACTGCGAAGAATACTTCAGCAGAAAGCTCATTCATCCTAAGGCTTCGTTGATGGCACGAGCAAATCGTCTAGGGGCCGCGTCATCCATTCGAAGATACAACGCCGGCTCGATCAGTTCGAGTTCCATTAGGGCAAATTGTCCGTGATATCGCACAACGTCGACTCGTGCATACAGTAACGTTTCCGAGAGCCGTCCCAAAATCGCCGTCGCGGTCGTCAGCATTGTTGGCTCTGGCCGGACAGCGGTAATAATGCCGCCGTGTTCCTCTTGCACACGAAAATCGTCTGTTTTCGGGGCTTTCAAGATCGTATGGCTATACTCGCCGTTGAAAAAGAACAGTGAGAATTCGCCCTCGGTAATGATCGATTCGAGAAACGGCTGAACCAAAAACGATCGCTCGTCGAATATGCTTTGAAACGACGCATCAAATGCACTTAGTTTGTATGTGTGTTCCGCCGTCGCACTTACGGTCGGTTTTACGATCAGCGTTTCCGACATGAATGCGTCTTGCCATTTCGCAAAATTGTCTGCCGTGTACGCAGCGTCCCAGATCGTCGGAACGATCTCGATGCCGTCAAGGTGAAGTTCGAGCAGATAATGCTTGTCAAAATTCCAACGGGCTATCGACGCCGGATTTGCAAGCCGCGTCTTGTCCTCGATAGCATCAAGCATTTCGAGAAACACCGACGGCTCACGCTGATAATCCCATGGTGTTCGAATTACTACCAGGTCAAACTCACTCCATTCACGCGTTGTCTGCCGCCATGACAATGTCTCTACCGCGATGCCATGCTCGTTCAGCGGCTCGATCGCAAGATCATCGTCAGCGACATAGCCGCCGAGGTCGTCCATCGATAAAAAGCAGATCTTGCTCATTTCGCAGGAGTTCGGCTGCCTGGCTTGACGAGTTCGATGCCCATGGAGCACAACGGACATTCTTCTGGTTTGTAGCTCGGAACCGATAGGCTGACCAGTGCTGTTCGCGGCACGCCGACATCTGCAGCACCGTTCGATCGGTCGATGATCGACGCGGCCGCGACAATGTTTGCCGGTGATAGTGCCGCAATACATTCGCGAGTCGAGCCGCCTGTTGTAATTACGTCTTCGACAACCAGAATTCGCTCGTCATCGCGAACCTGAAAGCCTCGCCGCAGAGTCATTTCGCCATTCTGCCGCTCGGTCCAGATGAATCTGACGTTCAACGCCTGAGCAACCGAGAATCCTATTACAAGGCCACCGATCGCCGGCGATGCGACCGTTTCGATATTTTGATCGACATACTTCTCAGCGATCATTTTGCCGAACTTTGCTGCATCGGCAGCGAATTCAAGAGCCCTGGCACATTGGAGATATTGTGGGCTGTGCAGACCGCTTGAAAGCAGAAAATGCCCTTCGAGCAGAGCGTTTGTCGCACGAAAATGTTCGAGAATTTCAGTCATAGCGCGCGTGTCCGTTTACGGAACTTGAAATAGAAGTTAAGATGATAACAGATGTCGCCGTATTCGAACCTCATCTCTGAGTCAGTTCTCATAAACGATACCATCTCGCTGCTGCGTTCGTTCAACGGACGGGCATCGGCGTCTAGCGTTGTCGATTTTGTGATGAAGATCCGACGCCCTGACCGTGAAATGGCTCGAATGCTCGCTGCCGAACTGATCTCAGCCGATCCTCGGCTCAAACTCGACGGCGACGAAGTCCTTTTGACAGAGTATTTAACTGCCGATGCAGAACTCAGCGATGTCGAATTCGTTGTTTTCGACCTCGAAACAACAGGAGCAAAGGCTCCGCCGTGCCGAATAACCGAGATCGGTGCATATCGTGTAAAAGGGGGCGAGGTTCTAGACAAATTCCACACGCTCGTCAATCCCGAGACGCCGATTCCTGCGTTCATTACCGGTTTGACGGGCATTGACGACGAAATGGTCGCCGATGCTCCGCTGTTTGGTGATGTTGTTCACGAATTGCTCGAATTTATAGGCGATTCTGTTATGGTCGCTCATAATTCGGGCTTCGATATGAGATTTCTCAACCACGAGATCGGCCTCGTTTTCCCCGAACATCGACTTGCAAACTCGTGTCTCTGTACGGTTCAACTGTCGCGTCGCCTGCTGCCGGACATAGTCAATCACAAGCTCAAGACCGTCGCCGAACATTACGAGATCGACCTGACAAATCACCACCGAGCAGCAGCCGACGCGTTTGCGACTGCACACATTTTTGTGAACCTATTGTCGCGAGCTCGCGGCGAAGGCGTCAACGATATGCACGGCCTGAGCAAGCTGCAATCAAGAAAATCTAAGTATGTTAAACGACACGCCGCTTAGTGCGTCAAACCAGCAAGGGTTGGATATCCGTTCCACTCCGCGTGAGGAGATGAACCTGTTTCCGCTCGATACGTTCGAGTATGAATTTCCCGGCCGTGAGATCTGGATCGAGTTCGATATTCCGGAGTTTACTGCGATCTGTCCGTTCTCTGACTTTCCGGATTTCGGCAAGATCGAGCTTAAGTACATCCCAAACAAACTCTGCGTCGAGCTTAAGAGCCTTAAACTCTACGTCAACTCATTCCGCGACGTGAAGATATTTCACGAACACGTAGTCAACCTTATCCTCGAAGATTTTGTCGCTGCCTGCGATCCGCTTGAGGTTGAATTGGTCGGCGATTACAACGTCCGCGGCAACATCAAAACCGTCGTCCGCGCGAATTACAAAAAGCCGTAATGCGTGTTCTCCATCGTGCTCGACATCGAGTCTTCTGAAAGAAGAATTCTTTGTGCCCACATATCTAATAGGCCGGAGAAACTACTTGACTCGGATGTTGCAGAGTTGATACAATTGTTAAAGGTCGCAACGGCGACATGATCTTTGAAAATCCAAAGTGGATATAACGCCCTAATGACGGCACTTTGCCGCCCACTATAAGTTTTTGTTATGGTTTTTTCGGTGCGAAGGTTTGTGTTTTTGAGAAAAGGGCAAGGTTTTCCTGTAAAGCATTGATTCTATGTGCTTTAAATGCCTTGCGATTGAAGCAATTTGCAAAAGCAGCGCTTTCACCTAGGAACACCCAAATGCTAGCAACAGAACTTTGGTCCGATGATCTCGCGACGCATCGATAAACAAACGAAAGGGCTGCCATAGCTGACAGCCCCGATCGATTTGACTAGAATCGAGTTAATTGTCTTTGGTCGTCTTAACGGTTTCCGACGGCTGCTGCTGTTTGCGAAGCTCTCGCTGCTTGCGAAACTCTTCCTTGCGCTGCTTCATTTCAACCTTGCGGGTTTCGATCTGCTGCTTTTGCTCCGGCGTCAGGATAGCGTCGATCTGAGCTTTGATCGATTCAGCTTTCGCCTTGTGATCTGCACGGAACGATTCCATGCGAGCCTTCTGAGCTTCGGTGATCGTGCCGTCACGCTTTGCGATCATGATCGCACGCATTTCTTCACGAAGCTCAGCCGATGGCTTGTTTGCTTCGCGAATCGCTTTGAACTGAGCCTTCTGAGCTTCGGTCAACTCGATGCCGCGAAACATACCACGCATACCCATGCCGTGACGGCCAAACTTGCCGTGCTTGCGGCCAAATCCGCGGCCCTTATCGCCGTGGCCAAAACCGCGTTCACGCTTTTCAACTTTTTCGACCTTGTCGGTCGAGGTTACTTCCTGAGCGTTTACGACTGCTGTCGAAACGACGAGTGCGAGACCGAGTGCTGACAGGGAGACCAAATATTTGCGAATTGACATAATGACTAATTACTCCTTGAGATAGATTCGTGCGTTTTCACGCTTACGGATATTATGACGGATGTTAAGTGCATTTGGTTGAAGAAAATTGCACTTCGTATGTAAAGAAATGTCAGTGAAAATGGCGCCCGCATGTGATTATCACTGCGACGTTTCGAGCGCTTTGATTTGCATATCGATGCTCGAAAATGCGAAATTTGAATGTTTGACAGCATCTTTTTGATGAGATTTCTAAACGAGATAAATTCGCCCGCAGATCTGCGGCAACTAAAGGTCGAGGACCTGCAAGAGGTCGCCGACGAGGTTCGCCAGTACATTATTGACACGTGTTCGAAGATCGGCGGCCACACTGGTGCAAGTCTCGGCGCGGTAGAACTGGCCGTTGCAATGCATTATGTGTTCGATACGCCAAATGACAGGCTGGTATGGGACGTCGGGCATCAAGCATACGCGCACAAGATCCTGACCGGCCGCCGCGAAGAACTGAAAACGATCAAACAACCCGGCGGTATCTCCGGATTTCTTCGCCGTGACGAGTCGGAATACGACACATTCGGTGCCGGCCACGCCTCGACATCGCTATCAGCGGGACTTGGAATGGCTGTCGCTCGTGATACCAAAGGCGAAGATTTTCACGTGTGTGCGTTGATAGGCGATTCGTCTCTCGCCGGCGGAATGGCGATGGAAGCCATCAACCAAGCCGGCCATTTGAAATCACGACTGATCGTCCTGTTGAATGATAATGGCATGTCGATCGCCCCGGCCGTCGGCAGCCTGAGCGGTTATCTCAATCGCATCAAGGAAGCTCAAAGCTATCAGCATTGGAAAGAAGAGATCGGCGACGCACTTGAGAGCGTGCCCGGCATCGGCGGTAAGCTTCGCCGGGCCGCGAAATCGGTCAAAGACGCGATCGCAGCAGCAGTATTGCCGGGAGCCTTGGTTAACGAGCTTGGCTTCAAATACGTCGGCTACGTTGATGGTCATAACGTCGCTGAACTTGTAAAAGCGCTCGAAGCCGCGAAAAAAGTCGAGGACGGCCCTGTTATCGTTCACGCATTGACGACCAAAGGCAAAGGATTCCCGAATCCTGAAGAAAACTATTACGCCTATCACGCGACCGGGCCGTTCGATCCGAATACCGGCTTGCCTTACAAATCGTCGAAAGTCGCTCCACCGTCGTACACCGAAGTTTTCGGCCGCACAATGTGTGAGCTGATGGAGACAAACGAAAAGATCGTCGCACTGACCGCCGCGATGCCCGACGGTACGGGAATCGACAAAGTTCTCGAGAAGTTTCCAGCGCGTTCGTTCGATGTTGGTATCGCCGAGCAGCACGCCGTGACGTTTTGTGCGGGCATGGCGTGCGAAGGTCTTAAGCCGGTAGCGGCGATCTATTCCACTTTCTTACAGCGTGGTTTCGATCAGGTGATCCACGACGTTTGCTTACAAGACCTAGACGTAACGCTCGCAATGGATCGCGCAGGAATTGTTGGTGCAGACGGACCAACGCATCACGGTCTGCTCGACATCACATACTTCCGAGGTTATCCGAACATTATTCTGATGGCTCCGAAAGACGAAGCTGAGCTTCGTGACATGATGTTGACAGCCATCGAGCATCCCGGAGCCGCCGCGATCAGATATCCGCGCGGAAACGGGCACGGCGTTGATATTTCAGCGGCACCAAAACTCATCGAAGTTGGTAAGTCGGAAACGCTGCGAAAAGGTAAGGACGCGACGATCCTTGCGTACGGTTCGATGGTTTATCCTGCGGTCGAAGCTGCGGAGACATTGGCAAAGTCGGGCGTTCAGGCAACCGTGATCAACGCACGATTCGTCAAACCGCTTGATGCTGACACGATCTTGACTGCCGCAAAAGAGACTGGCGTTATTATTACGGTCGAGGAAGCATATCTTGCAGGCGGATTTGGCTCGGCGGTTATGGAACTGCTCGAGCAACACGAAATGCAAGACGCAGTAAAGGTCGTCCGTCTCGGCGTCCCGGATGAGATCGTCACACACGGCGACCCAAAGACGTTGCTGGCCCAGTATGGTCTTGATGCGAATGGAATTGTAGATGCGGTTAGTAAGGCTCTCGATAATTCGGCGAGCAAAAGTACGAAATTAAAGGTAGCGTAAATAAATGGCACCACAGGCACCACAAGTTAAACCAAAAAGCAGTGCACCGATCTTCATCATCGGCGGTGTATTGATCGCCGTTGTATTGGTCGGCTGGTATTTGATCAGCAACAGAACGCCAACAACAGGCAACAACAATGCTCGGCCCACAGCCGGAAACACAAATAAGCCACCGGTCAATCCGGCGACGGCTCCGGCTGGCGCGATGCCAACGTTATATGCCGCCGGCGGACAGAATGCCGCTGTGGTTGTCGAGGAATTTGCGGATTTCCAATGCGCCGCTTGTGCCGGAGCAAATCCCGTAATGAACGAGATCAAATCGATGTACGGCAGCCGTATCAAGTTCGTTTTCCGCAACTTTCCGCTTTCGATCCCTGCTCACGACAAGGCATATGACGCAGCAGTGGCTGTCGAGGCAGCTGGTATGCAAAATAAATTCTGGGAATTCCAGTCTCAGCTTTTCAATAACCAGAAAGATTGGTCATCGAGCCCGAATTACCGCCAGATGTGGAGCGATTACGCGAAGAACCTTGGCTTGAACGTCGATAAATTCACGACCGATATGGCAGGCCTTGCAACTAAAGGCCGCGTCAATGACGATATGGCTCGCGGTCGCGGTCTGGGTGTCAGCTCTACTCCTAGCGTCTTTATCAACGGCGTCTTGGTCGATTTTAACAGCATGACGGTCTCGGGTCTTAAGACCGCGATCGACGCTGAACTTGCCAAGGGCAGCGCACCGTCCGCACCGGCATCAGCTTCTCCGGCATCGAAGTAATGCTATCGCTCGTTCCAAAAACCTGGCTCGCTGTCGCCGCCATCGTGCTGGCGATCGCGGGCCTTGCTGATTCTGTTTACCTTACCGTTCATCATTACACTGCCGAACCGGTGCCGTGCAGCTTGATCGAAGGCTGCGAAATGGTCTTGACCAGTCAATACGCAGAGGTTCAGGGCATTCCACTAGCATTGATCGGTGCGGTTGGTTATTTCATCGCTTTCTCGCTTGCTCTTCTAACGCTTTACGGTTACAGACTTTGGCCGCTGTTCGGAATTCAGGCGGCTGTAATGGCGATCGTCTCCGGAATATTGATTTACATTCAGGCGTCGCTGATTGGTGCATTTTGCCAATTCTGTCTGATCTCAGCGGCAACTTCCGTGCTTTTGTTCTTGGTTTTTGTCCTTTCTATTTTGCTAAGAAAAAATTCTCCGTCCCTTGAAACCGAAGTTTAACGTTCGGCGAAGACACATCTGACGGCGATACCCCTCGAGCCTTGTGCGTCGTCGCGGTTGATTTGTACGCGAACGATGGGTTAGCTTAGCTATATCGAATTTAGAAAGAGTGGCTGAATCTATCCTTCAACGAATCGCGAACGGCGACCGCAATGCCGTCCAGGAATGTCTGGACAAGTACGGCGGGCTCGTCTGGTCGATCGCGCGTAAGCTGATGCGAAACCCGGACGATGCCGAGGACGTTGTACAAGAGGTGTTCGTTGATCTGTGGAAGAACGCTGCCCGATTCGACGAGTCGCAGGCCTCGGAGACGACGTTCATTGCGATGATCGCTCGGCGCCGTGTGATCGATAAGATACGGCATTCGTCGCGTCGCATTTCGGCGGATTCGCTTGACGATGTGTTGCTGGAACCGTTTACGCGTTCTGACCAGTCGATGCAGATAAGCGTCGAGGCAGAAGAAGCGGCAAAGGCGATGCGAACGTTGCGGCCCGAACAGCAGCAGGTTTTGCGGCTGTCGATTGTTCAAGGAATGTCGCATCAAGAGATCGCAGACGCGACAGGTATGCCGCTGGGGACGGTCAAGACACACGCCCGAAGAGGCTTAGTAGCGGTGAGAGAAGTGCTAGGAGTTTCAGGAAATCTACAGGAGGCAACAGTATGACTGACGAACGTCACGACACACTATTCGACCTCCTGGCCAAACAGGCTATCGAAGGTCTCGACAATGCCGAATTGGTTCAGCTCAAGGCTCTCGCCGCTGAGCTCGATTACGACATTGACGATTCGTTCGAGATCGCTGCTTCGGCTGTAGCTTTATCCGGTATGGACGAGATCGAACCGATGCCTGAGCATCTGCGCGCGAAAGTGCTATCGTCTGCCGACGCATATTTTGGAACTGAGCAACCTGAACATTCGCCTGTTGCAGACGCCAACGCCATGCAGCCGACCTTCGAGTTTAAACCCAAACGCTCATTTTTCGGCTGGCTCGGTTGGGCCGTTGCTGCGGCAGCTTGTGTCGCCCTGGCAGTCAACATCTGGTTCTCACGTCAACAAACTCAGGGGCCGACTGTTGCGGGCGGACCAACGCCGACGGCTTCGCCGGCGAAGCCCGATATAAAGGCTCAGTTTGACGAAATGATGGCGTCGCCGAATATGGTGAAGGCCACATGGGGACCAATGCCTACCGCAACCGGCGACATGAAGAACGTCTCGGGTGAAGTCGTTTGGAGCGATGCAAAACAGGCCGGATTCATGCGCTTTCGAGGTCTTCCGGTCAACGACAAGACGAAAGAACAGTATCAGCTCTGGATCTTTGAGAACGCCAAACTCGAAGAGCACCCGAAGGACGGCGGCGTATTTGACATCACGGCGGATGGTGACGTGATCATTCCGATCGATGCCAAACTCGCAGCAAAGGATCCAAAGATCTTCGCTATCACGGTCGAGAAACCCGGCGGTGTGGTCGTTTCAGACCGTAAGAAGATAGCGGCTCTCGCCAAGGTTGAAACAGTTTCGAGCTGATATTCGTATCTAATTTTATCAACAGCAAATGGCTGAGTTATCGTACGTTCCGTACAGGCTCCGCCTTTTTCTGCATTTAAGTTTCAGGAGTGTTTTATGAAAAGATCGTTGGTTTTCGCGATGGTTGCAATTATGGTTTGGGCCGCAACAATGCCTGTTTTTGGTCAAACGGCTTTGAAGCTGCCTAAGATCCAGTCCAAGGAATACAAACTCAAAAACGGCCTCCGTGTGATCACTCACGTTGACCGTTCGACGCCCGTTGTGACCGTCGGTACTTGGTATCACGTCGGCTCCAAGAACGAAGCGGCGGGCCGTACCGGCTTTGCACATTTGTTTGAGCATATGATGTTCCAGGGCTCGAAGAACTACGATTCGGACTATTTCACACCACTGCAAGAGGCCGGAGGCTCGATAAATGGCACGACGAATCAAGACCGTACGTGGTATTTCGAGACCGTTCCATCGAATTTTCTTGAACTCGCCCTTTACATGGAAGCGGACCGTCTCGCCAACCTTCTACCGGCAATGACGCAAGAGAAGCTTGATAATCAACGCGACGTCGTAAAAAACGAGCGCCGTCAACGCGTCGATAATCAGCCTTATGGTGCAGCGTTCGAAAAGATCGGCGAGATACTTTATCCAAAACCTCATCCTTATAACTGGACGACGATCGGTTCGCTCGAAGACCTGCAAGCTGCTTCTATGGAAGACGTCAAAGATTTCTTCCGCCAGTATTACACGGCCAAGAACACGATCCTCGTGGTTTCAGGTGATTTCGATGAGAAGCAGGCAAAAACATGGATCGAGAAGTATTTCGGTCAGGTTGCCGTCGGCGATGAAATAACGCGTCCGAATCCGACGCAGCCGACGATCGCGAAAGAGATCCGCGTAAATGTTGACGATGCATTGGCTCCGCTTCCGCGTCGCTACTTTGTTTGGCATACCGTTCGTCAATACGCTGCGGATGAACCGGCATTGGATATTCTGAGCAACATACTTTCGTCAGGCCGTGGTTCGCGTCTGCAGAGCAATCTGCTCTACGGCAAAGAATTGGTCTCGAATGTTTTCGGGTTCAATAATTCAAGCGAGATCGCGGGAACCTTCCAAGTACAAGCAACCGCTCGTCCGGGCAGATCGCTCGATGATATTGAAAAGGAGATCTTTGCCGAGATAGAAAAGATAAAAAAAGATCCCCCGACCGCAGACGAGATCGCTCGTGCCAAAAACTCTATCGATTCGCAGACGATCTTTGGATTGCAAACGACGCTTGGAAAGGCCGGACAGCTCACGAACTATGCAGGTTATGTTGGTCAAGCAAACTATTTCCAGCAGGACCTCGATCGTTACGCACGTGTCACAGCGGCAGACGTTCAGCGCGTCGCAAACATTTATTTGACTGAAAATCGCCTGGTAATGACATACACGCCAAAACCGGCTGCCGGTGGTGGGGGCGGTCGACAGGCAAATCAACCAACCTCGGTAAAGTCAGAGAAGCGCGACGAGGCAAAGATCGCGGCTCAAGCCGCGGCATTGCCAAAAGCTGGCCCCGATCCTAAGCTTTCGCTTCCGCCGATCGAAAAGACCAAGCTCGCCAATGGCCTGGAGGTTTGGATGGTCGAGCAGCGTGAGCTGCCGATGATCTCGATGAATCTGGTCATGAAAACCGGTAGTGCAAACGAGCCGGACGGCAAAACAGGTGTCGCCGGTATGACCACAACGCTAATGGACGACGGCACGAAAACTCGTTCGGCGGTAGATATCTCAAACCAGCTTCAGTCGATCGGCGCGAATATGAACATCGGCGGCGGTTGGGATTCGACCAACGTATCTCTGCAGACTTTGACGAAAAATCTCGATGCTGCACTCGCGATCTATTCGGATGTGATCCTGAATCCGACATTCCCGGCCGCTGAGCTCGAAAGCACACGCGGACGTCTGCTCGTCCAGCTTCGTCAGCAGCGTTCAACCCCGAACATCATTAACAACACGGCATTCAACAAAGTGCTCTATGGTGATCACCCGTATGGACGCGACAACAACGAATCGACTATCAAGGCGATCACTCGCGATGATCTAGTAGGTTATTACCAGAGCACATTCAAGCCTGAAAATGGCGTACTTATAGTTGCCGGCGATTTTAACAAGTCGTCCCTGAAGGCAAGCCTGGAACGTGCATTTAGCGAATGGAAGTCATCAGGAAGTGTTGCTCCAAAGCAGTTGCCCTCGACCAAAGCCGTAAGCAAGCCCGGGATCTATATCGTTGATCGCCCGAATTCGGCACAGTCGGTAGTTTCCGCAGGCCAAGTTGGTATTGACCGTTCTAATCCCGACTATTTCCCTGTAGTTGTAATGAATTCGATCCTTGGCGGTGCCATTACTTCGCGAATATCGATGAACCTACGCGAAGACAAAGGCTACACCTACGGAGCGAACAGCGGATTCACATATCGTCGCGGTGCTGGGCCATTCCGTGCCGGCGGCGATATGCAGACTGCCGTTACGAAAGAGTCGGTTTACGAACTGATGAAGGAAATTCGCGGCATTCGCGGCGGCATTCCGGTCACTCAGAAAGAGCTAGATTATAATAAGCAAAGCTTGATCCGACGTTTCCCGGCAGCATTTGAAACGATTGGCGGCATCTCAAACCAGCTTGCGAATCTGGTCATCTTTGGTCTTGGCGACAATTACTACAATGAGTACATCAGCAAAATAAACGCCGTCACACTCGATGATGTAAATCGAGCCGCCAACAAATACCTCGACCCCGACAACATGGCGATCGTCATTGTCGGCGACCGAAAGGTCATCGAACCGGGGCTTAAGGAACTTGGAATGCCGGTTTTTTATCTTGATGCTGACGGTAATCCGTTGGCAAACTAGATCTACGGTTAAGACACAAGAATGCGGCGATTGGCATAAACCGACCGCCGCATTTCACATTAGGCCCCGATCTATTTTTTGATCAGGACGACCGGAGATTGCTCGGCTTCGCGCATTTTCGCATAAAACGTTCGAACCATCTCGTATTTTTCCGGAGAAACAAGCGTACGTTTCATCGTTAGAGTTCGCTTGAACGTCAGCTTGTCGCCCGAATGTTCATAAATTGTTGTGTACTTTCCAAATTCAGTCTCAAGCGTTACAGGATCAGGCATTTCGTCGACTCCGAATCCCGGTGGCAGCTTGAAAACAGACGTTTCGCGCATCATGGCGGATTCGATCTCTACCGGGCTTGAACGTTTTGGCTCGGTCAAAGCAACGGAATGACGTCTGCTGACGAAAACAGGCTTGAAGACTAACAGCCGGCCTTGCATCAGTTGCCCATAAAGAGGCGCTCGGAAATCGACGCTGAGGTCAAATCGTGCGTCTTGCGGGATATCTTTGAAATTTAGATCGACGAGTTGAGAACCTGTTGCACCCATCGTCAGCCAGCCCTCGATCATTTTTCGAAACTGAGCGGCCGAAGATTCTCGCGTGTCACGCCGAGCATAGCTTGAGGCCTGACCCATCATCTTCTCTTTGATATTACCGGACATTGCACCGTCGACCTCTATCTTTGCGTCGATGGTTCTTTCGATCAGGTCGGTTTCGGGCGGTGTAAGCGGCATCCGAAAGATGCCGCCGTTTTCGCCGGCAGCGATCAGGCCCAAACTGCCTTGTAAGTAATCAGGAAGATCACCGACTGGCGTAAACTGGTCGGTCGCGTCGAAGATCAGCAAGCGCCCAAGTTTCGGATGACTAGCTACGGTCGGTGCCTGTGTAGCGTCGCCGACTTTGACCGCAATAATGCAATGGTTGAATTGTTTTGGGGAGGGCCACTGCTCGCGAACGAACGTCGGATCGCCGGAGAAAATGAAAATCGGGTACGCATCGATCTTGAGCACTTTGAGCATCGCCCGCATCAAATTCGCTTTGTCCTTGCAGTCACCATAACCTCGGCCAAGTACCGTTGTCGAAGTTCGTGGCCTGTATCCATTTCCGGCGCCCACGCCTATATCGATCGAGATGTATTGCAGGTTTTGCACATAAGTTCCGATCGCACGAATACGTTCAAGCTCAGTTGTCGAGTCCGCCGTAAGCTCTCTTGCCTTAGCCGCCACGGCGTCGTCAATGATGACCGCAGGATCGTGAAGGGTAGCTCCCCAGCGAGACACGTCTACCCAATCCGTAAATGTCTGTGTGCCGCTTTGTGCCGACGAACCCGAACCAAAGTTCACTACGATCCTTGGCGAGAGATTCATGACCGATGGACTCATTGGTTCCCACGGAATGGATTTCAGGTCGCGCAGTTCCCAGGTATAGCTATTTCCAGTCACCTGCGGTTTGATCTCAGGGCTATTGAAAGTAAGGCTGCTTGCTGTCCATCCGCTCGGTAGATTCAGGGTATATCGCGACCGCAATACGGGAAGCCTGGTCTGAAACTCCCATCGGTCTTGAAAGAACAGAGGTGTTTCTTCGGTCGTCGCGCTAAACGCGAATACCGACCCGACGTCGACGTCGTCACGGCCGTTGATGACCTTGATCCGCCCTTCGTTATAGATATCGTCATTGTCATCTATGACATCGACAACGTCCTTTTTCTCATATTGTTTGGTCGTGCCGTCCGGTCTGATCAGCCAAGCATTGATCTCTCGGACCTTACTTGCACTTGAAAGGTAATGAGCACGCGCAACCGCAAGTGAACGGCCATCACGAGTGAGTATCCGGACAGCGAAGTTCTCGGTGGTAACCAATTTGTTGTCGCTGCCAAGAGTGACGATCTGCTCGTCATACAGAACAACACCGACAACCTCCTTGTCGTATGTTGGCACAGTGCTTTGACGTGCCTGCAGCAACCACGACGGTATCTCGTCTACTACAGCTCCGTGTCCTCCTGAAACCGCCGTAAGCGATACGATCACCGTAACGAAAAACCCGAAAGCAAGTCTGGTAAGTAAATTTCGCATTTCACCACCGATCATCAAACCTAACGCAAATAACTATTTCTGCTTGATCGAAAGCTGTTGAGTGTCTATTTTGTGAATGCCGTCCCAAAGGCCCTTGAACGCATTGTAAACCGACGCCCCGAACAGGACTTTGCCTTGTCCTCCAAAGTAAAAGTCGCGATCGTAGAAGATCGTTGAACGTGCGGCATCGAGTCGGATACTTATCTCGTCAACTACTATTCGACTTCTATCAAAGATGGGAGCAGGGGTTTCGCCGTTGTCGATCATGTAATTACTTGGGAATTTTATCTCGATACGGTCTTTCTCGGACCACGGGTGCCGGAAAAATATGTCATATTGCCGCTGCGCGCTCGTGAACGCCGGCTGGGTTCCATATTCAAAGAAGCCGGGCTGAAAGAACATTCGCTTTCCTGTCTTTTGAGCGTAGTTTGGGATCTTAATGTGATATCGATGAACTACCGGTTTTGTAATGTCCAACAAATTTTCGATCGAGATCGCCGAGACCTCAGCATTGCTAGCTTTGCGTTTGATGTCGTCTTTCAGATTCTCCTCAAGCTTTGCCGGAGATTCGTCGTAGTTGTTGTTTCGGTACGAGATCGCCAATTGGCCATTGAGTTCGACCGTTATGTCGCCCTCAAGCGTTCCATCTTCGGTGAGAACCAGCTTTGCCGTCCGAGCCGTATTAGTGAACGTATGATCAGAATATGGCGTTGTTGACCATTCAAACTGCTTTTCCCCGATAACCTCGGCGGCTCCGTCCTCTTCATACCAGACAAGTCTCCCTATTGGAACGAACTTCGAGCCGGGGTTATAGAATTTCCACTTGCCGGCAACTTTTACACCGATCGCACCGGGATGCAAAAACTCCTGGTCTATATTTCCCGACGATGTGAACATCTTGCTTCGATCACCTAGGTAAGCAATACGTGCATCCATGCCCGCCGCCATCGCGAGCGCGGCGAACAACATATCAATATGCATGGCCGAACCGGATTTTCGCTTGATGACATCCTTTAGATCGTTGACCTCGGGCAGTTTCTCCCGCATTTCGTCTGTGAGAGTGGTGTCGAATGATGTGTTCGATATTTGCCCCTGACAATATTCATAGATCTTAGCTAGTTTCTCTTCCTCGGTCGCGGCGCTTCCGAGGATCTCAGCCGCTATTTTCTTGAGACCCTTTGCTTGTCCCGACAAAAATGTAGCCAGCTGCATTTTCGCAACCATTCCACTTATCGAGATCCTTGCAGAACCGAGCCTCACCCAAGGCCGGACCATATCATCCGGCGGCATGAATGGTTCCTGTTTGAAAGCGGGGACATTGGTGCGGGAAGCGAGATAGTAGCCGCCTTTGTCCTTGATGAATTTTACGTCGTTGGTATTGAAGACCTTATATCTCGGTTCTCCTAGAAAGGGCTTGTAGTAATAGCTAAGATCTCGTACCGGAATGTCCTTCTGAAATTCGAGTTTCAGTCCGGACGCTCCACCATCAGCGTATGATTCCTTGTATCGGTATTCAACGATCACTCCTGGTTCGATATTCGGCACAGCGAACGATTTTGCCTTTACCTTGATCCCGGAAGCTCGGACGATCTCTCGCTCGAAAATATCGTTCTTTCCTATCTCTACTATAGTTCCATCGGGCTTGATGACGCGGGCAGCCAGATCTTTGATCTTCAAGCCGCGGAAGAACGGAATATCGAACTTACTGTATCTCTCTCGGCCACGTTCGGTGAAGATCTTCACCCGAACGTAGTTCTTCATTGTAAAGCCGTCTGCGGAAGAGTCGTCGATGCGAACCTCCCAAAGTAGCGCCTCGGCATCGGCGTCCGCATCTACGACCGGCTTTTCCGCCTTTAGTACATCCGGCCCGATCAGCCGCCAATCCTTATCTTGCGAAAAGGCCACATTATCAAAAACGAAAGTTATGCAAGCGAACAGAATGATCGCTTTAGCGACAAGGATCGTCGATCTAGAATTCATCAAATACCTCGGTGAAGTCTGGCTACTGATACACACTACCTGCCATTCTGGGAAAAACGAATAGTCCGAGTTGGGTTAGGTCGATGTTCTGAATGCATAATACGCCTTTGTGCGGTAGATATGCAATAGTTTTCTTTACGGTTCGAGTCAATATTCGGTTGTGATATAATCTCGATTTTATTGAGCCGAATGCGGCGAGATCATTAAGGAGAACCTTAGAATAGAATGACTTTTCACGATCGTGTTAGTGAATTGCTCGGCGACGACGCTGATCTGCTACTGAACCATGTTTCGACGACAATTCCGAAAGAGAATTTGCATCTGCCCGGAGGCGATTTTGTAGATCGCGTATGGGCTGATTCGGACCGTAATCCGCGTGTATTGCGTTCGATGCAGACTTTGTACGGCACTGGCCGTTTGGCAGGAACGGGCTATGTTTCGATCCTGCCGGTCGATCAGGGCATTGAACATTCGGGCGGCGCTTCGTTCGCTCCAAATCCTGCTTATTTTGCACCTGAGAACATCGTCAAACTTGCCATCGAAGGCGGTTGCAACGCTGTTGCTTCTACCTATGGCGTACTTGGTGCTGTTGCCCGCAAATACGCACACAAGATACCTTTCGTCGTGATGATCAACCATAACGAGTTGCTGACGTATCCGAATCAGTTCGATCAGGTGATGTTCGGCACCATCGATCAGGCGTACAACATGGGAGCCGTTGCTGTTGGAGCGACGATCTATTTCGGCTCAGACAATTCGACGCGTCAGATCACTGAGGTCGCAGAGGCATTTGCTTATGCACACGAACTTGGCATGGCGACGATTCTGTGGTGCTATCTGCGAAACTCGAAATTCAAAGGCCCCGAAGGTGACATGCACACCGCAGCCGACCTGACGGGACAGGCAAATCACCTTGGTGTGACCATCCAAGCTGACATCATCAAGCAGAAGCTGCCGGAGCGAAACGGCGGCTACAACATGCTCAACACCGAGAGCAGCTACGGCAAGACCAATCCGAAGATCTACACCGAGCTTACGTCGGACAACCCGATCGACCTTGTTCGTTATCAGGTAGCGAACTGCTATATGGGACGTGCGGGCCTGATCAATTCAGGCGGCGAATCTAAGGGAGCAGGCGACATGGCTGATGCTGTTCGAACTGCGGTCATCAACAAACGCGGAGGCGGTACCGGCCTCATTTCAGGCCGCAAAGCTTTCCAACGCCCAATGGCCGAAGGCGTCGAATTGCTCAATGCGATCCAAGACGTCTATCTGGACAGTTCAATAACCGTGGCATAGGAATTTGCCTGCGAATTACGCAAAAAGACGCGAATATGAGAGTTCTTGATTCTCATTAATTCGCGTCTTTTCGTGTTCTTAGCGGTCAATATTCTTACTTCTTCGAATAGCTCTTATACACAGTCTCGATCCACGCCGGTGTTTTGATAAAACCCGAGCCTGCTTCCTTATACTTTTCGGGAAAACCCGTCGCTTTGATCTCCTCAAGCGTCTTTCCGGCTTTCATCGCGTTTTGCACGAGCGTCGATGTCTCGACCAACATCGCATGATAGGCCTTAAGATCCGCGTGAGTCGATAGCGGTCCGTGGCCGGGAATGATCTTCGAATCGGTTGGAATGACGGCTATCAATGCCGCGATGTTGTTGATCAGGCCCTGTACGCTGCCGTTGCTGTCGAGATCGACGAACGGAAATCTGCCGACAAAGAAATCGTCGCCGAGATGCACGACGTTTGCTTTCTTGAACCACACGATCGTATCACCGTAAGTGTGGCCGTTCGGATAGTGAACTAGCTTGATCTCGTCGCCATTTAGATGGACCGACATCGATTCAGTGTATGTCATCAACGGCCACGCATGAGCCGGAGAAGCCGGCACCGTCAAATTGAAAGCCGAAAGCACATTCTGCTGCGACATTCTCGTCCTGACATTTGTATGAGCAATGATGATCGAATCCTTCCCGAAAAACTCATTGCCCTGACTGTGGTCGCCGTGCCAGTGAGTATTCAGAATGAACCTCGGTTTCTCGCTGCCGAGCGTCTTGAGCGCCTCGGAAAGCTTTTTACTCATTTCTCGGTAATCATCATCGACGATCAAGATACCGTCAGGTCCATTGATCGCAGCGATATTTCCGCCGCGGCCCTGCAGCAGATGCACGTTGCCGGTTATGTTCGTGATCTTGAACGCGGCTTCCTGCTGTTTCGGAAAATGACTGTCGTTGCCGTGAGCAAATAAACCCACGACGCTCAGTGTAAGAATGAGAAATACTGAAATCGATCGCCGCATCTAATGGTTCCTCCTAGATAAATCGTCCGCGAGACATTTGGTAAACTCCTGTCAAAAAAGGATTTGTCGTACGTTCACGGCCAACGGTCGTCTCGGGACCGTGGCCGGAATAAACGATCGTCTCACCGTCGAGCGATAAAATATTCCTTTTTATCGAATCGATAAGTTGATCGTAGTCGCCGCCCGGCAGATCGGTTCGGCCTATCGAGCCCAGAAACAGACAATCACCGACAAACACACGTTTCTCTGTTTCTTCAGCCAAAACAACGTGTCCGCGAGTGTGTCCGGGACAGTGCCGTATCGAGAATCGCAGTTCGCCGACTTCGTAAACTTCGCCGTCTTCCCAATTGCGTGTAAGCTTCGGCGGCTGATCATACGCCATTCCAAGCTGTTCGAGCTGCGCCGGCTGTATGCCCATGAACAACGGCTGTTTTGGCAAACCGTAATACAGGTCTTCGTCGTCTTTGTGCAGCAACACCTCGGCATCAGGAAACGCCTTCGCAAGGTCACTCGTTCCGCCGACATGATCTAGATGTCCATGCGTTAACGTGATTGCTTGCAGCTCAAGTTGGTTGTCGCTAATGAAATCTATTAGCTCATCGCTCTGCTCGCCCGGATCGATACATATCGCCCGCCGCGTCTGTTCACAAGCGACGATCCGCGTGTTTTGCTGGAAAGCTGTCAATGGAAATGTTTCAACTAGCATCAACTATCTTTTTTAGGAAAGGTTCGATATCAAAGCTATCTACTCTTCTTTCATTCAGAACAAAAACAATGGCTTGCCGATAAGTCTCAGCGTCAGGCTTGCCTTTAAAACAAGGCGATTCGATCTCGGCTAGATTCAGGTAACTGACCAACACACTCAACAGCATCCAGAGCAAGATCTCTTCACGGGTGCCGAGAGGATTGTGTTTGATGATCGTTTCGCGGTCTTCGATGATGCCAGCGACGAGCTTGGCGAATTCGGCTTCGGAGATCTTGGTCATAACCAGTGGTCGTACATGTAATATGGCAGACGTTCCATTCCAAGTTTCTCGTATACGCGCTGAGCATGGACATTCTCGGTCTCAACGTAAAGGCGAATGCCTTTGACGTCGCTTGCCTCGCGAGCTTTGTCCTTAACGAAATCGTAGAGCTGCGAATAGATCTTCTTTCCGCGGGCCTCGCTTACGATATAAACGCTCTGTATCCACCACCACCAACCGCGCCGCCAATCGCTCCATTCGAACGTCACCATCAGTCCGCCAATAACGATCCCGTCTTCTTCGGCGACGACGTAAAAGCCTTTGTTGGCGTCGTCGAATACGTCATTTACTGCACCAAGAACGACCTCAGTGTCGAGTGTTTTGTTCTCGGTTTCCATTGCCATTGCGGCCTGAAACTCAACAATTCTCGGTGCGTCAGCTTTTGTACCGTATCTGATGTTCATTTCTTGTCTTGACGAAAGGAATCGCGTCCTCTAGCCTAATATGTTTTGCTTATGAAGCTAAGAATACTCTATCACGGCAACTGTTTCGACGGCGTTTCGTCCGCTGCCATCTTCACCAAATTCTATCGTGCGACGTTCGATGCGAACGCTACGGTCGGCTACACGCCGACGATGCATCGTGCGGGAAATGCGTTTGACCGCGAGCAGTTTGATGGCGAAGAGAATGCGATCGTCGATTTCAAATACTGCCCCGACGAACGCCTGACATGGTGGTTTGATCATCACCAATCAGCTTTCCTCACACCTGAGGACGAAGCTCACTTTAACGCCGACACGAGCGGGCAAAAGTTTCTCGACACGACGAGCAAATCATGTGCGGAATTCATTGCTCGAATCGCAAAGGAAAAGTATGGTTTCGAAGACGAGTCACTTGCAGAGCTAATTCATTGGGCCCATATCATCGACGGTGCTTTGTACGAATCACCCGCACAATGCGTCGAACTTCGCTCCTCCGCACTGAAGCTGATGCAGGTCATCGAAGGCGAAAAAGATCCTGCTTTTGTCGCCGAGATCATCGGAATGCTGACCCGAATGTCACTCGATGATATTGTCGCAAGCGATGCGATACAACAGCGATTAGAACCGATCCTGAAACAGCATTGGGAAACCGTCGAAACGATCAAGCAGCGGGCGGTCGCCGATCGAGGTGTTGTGCACTTCGATCTGATCGGCACGGGCATTGAAGGTTACAACAAGTTCATTCCTTACTATTTCCATCCTGAGGTCACTTACGTCGTTTCCTTGAGCCAGAGCCATTTCCGCACCAAGATCTCGGTCGGCTCAAACCCTTGGGCACCGCGTCCGCGTACGCACAACATCGCCGAACTCTGCGAAAAATACGGCGGCGGCGGCCACGCCGTAGTCGGCGCCGTCAGCCTGCCGCCTGATTCTGCTGAACTTGGACGAAAGTACTTCGAGGAGATAATCGAGACGCTGCAATTCACAGATTAGAAAGCTTTTGGTGACAAATTACAGAGGGGTTAAGCCTAACTAATTCAACACTTTACAAGAAAATCTGCGCTGGCCTCAAAAACGCTCACTTTTGCCACTAAGAAACCATAACAAACGCTAATGGCACGAAGGAGAGTTAGCTCGTAGAGACCGACCTGAGGGCCTGAATCACCCATAATAACAATTGATTATCAAAGAGCTTGTCGCCGTTGCGACTGCAAACTTAGTGTATCATTAACGCAACGCTGTGTCAAGCTTTTTCTGGCTTGCTATAGGCTCTATCGAACGAAGACAGACGAAAAGACCGTCCGCACAATAGCGCGAACGGCCTCAATGCAAAGCAGTCTCGATGCTTTACTTATTCTTCGTAAATACTCGAGTCGTTGTGTCCGTACCGCCGTCGCGGTTTGGGCGTTGAGATTCGATAGTGAGCGTGCCGTCAGACTGAAGCGTCCATTTCTCGGTCGTTGAACGAGCGCCCATTGGGGTTTCGACCGAACGCGTGATCTCGATCTTATTGCCATCGAGTTTTGCGGTGGTTGAGATGTCCATCGCTCCCATTTGAGTCTGCATTTGGGATTTAACGGCTTTTCCATCAAGCGTGTACGTCGTCGATCCGTCGCCGCCGCCCATCATGCCACCGCGGCCGCCGCCACCGCCTCCGGGAGGAGGTCCTTGAGGAGCACCTGCCGGCGGAGCACCACGTTTGGTGGTTGTATCAACCTTAAGTTCGGCACCGGTGTGCGAGATGGTCAGAGTTTGTGATTCGATCGGCGGACCGGCGATCTTTGACTTGGAAACGTCGAGATTCCAAGTGCCCGAGAAATTGGTGTCTTGTGCACTTGCTGCCAAGGCGAATGCAAACACGGCGACAGCCGCAAAAACGAGATTCTTCTTCATAAAAATTACACTCCAAGAGAATTGACTAAACTAGTCGGACAACAGTTAGACGTAAATCATACAGCGTCGGTTCTTGCCAAGTTGTAAAGTTTTGTAAATCAAAAGAGCCGCTCTTTCGAACGGCTCTCAGTCAGTGCCTTTAGGCGTCGGCGGTATCACTTTGCCGCGACAGATGACTATTCTTGTAGCCGTATACTGCGTAGATGAGCAAACCAACCAGCAGCCACAAGCCAAACCTTATCCAGTTCGTCACGCCGAGTTCGGTCATTAAGTACAAACAAGACAGCAAGCCAAGTATTGGGATGAGCGAAAGCTTTTTCGTCAGGCTAAAGAATAGTAGAACAAGCGTGGTGAGCCCGAAAAAGATCATCGGTATCTTGTGCGAAAACGCCGCCAGCATCGTCTCGTCGTCCTTCGGCGTTATGGTAAACAGTTCACCGAAAAACGTCGGGCTGAAATAGTTAATAGTAAAGCCCACGATGATCAAGATGATCGGCAGTAGGATCTGCGAGTTAATATAGGGCACGAATCGAGTTCCACTTTCTTTGAACTCTTTGTCCTTGAACAATACACCCGCACACACGACAACAAATGCGAACAGCGTGCCGATGCTTGCGAGGTCGGTCACCTCTGTCAGGTTCATGAACAGAGCCGGTATCGCTACTACGATCCCTGTCACTATGGTCGCAAACCAAGGCGTGTGGAATTTCGGGTGTATTGACGAGAATATCTTCGGCAGCAGGCCATCGCGGCTCATCGCCATCCAGAGTCGCGGCTGACCGATCTGGAACACGAGGAACACGGTCGCAAGTGCGATCACCGCACTTACTGCAATGATGCCCGCGACCCAGGGAATGTTGGCACCTTCGGGACCGAATACGAACGCCAGCGGATCGCCAACATCAAGCTTCGTGTAGCTGACCATTCCTGTGAGTACCAAAGCGATAGCGATGTATAGGATCGTACAGATAATAAGCGACAGTATCATCGCTATCGGCAGATCGCGTCGTGGATTCTTGCATTCTTCGGCTGTGGTCGAGAGAGCGTCGAAACCGATGTAGGCAAAGAAGACAGCCGAGACGCCTTTTAGCACGCCTTCGACGCCGTTCGGTGCGAATGGCGACCAATTCGCCGGATTCACGTAATTGAGACCAAGGAAAATGACGAGCAAGATAATGCCGACCTTGAGCACGGTCATTATGTTCGATGCGAATTTTGATTCGCGAATACCAATGAAAACCAGCGTCGTAATAACCAATGTGATCAGCAATGCCGGAAGATCAGCTACGACAGGAACGCCGATATTAGGAGCATTTGACCAAGCAGTGTAGCCATCGATCTGTCCGCAGCTGACGACCGCGTCTTTCGCTTCGCAGGCTTTAGTAAGGACATCGATCGTTGCGCCGCTTGCAATTGCTTCTTGAACAGCAGCATAGCCACGTTTGGCTGTGAGAAAATCCATTGTAAAGTGCAACGGAATTTCGATGCCGTAGCCTTTCAGCAGCCCAGTGAAGTAATCGCTCCACGAGATCGCTACCGCAATATTTCCGATCGCGTATTCGACGATCAGATCCCAACCGATGATCCACGCGATGAATTCGCCCATTGATGCATAAGCGTATGTATATGCCGAACCGGCTACAGGTATCCGCGAAGCAAACTCGGCATAACAAAGGGCCGAAAACCCGCACGCAAATGCTGTAAAAATAAACAACGTCGCGACCGCCGGCCCGCCGTTGTAGGAAGCTTTGCCGACCATCGCAAAAATGCCCGCTCCGATGATCGCGGCGATGCCCATTAGCGTGAGATCAAAAACGCCAAGTGTGCGTCTCAAACCGGGCTTTCCGTCATGGCCGCCCTCAGCGTCTGAAAAGCCTGCGGCAGCATCTGCCTGTATCTGACTGATAGATTTCGTGCGAAAAATGGATGTTGACATATGGTTTTGCCGGTCTTCAAGGTGTTTTTGGAATCCACGGAATTCTGACCGAAATCGCGCGATTATGCAAGGAATTGTACGAACAAAAAATGCCGGCCACCCTTTCGAGCCGCCGGCCAAGTAAATGACTAAAATGTAATGGCGCTACGCCACAGTTGCAACATTCTCCGCTTGAGGGCCCTTAGGCCCGTCGGTTACTTCAAATTCCACATCCTGGCCCTGTATCAACGTCTTATATCCATCACCGCTTATCGCACTGTAATGGACAAAAATGTCCTGCTCGCCGGGCTGCTCGATAAATCCATAGCCCTTTGCATTGTTGAACCACTTAACCTTGCCAGTTGTTTTTGACATTACTTCTACTTCCTCCAAAAGATGCTAACTAAATCTGATCTCGTTCCGGTCACTGACCAGATCGAGAAAATAGTCATTTTTCAATCTTGCGATTCATCAGAGCTTCTTCTGTCGCACTCGTTGTCACCTATTCGGGTGATAACCGTTAACACAAAAACACATCTTAAACTGCAAGATCGATTTTGATAGATCGAGAGACTGTTGATTGACGAATCAAAATTTAACGAACAAATAGGTACCGTGTCAAGGGATTTCTACACTTTTTCTTTACATTTCTTTACATTTCGGCATCTTTGTTGACATAGGTGGCGGTTTGACCCAATATTGACTCAATAACAGCAATTAGATTGCCCGCCGGAAATGTCACACGAATACGGAAAAAACTCGCTTCTAACCTATAACGAATACCTTCGCGTTCCTGAATTGCTGGAACTTCAGACGACTCTTTCTGATCCGACAAGCCACGATGAATTGCTCTTCATTGTGATCCATCAGACATACGAGCTTTGGTTCAAACAGATACTGCACGAGATCGACGCGACGATCGGCTGGCTCGGCGAGGGCCGCGCTTTTCGAGTAAATCACAGCTTGAAAGCGGTGACAGCGATCGAAAAGGTGATGGTGTCGCAAATACACGTGCTCGAGACGATGGCTCAGATCGGCTTTCTCGAATTTCGCGACAAGCTAAATCCCGCAAGCGGATTTCAGTCGATGCAATTTCGTGAGCTCGAGTTCGTCTCGGGCTTAAAGAGCGAACAACTGCTCGAGAATTTCAGAAACGACGAATTTTCGTACGAACGCCTCAGGCGTCGATTTGCCGAACCAAGTCTAGCAGACGAATTCTGGGCGTTGCTCGGTCGCGAAGGCTTTGACGTTGGCGATCATGATGGCCGCGTGGCTACGATCGTCAAAATTCTCGCCAAGCCCGAAGATCATCCTGATCTTTTCAATATGCAGGATCTCCTGATCGAGCATGACGAGAACATCGCACTTTGGCGTTTTCATCACGTAATGATGGTCGAGAGAATGCTCGGAATGAAACGCGGCACGGGTGGCTCGGACGGCGTCGGCTATTTGATGACGACGATCACAAAAAAATGTTTCCCTGAGATCTGGGAAGCCCGAACTCACTTGAAACTCGAACAATGACATTATGAAACGCCTGCTGCTTCTCGCCGTTGTCTTATTTGGAACTATCGCCACCGTTGGCCAGTCTGTTCGCGTCACTATTCTGCACGTGAACGACGTGTATCAATTCACGCCGGTCGACGGCGGAACTCGCGGCGGGCTTGCCAGATTGTTGACCGTCAGAAAAGAAACCCTCGCTCGAAATCCGAATACGATATTCACGCTCGGCGGCGACACGTTGTCACCGTCGGTCGAAACGCGTACATACAAAGGCGCACAGATGATCGATGCGTGGAACGCTGTTGGATTGGACTACGCAGTGTTAGGTAATCACGAGTTCGATATCAAGACCGAAGAGCTGCTTGCCCGAATGAAAGAGTCAAAGTTTCAATGGCTCGGAACTAATGTTGTCGATACACGAACCGGAAAGACGTTTGCGAATACGCCGCCGTATGTCATTCGCGAATTTCAAGGCGTCAAGATCGGCATCATCGGCTACATTTTGCCGGCGACCAAGCAAACTTCGTCGATGGAAAACGCGTTGAACGTAACTGACTTTTGTTCGTCTGCAAAGAAGCTCGTCAAGCAGATGCGCAAAAAAGAGAAGGTTAGCGCTGTAATTGGACTAACCCATTTGTTCATGTCTGAGGACAAGCAGCTTGCCCGCTGTGCCGATTTCGATCTGATTCTCGGCGGCCATGAACATACGCTGCTGCAATCGTCCGCAAACGGCACGCCGATATTCAAGATGACGGCTGATGCGCGTGAGATCGGCAAGTTCAATTTGACGTTTGACGCGGCAACGAAGAAGCTGGCGGCGATCGATTGGGAGATCATTCCGGTCACCGACAAGATCGCCGAAGCACCAGAGTTTGCTCCCGTTTTCGAAAAGTATCGGCCATTACTAGAACGACTCGCGGTTGCCGTCGGCTCAACTTCGGTCGCACTCGACGCTATCTCCGAATCAGGACGAACGCAGGAAACTAACGTCGGCAATTTCATAGCAGACGCATATCGGAAAGAGACCGGAGCCGATATCGGATTTATGAATGGAGGCTCGATCCGAGCTGACTTAACGTATCAGCCCGGCCCGCTCACAAAACGTGACGTGCTGTCGATATTGCCGTTCAATAATCCGATCGTAAAGGTCGAGGTTTCGGGAGCTTTGCTTCGAAGAATACTCGAACACGGCGTCGCCCGAAGCGGCCCCGGCGAAGATGCCGAGCCCGGACGCTTTCCGCAGGTATCAGGATTGCGATTCGAATTCGATGCCAAGAAACCAGCCGGCAGCCGTATAGTCTCCGTTTCCGTCGGCGGAAAACCGCTAGATGACAATGCGAAATACTCGATCGCGACATCTGATTTTCTAGTCTCTCGCGGCGGCGACGGATATACGATGCTCAAGGAAGGCAAGCTTTTGACCGACGCGGCGACTGCACCGAAAGATTCCGATATGCTGGAAAATGCGATCAAAAACTCGCCAAACGCGACCATCGCACCGGTGACGGACGGACGCATCAAGCGTATTAACTAGACGAACACCGCGAACACTTCGTTTGAAAACAACTTGCCGCGACGAGTTAGTTTTAACTTGTTGCCGTCCAACGCTAAGAGATCGTCGGCGGCGAGCTTTTCGATTTCTTTTCTGTACTTGTCGATCTGATTGCTCGTCATCGAAATGCCGCGCTCCAACCTCAGGCCGAGAAAGATCGATTCTGATTCGCGGTCGATATTCTCACGAAATGCTTCAGGCGATGAACCGGATTCTATCTTCTCTACATACTGAGCTGTATCGCGAACATTTGCGTATCGCTGTGTTCCGTCGAACGAATGTGCGGACACGCCAAAGCCATAGACCGAATCGAGTGTCCAGTATTTCGAATTATGGCGTGATTCGTATCCCGGCTTCGAAAAGTTCGATATCTCGTATTGCTCATAGCCAACATTTACGAGTCGATCAAGCATCAACTCATACATCTCCGCAGCTACTTCTTCGTCAATCGGCTTTCGCCGGCCACTACGAACTTGCTCGGCAAGAGGCGTGCTTTCGTGGATCTCGAGCAGGTAGAGCGACAAATGTTCCGGTGACATCCCGAGAGCCTCATCGAGATTTCGTGTCCAGTCATCGAGAGTTTGACCGGGCAATCCGGCTATCAGATCGAAACTAATATTCGTGAAGCCAGCATCTCGAAGCATTTTGTATGTCTGCCGTGCATCGTTCGCATCATGTCCGCGAGCAAGCAGTTTTAGATCTTGTTCGTTGAATGTCTGAACGCCGAAACTCGCGCGGTTTACGCCAAGCTCGCGGTATGCGTTGAGCGTCTCGGGCGTCACGGTCGCTGGATTCATCTCCATTGTGATCTCGACATCGGCTGTAACGTCGAAATTGCCACGAAAGACATTGAGGATATGTTCGACTTGTTCTGGCGAAAGTAAGGATGGTGTTCCGCCGCCGAAGTAGATGGTGTCAACGGACATTAGAATCTCAGATTTGAAATCTGAAATTTCAGAACAGATCGCATCGACGTACCGCTCTACCGAGGCCGCATCTCGCCACACATCGGTCGCGAAATCGCAGTACGAGCATCTCGACTTGCAGAATGGAATATGAAGATAAACGCCGGCGAGGCTCATTACTAGAGACTAAGCCTCGCCGGCGATGCAATCAAGGCCGCCGCTTGTCCAGCGTATTCGGGTCAAGTTTCGCCGGACCGATGTCCTTGATCGGAGATTGTTGAGGAGCAGTATGGTCCTCTCGTCTTGTACCGATGATCATCATGTCAGTTATCTCGGAAGTTACTGTCAACACAATGCTCGACGGCGTGAACTCAAACGATTTCGAATTCATACTCAGAATGTAGGTCTGCCCCGATGGAACATCGGAGAATCTAAAGTAGCCGAATGGATTTGTCAACGACTGATGGACATTGCCGCTCTGATCGGCAAGCGTCAGGTAGGTTCGACCAATGGGCATTCCGGTATTTGAAATGACTCGGCCGGCAACCTCAACGTTCGCAGAGGTTGGGCCGTTGACCTGAAATGCTTGCGAGAATTCAGAGGTGTCGCCGCCTTGATTCGTAGCGGTCGCGGTGATGAACTGTCCGGGCGAAAGGCTCGAAGCAGGCGTAAACGTAAATGTGGCATTGCCGCTTCCATTAGTTGTTACGTTGACCGAGCCGATGTACGTCGCTCCTTCGCCAAAACCGCTTGTGTCGGCTACGGATTGTTTAAAAAACTCGACCGTGAATGTTGAGTTTGCATTGCTGTTGAGGGTACCCGCGACGAAAACACCGGCAGCTGTGATCACAGGAAAGTTCTGATGGTTGTTGGCAAGGTCGCCATCGCCGGTGTCGTTCGGAGTCACCCCATCGTTTCCGAGGTCGATGCCAACGTGTGCAGCGGTTGTTCCATTCGAGAAGATCGAGTTGGCAGAAATACGGTTGCCGCTTCCGCTCGCAAGTATTACTACTCCTTTCAGCGTATTGAAGGCGATCGTGTTGTTCACGACGGTATTGTTGCTTGATTCGAGAACAATGCCGTTCAGCGAATTAGGTAGTGCGGACGTGCCGTTCGGAGCGGTTCCGATCATATTTCCTTGAATGACATTTCCGTTAGCGGTTGTTACGCCGGCTGCTGTCCTTATACCGTCGGCACCGCCGGAGATCACGTTTCGCGCACTCACACTCGATCCACCGATGGTGTTGTTGGTGCCATTGGCAAGAAGTTCGATGCCTGTGCCGAAGGGCGACGAATCTGCGGTGCCGGCGGCAGTCATGCCGATCAGATTTCCCTGGACCAGATTATTGCTTGAATCGAGTCGGATCTTGGAGCCGCTGCCGCCAAAAACGTTTCCAGAACCTGGCGCCGATCCGCCTATTCGGTTGCCGTTCGCTAGGCCCTCCAGCAGAATTCCGACCACGCCGTTATTAAATACAGTCGAGCCGTCAGCACCCAAGCCTAAGTAGTTTCCTTCGATCGAGGCATTCGCCGTTTCGCCCGTCAAATTGTTATTTGAGATCACAATGCCGCGGCTATTTCCTGCGATGATGTTTCGGTCCGCCGTTGTTCTACCGCCGATGATCGCTGTACTTCTAGGTCCGAGTTCGATACCGTCCGTTTGCGGAGCGGTGACCGACGACATTCCGCCGGCGGCTAGACCAATAATGTTACCTTGGATGACCGTTTCCTTGCTTGCGCCGCTGAGAACAATACCTGAAGAATTGCCGGAGATGACATTCCCCGAGCCGCTTTCCGTGCCGCCAATGCGGTTCCCATGTGAATTTCCTAAGTTAAAGGCATCTCCGTTTAGGTTCAGAGTCGTCCCGCTAGTTGTGCCGTTAATGTCCAAGCCGATGTAGTTTCCGCTGAAAACGTTATCATCGCTGTTCTGTGTATATATTCCCACCGAATCGTTTCCGGCAATGATATTTCGCGCAGCGGCAGTAGTTCCGCCGATCAATGTCCGGTCCGTGTTTAGCATCACAATTCCGCTTTCCTGACGATTGGTCAGGAATGTGGTTGAGATAAGACCGTCCTTGTTCAGTCCGATGATGTTGCCCTGTACGACGTTATCGGTCGAAAGAAAAAAATGAATACCACCGTCAAAATTGAATCCAGGCGGATTATCTGCCCCGTTACTGGAAATTACATTGCCGTCGCCGTTAATGCCGCCGACCGTGTTGTTACTGACAGTATTGAAATAAAGCCCGTTACTGCCGTTTCGTGACGGTGAAAGACCGTCGGAGCTGACGCCGATCCGACTGCATCGAACGCTGTTGTTTCCTTTGATCGAGAACTCGATGCCGTCACCGTCAAATCGATTAATGATCAATCCACGAACATCCGCCGCACCAGTAACATTAAGACCGTCGGCTCCTGACGTGCTTGTGCCATCAAGTTCGATAAGCGGTGTTGCACACGTCGCTCCGGGCTGGGAAAGCCCATCGATGATCAACGGTTGTGTGATCTGTGGTAATGCTGTTGTCGGAATGATCGTCTTGACACCGCCGCCGGCAATGTTGAATTTGATCTGACTCAGGTCCGGATTGGCATTAGCGTTAGTTATCGCTTCTCGCAATGAGCCGGCACCGCTGCTGCTCGTGTTCGTTACCGTAAACTCGGTAGCTCCGGTCAGGGCAGTCGCAACACGGCATTGAGAGAATTCCGAGGTATCGTATGGTGCCGATCTTCGTGTCGCTGTGGCAGCGATTTGCTCACCAACCGACACGCCAACTCCTGTGACGGTTTGAAGGAAACTTACGTCACCGTTTGTGTCTGTGGTTACGTCAATTGCCCCTACAAATGTTCTGCCTTCGCCATTTCCCGATGCATCACACGACGCATTTGAGTAGAATTCAAGCCGAAATGTAGTATCTGGAGTACTGTTGAGCGTTCCGATGACTTTCAAACCGCCGAAGAAAGATTCCGCACCTGTCAGGACCGGGAAGTTTTGTAAGCCATTCGCACCGGAGTCAGGATCATCAGCGTCATTGGTTGTGATGCCGTTGTCGGCGAGGTCAATGCCAAGGCCGCCGTTATCATGGATCGAATTTCCCGAGACACGATTTCCGGTTCCCGCAGTGCTCAAGAAAGAGACGCCATCGCCTGTATTGTTCGCGATAACGTTTCCTTCGCCGGTGTTAGTTCCTCCAATAACGTTGTCATCTGTTGTGGCTCCGATAAGTACACCTCCGCCGCCATTGCCGAATGTGGTACCGGTTCCATTTCCGTCAACGCCAACATAGTTTCCTCGTACGCGATTATTGAACCTGTTCGCGATCAGTATTCCGCCAAGACTGTTGCCCGAAACGATATTTCGCTTTGCCTCAGTTGTACCGCCAATATCGTTTGAATGTCCACCGACTAGCAAAATGCCTCCCTGCAAATTTGCCAGAACACTTGAGCCGTCCGAACTCAATCCAATGATGTTGCCGCGGATCGAATTGTATTGAATGATGAGCCCTCGCACGCCGGCTTGTGTATTACCTGAGATCGTGTTGTTTTCGATCTGGTTGGAATGCGAAGTGTCGAGGAAAAGGCCGCTTCCACCATTTCCGAGATCTGCATTGCCGTCCGCGTTCGTGCCGATCCGATTGCAGCGGATCGTGTTCGTCAGGCTCGAATCGAACAACATTCCTTCACCCAAGAATCGATTCACGACCAAGCCTTGTACCGAATTGTTGTCCGAAGTAAACGTTAGGCCTTCCACACCGGCTCCGGCGCTAGTTCCGTTGAGCTCGATCTTTGGCGTTCCGCAGCTCGCACCGTTCTGCGTCAAACCGTCGATCGCCAAGGGACTCGTAACGGTTGGCAACGCCGTGGTTGGAGTGATCGTCTTCACTGTACCGTCGAGAGGCGTGATCGCGAAGGTTATCAAGTTGGCTTCCGCCGTCGCATTCGCATCAAGGATCGCCTGCCGCAGACTGCCCGCTCCTGAATTATTCGTATTTGTCACAACAAATGTGGTGACGGAGATCGGGATCGGCACCGAAAATTCAGATGTATCAAATGGTGCGGCATTTCGAGTCGCGGTTGCAGTTACGTACTGCCCATAGTGCGATGCATATGGAACGGTTACGTTGATCGTCGCGTTTCCGCTGGCATTCGTCGTAATGTTCTGCACGAAGATCTGCGTCTTGCCCTCGCTAAGATCTGATTCGTTGGCGTAATACTCAATTCGGTATGACGTACTTGCCGCACTGTTGAATGTTCCCTGAATGTTCGTGTTGGTCAGTGTTGTCGATGCTGAAGTTAGAACCGGCGCGTTCTGCAGATTGTTTGCTCCTGTGTCCGCATCGTCCACGTCATTAGGCGTAACTCCGTTGTCATCGAGATCGATACCTAGATTATCGAAGGCGAAACTCTGCGTGTTATTGAAGATAGAGTTGTTCGTGATCTTGTTGCCGGTGGAAAGAACCGACGAATCACGGACATTGACGCCTTCGCCCAAATTATGAGCTATGAGGTTGTTGGCGACGGTGTTGTCGTCAGAGCCGCCGAGCAGGTCAACGGCGTTACCACCGTTTCCGAGCGGCAAAGTACCGTCGGCTGCTACACCAATATAGTTGTTCTGGACCGTACATTCGCTTCCGTCCAGAACGATCGCTCTGCCGCGATTACCGGAAATGACGTTACGCTCGGCAGTTGTCGGGCCGCCAAAAACGCCCTGAAATACGATCGCATTTATTGCCACTAGGTTTGAGACAGCATATGTACCGGTCTTGTCCGTGCCGAAGTAATTTCCTTTAACAACATGGTTATTGCCGCCGACTATGTCCATTCCAAGGAAACTGTTTCCTGTTATTACGTTGCGCGTTGCTGCAGTGGTACCGCCGATCGTTATGTTTCGTGTGACGAAGATTGATGTTGCTGCCCGAATAACAACACCTACCTGATTGCTTAATGCGAATGTTCCCGTAGTATCGGTACCTATGTGACAACCTTCGATCGTAACGTTCTCGGAATCCTGAATGTAGATGCCGGTTTCAAGAAAGCGTGTTATCGCAAGCCCACACACATACACCATTGGCAATGCCTGAAGACTGATGAATTGCAGTCCTTTTGAGTCCGCTGCTGTTATGTTCTCACCGCTTAGTTCGATCATTAGATTACCGACAGACCAGCCGGGCTGTGTCGTCGCGTCGATCGTATTTGGCCCAACGCTCGGCAATGGTGTCAATGGAGCGATCTTTTTTACGCCGCCGCCTGGGATATTGAACACGATCGTATCAACGCCGCCACCCGCAGCGTCAAGGATCGCCTGACGCAAGCTGCCTGCACCGCTGTCGTTGGTGTTTGTGACCGTAAATGTTGCCGCCGTCGCCGAAGCGGTCGCAAATACAGCGAATAAGGCAAGGCGTACGATTCCTGCAATTAACGTGGCAGTTCTCATCTTCATCTCCGAAATGCAAAAAAGGATCGAGTTGTAATGACTCGATCCTAATTCTGCTTTGCTTCTGCCGAAATGTACTTAGCGTTTTATGAAGGTTTTATGAAGTTTTCTTGAATTGGAAGATATCAAACTTCGAGCGTGGTCGCGATCGTTCCGGACCACGCTGCTTCAAGCTCGGTGATATCGGACGAGATGGCGTTATGTGAATCGACGTCGATACTCAATTGCTCGCCGCCAACTTTACCAATGACCGCAAACATATATTCGCCGATGATCTCGCGGACAGCTTCGAGGTCGTTAGCACCAAAGCTAATAACTACTCGCGACGGTGTCTCTCCAAACAATACTGTCTCCTTCGAGAGTCCATTCGAAACGAGATCTACGGCTGCTCCAGTAGCCGAGCGGCCGAGGGACGCGAAGCAGCTTTCGGCGATCGTCACGGCTATGCCGCCATCCGAACAGTCA